>NZ_AP014879.1:2387500-2687500 GCF_002355735.1 Sulfuricaulis limicola | reverse complement strand
TCGGCGGCGACAAGCCGCATTTCGAGCGCGTCAAACCGCTGCTGGAATGCATGGGTAAGACCGTCTTTCACATGGGCCCGCTGGGCACCGGGCAGGTGACCAAGCTCGCCAACCAGATCGCCCAGCTTGCCTGCCTCGAGGGTGCGGCCGAGGCATTGTTGTTCGCGCGCGAGCAGGGCGCCGACCCGGGCAAGGTGCGCGAGGCGATCCTCACCGGGTTCGGCGCCAGCCGCATGCTCGACCTGCTGGGCAAGAAGATGGTCGAGCGCGACTTCGCCGCCGGCATCGTGGCGGCGCTGCACCACAAGGACATCGGCGTGGCGGTCGGGATCGCGCGCGACGCCGGCATCCCCATGCCCGTGACCGCGCAGGTGATGCAGCAGCTCAACGCCCTCATGGCCGCCGGCCTCGGCGAGCAGGACACCAGCTCGCTGCTGTTGGTGCTGGAGCAGATGATGGGGCGGAAAGACAATTAGCGGGTCGGATGGTCCAATTTCCAGGCTCCACTATTGCATCCCCTCGAACCCGGCCCATACCGGGTCTTGTTATTTAGCCCGAAACTACAAAACCAGCTGCCGGTCTTGACAGCCGATCGATTTTACGCTATTTCTGTAATTACAGAAATTTAAGAAAGGACATCCTGTGAAGCTTTCCCCGGTCATGAAACGATTTGTCCTGCATTGGGGCGAAATGGGGAGCCGCTGGGGCGTGAACCGGACAGTGGCGCAGATCCATGCCCTGTTGTTTCTCAGTGAGACGCCCCTGACGGCCGAGACCATTGCCGAGATATTGCGCGTGGCGCGCTCCAATGTCAGCACGAGTATCCGCGAACTGCAAAGCTGGGGCCTGGTGAAGCTGGTGCACGTCGAGGGTGACCGCCGCGATCATTTCGAGGCTCATCATGACGTACGCGAGATCTTCCGCGTGGTCATGGAGGAGCGGAAGAAGCGTGAGTTCGACCCGACTATCAGCGTATTGCGCGAATGCGTCAACGAAGCCGGGAACGATACGCCCAAAGAGGTCCGTGATCGCATGGCGAACACCCTGGCATTCATGGAGCTGATCACCGGTATTTTCGACGAGGTGAAGCAATTGCCCGACGCCAACGCCGTGGCATGGCTCAAAACCGGGTTGAAGGCGAAGAGGCTGCTCGGCTGACACGGATTTTTTTAGCTGCATATTTCTGTAATGACAGAAATTAGTGAAAAGTAAAGGAACGCAAACATGAACAAAGAACTGGTACTGCTGATCAGCATGGGCGGGAGTGTTGCCACGGGTGCTTTGATGTGGTGGTGGCTGCGCGGCGCGCTGCGGGAAATGCTCGACCAGCTTTGTGAAAAACCCGGCAGCACAAACTTTTGGGCGCGCTATACGCTGCTGATGTTGCTGATTGCGCCCCTGATGGTGGCGGTCTTTTTCAGCCCCATCAATCTTCAGGATACGACACAGGTTGTCCGGCGGATCATCCTGGCGATTCTGTTCGGCCACTTTGCCGCCTTTGCCCTGGTGGGTCGCGGCCTGTTCAAGGCGGTCAGGCAGGGGATGGCACAGGAAAAGCATCTCGCCAATGCGGGTGTTTCGCGGGAATAGCACATGCGCATCCTGGTAACCGGCGCCACTGGTTTTATCGGCTCGGCCATCGTGGCCGCGCTGCGCAGGAGCGCGCATGACGTGGTCTTGTGTGTGCACCGCACAGGACACCGGTATCTGCCTGCTGATGCGGAGACTATCGAAGTGGACTACATGCGCGATCTGACGGCGGAGGACTGGTTGCCCCGACTCGCCGGTGTGGACGTCGTCATCAACGCCGTTGGCATATTGCGGGAAAGTGCGCAAGCACGGTTCTCCGAGCTGCATCATCTCGCGCCGCGCGCGCTGTTCCAGGCTTGTGAGCGGAGCGGCGTTAATCGTGTGGTTCAGATATCGGCGCTGGGCGCGGACGAAGGTGCTAGCCAATATCACCGTACAAAGCGGGCGGCAGATGATGTCCTGCGTGTGAGCACACTCGACTGGACCATCGTGCAGCCATCGGTGGTTTTCGGGTCTCGTGGTGCGAGCACCCGTCTGTTCCTGCGTCTCGCGAGCCTGCCGGTGATTCCACTGGTGGGTCGAGGCGAACAACGCATGCAGCCGGTACATATCGATGATCTCGTGACAATTGTCGCAAAACTCATCGAGCATCGCCTCGCGGTCAAACAAACCATCGCGGTGGTTGGTCCTGAAGCGGTCGCGATGCAAAAAATGCTGAGCGTCTATCGCGGGCTTCTGGGGCTGGGAAAAACATTCATGATTCCCATCCCGCTTGCCCTGATACGTCCCGTGGCGCGAGTCGGCGATGTCTTAAAAAGCGGCGCGCTGAGCACCGAGACCCTGCATATGCTCCTGAATGGCAATACCGGTTCGGTACAAGCGACGCACGAAATTCTTGGCTATTTCCCGCGTGCACTGCAGGATTTCATCCCACCCGAAGAAGCAGAATTCCTGCGTATGAATGCTGTCTGGTCATGGGTCCATCCGATGTTGTTGGCGGGTATCGCCATCATGTGGGCTGCGGCCGGCGTGGTGAGCTGGATATATGCCCGGGACCACGGTCTGGCCCTGCTGGTGAAACTGGGACTTTCACCCGAGTTTGCCACGGGTGCCTTCATCGTCGCTTGCGGCGTGAATGTCGCGCTCGGTATAGCCACGTTGCTGACGCCAGGGAAGATCCTGTGGGTGGCACAGCTAGCCGTAATGGGGTTCTACACCGCAGTTTTGTCGTGGGTGGCGCCACAGCTTTGGGTTGATCCCTTCGGCGCGTTGATCAAGAACCTGCCAATAGCCGCCGTGCTTCTTGGATTCATGGCCGCCTCAGCAGAGGCATGACATGGACTACGGCCTCATCAAGACGCTGCACATCCTTTCCGCCACGCTTTTGTTTGGCACAGGGCTGGGGACGGCCTATTTCATGTGGAGTGCAAACCGGACCCGGGATGTGCGGGTTGCCGCCACCGTGGCCAGGCACGTGGTGCGAGCAGACTGGATATTTACGCTTCCCACGGTCATCTTCCAGCCGATATCCGGGATCTGGCTGGCCCAGGCGGCGGGTTACGCCTGGACTGGCTGGATCGGATTCTCTCTCGCGCTCTATGGTATCGCCGGAGCGTGCTGGCTGCCGGTCGTGTGGTTGCAAATGCGTATGCGTGATATGGCCACAGACGCGGACAAGCACAACCGGCCGCTGCCCGGTCGTTATTGGCGCTACGCACGCGCCTGGTTCTGGCTGGGCGTGCCTGCTTTTGTCGCAATGGTGGGCGTATTCTTTCTGATGGTTTTAAAGTCCGATTGAAGGAGGTGTGACATGGCTCAACCGAAGCTGACATTGTTCTACGATGGCAGTTGCCCGATCTGTTCCTGGGAAAAGCATAACTTGATGAGTCGCGATCGACGTGGCTTGCTGGGCTTCATTGATATCCAGTCGCCGGAATTCGATCCGGGCGTCCATGGCGTGACGATGCAGATGCTGATGGCGCGCATGCATGGACTTACCGATGATGGGCGCATGATCGTGGGGGTGGATGCGCTGATCGAGGCCTATCGTGCTGTCGGATGGTGGTGGGCCTACCTTCCCCTGAGCATCATTCCCGGTCGGTTGGCTAATCTGGCCTACGGATGGTTTGCCGATCATCGCCATGAACTATCCAGGCGATTCGGACATTGGTTCGGTCCTGTCTGCGAAAAAGACGCCTGTCGAAAGTGAACGGAAGCCGGGTTGGCTTGCGCCCGTTTATTGTTCGATTATTTTCACTGCGTCACCCGCCGCAGGTTTGCCGCCGGCAACGACGCGGATACATATACCCCCTTTGGCCCAAGCCAATTGAAAGGCATGGGCAAATAATACTGTGTTTTCACGAGCCCACCCCCCGCGCTGCTCCGGCCTGTTGCCGCCCCATTTATTATCGGCATGGCAAGAGGTAAATTGCCGTCACGAACCGCACGGTTGTTGCAGAGGTTTTCCGGGGGAACCGCGGTTTGTCTTATAACTAGAATACTCGCGCTATGGATGCCACAGCTTCCGGTAATCAGCCGGACGCGCCCTTGCTCGATGAGGCGCGCGCCGATTTCATCACCCATCACGTCGCCATGAACGTGGCTTCGTGCAGCGCCGCGCGGGTGCCGTCGGTGGTGCGCGCCCACGGCTGCCGCGTGTCCGCCGACCGCCGCCGGGTGACGGTATTCGTGTCGGTGCCGCGCGCCGCCAGGGTGATCGAGGACCTGCGCGCCGGCGGCGGCATCGCCGTGGTGTTTACCCTGCCGCACACTCACGAGACCCTCCAGCTGAAGGGCGCGCGCGCCGACGTGGTCCCGCTCGCGCCGGGCGACGACGCCTGCATCCGCGCCTACGTCGAGAGTTTCGTGAAGGAGCTGGTCCGCGTCCATCATCGGGAGGCGCTGGGGCGCGCCGTGATGTCGAGCGCGGACGAGGAGTCCATGGGTCTGGTGTTCGAGCCGAACGCCGCCTTTGTGCAGACGCCCGGCCCCAAGGCCGGCAGCCGCCTGGAGCGCCAGCCGTGACCCCGCGTCTCGGCGCGTTGCGGCGCTGCTTCGAGGGCGCGATCCCCTCGGCCATCGCCACCTGCGCGGCGGACGGCACGCCCAACGTCGCCTACCTGTCGCAGGTGCATTATGTGGACGAAAGCCACGTGGCGCTGACCTACCAGTTCTTCAACAGCACGCGCAAGAACATCCTCGCCAACCCGCGCGCCACGGTGCAGGTGGTGGACCCGGACGACGGCGCGCACTACCGCCTGCAGCTCGAATACCTGCGCACCGAGACCGAAGGCGCGCTGTTCGAGAACATGAAGGCCAAGCTCGCCGGCATCGCCTCGCACACCGGCATGAGCAAGGTGTTCCGTCTCATGGGCTCGGACGTGTACCGCGTGCTGGTCATCGAGCCGGTTCAGGGCGGGATGCCGTCCACGGCCACGGCGCGCCCGAACCTGCTGCCGGGCCTGCGCGCCTGTCTCGCGGGCCTCGCGGGTTGCAGCGACCTGGCGCAACTGTTCGACGAGACGTTGCAGGGTCTGGAGCGCTACTGCGACATCCGGCAGGCGATGTTGCTGATGCACGACGCCGCGCGCGGGCGACTGTACACCGTCGCCACCCGCGGCTATGCCGAATCGGGTGTCGGTTCGGAAATCTGCATGGGCGAGGGCATCGTCGGCGTGGCCGCGCGCGAGCGCACCCCGATCCGCATCGGCTACGCGGCGCAGGAATACCTCTACAGCCGCGCCATGCGCAAGGGTTTTGAGCGCAGTACCGACGGTGACGCGCTCGAAACCGAAATCCCGTTTCCGGGTCTCCCGGATTCGGCCAGCCAGCTGGCGGTGCCGCTCACGTTCGGCCCGCGTCTGCTCGGCGTGATGTATGTGGAAAGTCCGCAGGAGCTGCGCTTCACCTTCGAGGACGAGGACGTGCTGATTGTGCTGGCGGGACAACTGGCGCTGGCCATGGAACTGCTGTCGCATTCCGCCGAGCAACATGAGGAGGTCGCGGCCGCGGCGCCGCGGCCGCCCGCGGCGCAGGGCGCGCCGGTGACGGTGCGGCACTTCGCCGCCGATCACAGCGTGTTCATCGACAACGACTATCTCATCAAGGGCGTGGCCGGTGCGATCTTCTGGAAGCTGTTGCGCGACCATGTCGAGGCCGGGCGCAGCGATTTCACCAACCGCGAGCTGCGTCTCGATCCGGCCCTGAAGCTGCCCGACATCAGCGACAACCTGGAGGCGCGCCTGATCCTGCTGCAGCGCCGCCTGGCCGAGCGCTGTCCCTTCCTCGTCATCGAGAAAACCGGCCGCGGGCGTTTCCGCCTGAACGTCAGCCGGCCGCTGAAGCTCAGCGCCGCGTGAGCTGTTTGTAGCGGAAGCAGCCGGTCACGTGGTCGTTGACCATGCCGACCGCCTGCATGTGGGCATAGATGATGGTCGAGCCGACGAAACTGAAGCCGCGTTTTTTGAGATCCTTGCTGAGCGCGTCCGATTCCGCCGTGCGTGCCGGTATCTGTTTCATGTGGGTGCGACGGTTCTGAATCGGCTTGCCGCCGACGAAACGCCAGACGTATTTATCAAAGCCGTCGAACTCGTCCTGCACTTCCAGAAAGGCACGCGCGTTTTTGATGGCGCTCTCGATCTTGAGGCGGTTGCGCACAATGCCGGGGTTTTTCAGCAGCCGCGCGACCTCGCGTTTGCCGAAACGCGCCACGCGTTCGGGATTGAAGCCCGCGAAGGCTTCGCGGTAATTCTCGCGCTTGCGCAGGATGGTGATCCACGACAGCCCGGCCTGCGCGCCTTCCAGGATCAGGAATTCGAAATGCTTGCGCTCGTCGTGCACCGGCACGCCCCATTCCTCGTCGTGGTAGCGCATGTACAGCGGGTCGGTGCCGCACCAGGCGCAGCGCGGTTTGGCGGTATCGATGCGGCGTGCGGCCGGCATGTGTCTCTCCTTGCGGATTCTCCCGGGCGGAAAGTCTACACGACCGGCCGGCACGCCGGCATTGGCTTCAGGTCCCGGTCCGGCGCAGGTCGAGCGCCGCGCTGCCGTGGGCGAGCCAGCGGGCGCACTCCGGCCCCAGCTCGCGCGCCGCACACGCCTCGTACTCGGCGTTGTCGGCGGCGGTCAGCGTGTCGGTCCAGCGGCCGTTCACGCCCTTGTTGATGAACACCTGGGCGCCGCCGTCCCAGAAGGCGCCGCCGAGCGGCACGCTCTTGGCGGCGTTCTGCTTCATCCAGTCGAAGCGGCAATAGCGCACGATGTCCGGCCAGCGCGCTTCGTCGATGGCGATGCCGAGGAAGCGCGCGATGCGGCGCATCTCGCCCTCCATGTCGCTTTTCAGATCGTTGAAATGCACGATCAGCACGTTGGGCAGGTGGCGGATCGCCCACCAGCTGCGGAGATTGTCCCAGAACGGCCAGAACGGGTGCCCGTCTTGGTCCATCCACTCGCGCCAGTACTGGCGGATGTCGGCGGGCGGTGGCGCGATCGGCGGGCCGACGCGACCGGGGGTGTCGTTCAGCGCCGCGTACCAGGCGGCATTGGCGTTGGCGTGGTGGTTGTACATGCTCCACACCACGTCACGGCCGTCGCGCGCGACGTAGATGTATTTCGCCTTCGGCGAGAACACCAGCGCGTCCACCGGCAGATGGGTCTTGATGATGCGCCGGTGCGTCTGCGCCTCCACCGCCGGCAGCTTGATCTCCTTGGGCGGCACGCGCAGGTCGAGCCAGGGCGAGAGCTCGGCCACCGGCAGGTCAGGGTCGCCGCCGAACAGCATCTGCGCCACCATCTGCTGCATCCAGGTGGTGCCGGACTTGGCGTAGGTGGCGATGACGATGTCATCGTCGCGGAACCGGAAGTCGTTCCAGATGGTGGAATCGAAATGGTGGCTGTGCAGTTCCCGGGTCTTGACCGGCCATTGAATGTGCTGGGACATGATTTGCTCTCCTTTCGAATCAGGTGTGGCGAGCCTACCGGCTCGCGTGCTTGGGCAGGTTTTTCGGCACGAACTCGATGTAGGGTGTCATCACCGCCACGCCCGGCGCGGCCGCGGCAGGCGCCGGTACACCCGCCGGCCCGAGCGTGCGGATGAAGCGGTACATCGCGACCAGGTCGGCGTCGGTCATCTCGCGCAGGTTGAACCACGGCATCGGCGGGCGCATCGGCTGGCGCGCGCGCGCCAGCCACTGCGCCTCGGTCAGTTTCTGCACGGTGAGCCTCAGGTTCGCCGGATAGGTTGTTCCCCACGGCCCCTGGAAACCCACGGCATTGCCGGCGAGCCATGCGGCCTGCGGCGTCTTGCCGTTCGATTCGGGATAGCCGGGGGTGTGACAGTCATTGCAGCCGCCGGCCACGATCAGGTAGCGTCCGCGCTCGAAGGTTTTCCCGTCCACCGGCGCTTCGGCGGCCGGGGCGGAAAGGCTGAACAGGACCAGCGGCAACAGCAGGGGGTACAGCCATTTGTGCGATTTCATGGGTGGTCTCCTCGTACAGGGTTATGGTTCGGAGAGAGTTTATGCAGGCGGCCGATTGACCGTTGCTAAATCTTGGCTCAGGAATCCCTAAATATTTCTTAACCGGCCGTCGCGCGACGTTGGCCCCGGAGAGGGGGTCTGCGGCCGATTTACCACGGTTCTTTCGCGGACGACGCCGTGTTGAATTGCCCCGACGGCTGGCGCGATATGGCCCGCCGGTTCTGGTACAGTGCGGACCGCACAAAAGCCCCCAAGTCCCATGCCTCAAAAATGCGGAGGTTAATAATGAAACACTCATTGTATTTTCTGCTCGCGGCCGGCACGATCCTGACCGGTTGCGTCTCGACCTCGACCTTCGAAGAGAAGTCAGCCGAACTGGCGGCCTGTGAGTCGCGCGCGAAGAACGAACTCGCGGCCTGCAATGCCGCGCGCAGCGAAACCGAGACCAGGCTCACCGTGGTCAACCAGGAACTCGATGTCCATCGCAAGATCGCGGAGGCCAATAAGCAGAAGCTCGAGGCCGTGCAGAAGCAGGAAAACGTTCTGCGTGATCGCATGCAGCAGGAACTCGCGGACAAGAGCGTGGAGATCGAACAGCTGCGCGGCCAGCTCACGGTGCGCATGCTGGACAAGATCGTGTTCCGCTCCGGCAGCGCCAATATATTGCCGGAGGGCATGGCGGTGCTCGACAAGCTGGTGGAGGTCATCGCGGACAGCAGCGACATCATCCGCGTCGAGGGTCACACCGACGACACGCCGATCAGCGACAAGCTGAAGGCGAAATATCCCTCGAACTGGGAACTCTCCGCCGCGCGCGCCTCGGCCGTGGCGCGCTACATCGAGACCAAACACCACATCAATCCGAAGCGGCTCGAATCCCTGGGTTTTTCCGAGTATCACCCGGTGGCGCCCAATGACAGCCCGGAGAACAAGCAGCGCAACCGCCGTGTCGAGATTGTGCTGAAGCCGGCGCCGGAAGCGGAAGCCGCGCCCGCGGCACCGGCACCGGCCGAGTCCGGGGCGAAGCCGTAACGCCATGGCCAGCGCGAAACGTCTTCATACAATGCGCCGCCTGCGGGCGTGGTGGATCGCGGGTTGTCTCACCGTCGCCGGCCTCGCGGCCGGTCCGGCCCTGGCCGCCGACGACACCAGCCTGGATGACAGCGCCAAGAAGGTGGGAAACAACTTCGGCGAGATGCTCAAGGGCATGGGCCAGGAGCTGAAGAAGGCCGGCGGATCGCTCGGCGAATCCGGAAAAAAGGACGACAAGAAAGAAAAGAAACGCCCGGAAGCAGAGCCGGACAAGGATAAGAATAACGCCAAGTAATCTTCCGGATACGGTGCGCTTGGCTGCTGCCCGGTAAGGAGCGCCCCATGATCCAACAACCTCGTAATCAAGGAGCATGCGTATGTCGACGTTGAAAAAGTTGTGCGTGTTGTCCGCCGGCCTGTTGATGGCGGCAGGACTTGTTGCTTGCGAGCAAAAAGGCCCGGCCGAGAAGCTCGGCGCGCAAATCGACCAGACCGTCGATAAGGCCCAGGAGAAAATCCAGGAAGCCACCAAACCCGAAGGACCGATGGAACAGGCCGGCAAGAAGATCGACGCGGCCGTCGAGGACGCCAAAGAGGCAGTCAAGAAATAGCCTGGCAATCGTTGAATAAAAAACGGCGGGTTCATACTGAACCCGCCGTTTTTTTTTACGAAATCACCAAAGAAGTTTCCGCTCTGAACGAAATTCCCTGTCCATGCCCGCGATGGGGTCGTGGAACCGGATTTCCCTGGCCAGCAGCTGGAGCGGCCGGTCGAAATCATCGTCGCGTTCCGGTTGCAGATCGGGATAAACCCGGTCGTTGATGATCCCGAATCCCAGGCCGCTCATGTGCAGCCGCAGCTGGTGGGTTTTGCCGGTCACCGGTTGCAAGCGGAACAGGCCCCGGTTGTCCTTCATTTCCACGAGCTGGATGTGCGAGCGGGCATTGACGGTGCCCGGCACGGTTTTCATGCGGAAGCGCGGCTCGCCGCGGACGATCCGGTTTTCGACGGTCCAGTGGTTTTCCGGCGGCGGCTGATTCAGCTCTGCCAGTGCGTGATAAATCTTCTCCACGGCTGCGCGCATGAACAGCCCATGATAAGCCCCGCGCGTTTCCGGATTGACGGAGAAAACGACAAGGCCCGCGGTCTCGCGGTCGAGCCGGTGCAGCGGCGCCAGCCCGGCAATGCCGGTGCGGGCGCGCAGGCGATTCAGCAAACATTCCTCCACGTAACGGCCGCCCGGAATCACGGGCAGAAAATGCGGCTTGTCCGCCACCAGGATCTCGCCATCCTGAAACAGGATTTGTTCCGCGAAAGGAATGACCGGCTCGTTTTCGACTTCCCGGAAATAGAAAATCCGTTTCGAGGGCAAATACGGCGTGTCCGCCGTGATGGGCCTGCCTCGATCGTCCAGCAGCTTGCCGGCGCGCAGGCGTTGCGCCCACTGGTCATAGGAGATGCCCGGGAACGTCCGGCACAGAAATTCCACGATTGAAGGGTAGGGCACGGGCGCGGCCGGCAGCGTCACCACGGAAGGTTGTTTGGCAATGCCCATTTATCCGTACCTGTCTCCGAAAGCCCTGATGGTCAAGCTGTGGGAATTTTAAAGACAAATTAATCAACGAGATACAACTGAATTACGTTCAGTCAGCGTTCAGCCAGGGGCGCGTAACCTTGTCTCTGAAACAAGCGCTAACCCTTAATCACAAACGAAGGAGACAAACATGAATCGCAAATTACTGAGTGCCGCCGTCCTGGCTGTGGTTACCTCGCTGTCCGCGCCGCTGGTGCTGGCGGATCGCGGCGACCGTGACGGTTACCGTGACCGCGACGGCTACCGCGAGGTCCGGGTGTACCAGGTGGAGGAGCGCTATGCGCGTCATGATAACGGCCTGCACCGCGGGTGGTACAAGGACAAGCATCAGTACCGGCACGACGGCCGCCATGACTATTACGAGCGCCGTGAATACCGCGAATACGGCCCACGCGGCGGCCATGGTGATGACGGGTATTACCCGGAGCGCCGCTCCAGCTCGTCCGCGCCCATCATCCTCGGCAGCGTCATCGGTGGCGTGATCGGGCATGAGGTCGGCCGCGGCGATCCCGGGCACACGGCGGTCGGCGCGGTGATCGGCACCGTCATCGGCTACGACATCGCGCGTCACCGCTGAGATGCGCCGCGCGAAACTCGTGGCATGCCTCCTGGCCGGACTGCTGGCGTGGTCTGCCATGGTCCCGGCGGAGGCGCGGCACGACGGACATTCGCCGCGCCATGAGAGTCCGGGCCGGGACAGGCTTTCGCTCGACGAGGCGGTCGTGAATGTCCGGCGCGATACCGGCGGACGGGTGTTGTCGGCGCAGCAGCATGAACAGCGTCGCGGCACCTCTTACCGGATCAAGGTCCTGCTGCCGAATGCATCGGTGCGTTCTTTCGATGTCGAGGCGCAAGATCGCCCGCCCGCCCGCTGACGCACAGCCGGAGGACTGGCCGGAACCGATCCAGTTCAATCGGCGCCGAGCATGGCGCGTTTGAGGGCAGCATCGGCCGGTTCTTTGCCAAGCCAGATGCGCAGCCAGGCCTGCATGAAATCCTCACCCTCTATCATCCCGCGTTTTTCGTTGTTGATGGACACCGTGGTGCCCGTGCCGGGCGTGTAATCGAGCCGGATGACGTCGCCGCGGCGCACGGTCTGAAACAGGCCATTGAAGCGTTGAATGCGTTCCCCGAGCCTGGCGCGTTCGGCCTCGCCGAGGTTGGCGCTGAATCCGTCGTTCCAGGCGTCGACGAGCTTTTCCTTCGTGACCTCGCTGTGAAGGAAATACATGTGCACCGCCAGCGGCCCGGTGTTGCGCAACACGGCGTCCGCCTCGGTGGCGCGGGCGGACAGGTACAGGGCGCCGACATACACCTTGATGAAGAACTTGCTGCGCACCCCTGCTCCGTTGAGCACGAGCGCTGGCAGATTGGCGCCGGCTGCGGTGGTTTCCGGCAGTTTCACGCCGGCTACTTCCCTGCCAAACGCCACGGCGGAAGATAACAGCAGGGCCAGCGCGACAAGGTTGCGAATGTGCATGGATCGGCTCAATGGGTTGGTACCATGGCCGGTAATGAAAACACGTGCCGCGGGTGTGGCGCAACACCCGGGGCCGCTCCGGGCTGGCGGACGATGCATGATGTATTGCGCGCCGTTCTCAGAAGTCCACCTGAAAAAACACGGCGCGGAGCAACACATAACCGATGTAGAGCGCGAGCAGTGTCAGCGCTGCATAACGGCCCAGGCTTTGGTTGCGCCACAGGAAGATGAATAGCAGCGCGCCGGTGGCGATTTTCACCGGCAAGTCGTAGACCATGATTACCGCCGGGACGGTATAGCCGGAGATGAGCGCCCCAAGGCCGGCGCCGAAAAGCGGATTGGTGATGTTGCTCCCGATCAGAATGCCCGCCGAAATATCCTGCTGCCCCTTCAAAATCGACACCAGCGCCGTCATGAGCTCCGGCAGCGCCGCGCAGATCCCGAGCACCAGCACGCCGAAGAGCGAGCCGCTGAGCGGCAGCATCGCCACCAGTCGCTGTGACGCCGCCAGCACCGGGTCCGCCAGAAGCCCCATGGCGATGAAACACATCGTGATGAGCAAGGCCAGTAGCGGCGCACGGAAGCGCGGCAAGGGTAAGCGCTCGCGTGAACGGGCATCGTGACGCATGCGTCCGAGATAAAACAAATATCCGAGGTATACCAGGACCAGCAGCCCGCCTTCGAGGCGGCTGACCGCGCCGCCCAGGCAGGCGAGCCACAACAGGGACGAGGCCGCGATCAGGGCGCCGACCTCGGTCGCCAGCATTCGCCGCGCCACCGTCACCGTCCCGATCAGGCCCACCAGCGGCAGCACGAAGTTCTGCTGAAAGATATCCGAGCCGATGTTGCTGCCAAGCAGCAAGCCGGAGAGCGTGTCCATCGTCTCCGGCTCGCGCAGGATGCGCGCGCTGCCAACGATGTGGGTCATGATCTCGAGCAGGCTGGTGCCGACGGACAGAATCGTCAGACCGACGAAACTGCCCGACAGGCCATAGTGACGCGCCAGACGCAGCGTCAGGCGGATCACCACCTCGGCGACCAGCAGGATCGCCAGCGCGCCACCGAGGACAACCAGAAGATCAGCGAGCATGGGATCTCACCCATAAATGACCGGGATCGCCCCCCGATGATCAGGGAGACAGTTGCGATCCGCGCCGCCGTGCCGCTGGGGTGTTACCTGGCTTTGTAAACGACGTCGTGCTCGCGCGCGTGTTCCCTGACGCGCAGGCCGAAGGACTGGCCGGGACGCGCCTCGTTCACGTGCACGTGGTCGATTTCCATGGAATCAACCGGCTGCGCGAAATCGCTGGTGTGGCCCTTGATGTGAATCTGATCGCCCACGCGCAGGATGCCCTTCTCAAGTTTCAGGATCGCGACCGAAAGATGATTGTAGTAATGCGTGACGATTCCGATGCGTTCCATGCCGGGCGGTGGCGCCGGAGCGGCCGGCGGCGGCATCGCGGCCGGCTTGCGCGGCTTTGCCTTTGCCCTGGCCGCGGGTTTCTTTTTGGCCACGACCTTTTTGGGAGCGGCTTTTTTGCGGACTGTCGCCTTGGCGGCGGCGGGTTGCTTTTTCTTTGCTTTGGCCTTGGCTTTCTTTTTGGTTGCCATGGGGAGGACCTCCACTTGGAAAACGGTACCAGTATAGAGAAACGCCGCCCGTGTTGTTAGCGGGCCGCCAAATAGTGCAGGCCCGGTGCGGGGTTTTCTTTAACAAAAATCAACTTTTCCCGGCTTGTCGCGACGCCGGGATCAATTCCTTGTCCTGTCAGATCGCGGTGGCGCGCGCGGCCCGGTCGAGCACGTGACGCGCCATGCCCGACGCGAGTTCGTGCTCATCCATGAACACCCGGCCGATGTTCTGCTTGTGAAGCAGCGCCGCCTCGTCCTCGCTGTGGACGTAGGCGACCGTTTCGATGCCCGGATTGAGCTGGCGCGCGATGTCCATCATGCGCAGTGCCAGAAAGGTGTCGGGAACAGCGATCGCCAGCATTCGGGCTCGCGCCACATGCGCCTGGATCAGCACCGCCGGTTCGGCGGCGTCGCCCGAAACCGCCGGTATGCCGCGGGCGCGCAGCGACTCCACCAGTTCGCGGTTCTGCTCGGCCACGACGATCGGCACGCCGCGCGCGCCCAGTGCTTCGGCAAGGCGCCGGCCGACGCGGCCGTAACCCACGAGCAGGACGTGACCGGTGAGGCGCGCCGGGTCGACGCTCATCGGCAACTCCGCGAGCGGATCGTCGGGGCGCTCCAGCAGGCGCGCGAGCCTGGAGCGTGAGCGAATCCACTTTTGCGCCGGCTCGATGGCGCGGAACACCAGCGGGTTGAGCGCGATCGAGATCAGCGCGCCCGCCAGCACCAGGCTGTAGCCTTCTGTCGGCAGCAGTCCCAGGGTAACCCCGAGACCCGCGAGGATGAACGAGAATTCGCCGATCTGCGCCAGGCTGGCCGAGACCGTGAGCGCGGTGTTGAGCGGATAGCGAAAACCCAGAACCAGTATGAAGGACGCCAGCGATTTGCCGAGCACGATGATGGCGACCACGGCGAGTACGTGCAGCGGCTCGCGCACCAGGACTTCCGGTTCGAACAACATCCCCACCGACACGAAGAACAGCACCGCGAAGGCGTCGCGCAGCGGCAGGGATTCCTCGGCGGCGCGATAGCTCAGATGGGATTCGCGCATGACCATGCCGGCGAAAAAGGCGCCGAGCGCGAAGGAGACGCCGAACAACGCGGCCGAGCCGTAGGCGATGCCGACAGCCACGGCGATGACGCACAAGGTGAACAGCTCGCGCGATCCGGTGCGCGCCACCTGCGCCAGCAGCCACGGGAACACGCGCCGGCCGACGACCAGCATCAGGGCGACGAAGACGGCGACCTGGCCGAGGGTGATGCCGAGCGTCGTGAGCAGGCCCTTGTCTGGCGCGTGACCCGCGGGATCGGGCGCACCGAGCCAGCCCGAAAGCGGCGGCAGCAAGACCAGCACCAGCACCATCACCAGGTCCTCGACCACGAGCCAGCCGACGGCGATGCGGCCATTGACGGAATCCAGAACGCCGCGGTCCTCCAGCGCCCGCAGCAGCACGACCGTGCTGGCCACCGACAGGGCGAGGCCGAACACGATGCCGGCGCCCGGACTCCAGCCCCAGAGCGTCGCGATGCCCATGCCGAGCGCCGTGGCCACGACGATCTGCGCGACCGCGCCGGGCAGCGCGATGCGGCGCACCGACAGCAGATCGTCGAGCGAAAAATGCAGGCCGACGCCGAACATCAGCAGGATCACGCCGATCTCGGCCAGCTGTTGCGACAGCCCGAGATCGGCGACGAAACCGGGCGTGCCGGGACCGATGATGATGCCGGCGATCAGGTAGCCGACCAGGGCCGGCAGTTTCAGGCGCATGGCGATGAAGCCCATGACCAGGGCCAGTCCCAGGCCGGTGGCGAGCGTGGTGATCAGGGCAACGCTGTGAGGCACCGATTTTCCCTCCGGATCAGGTGGAACCGCGCAGAACGAATGGCGTCAATCGCGATTCATTCTGCGTGAACATACAAGATTATTGCAGTTCGATCATCCCGCCCACGTTCACGCTGAGAATGCTGGTGCCGGCCTCGAGCGCGGGCGGCGCCGCCGATTTGTCCATGGCCTCCATGGCCATGCCGCGCATCATCGGCACCGGTTGCCCGTCACCGGTGTTGATCGAGACATTGACGAGGCGGTAGCCCCTGGCCGTGAATTGTCTGCGCACCAGTTCGGCGCGCTGCTTGAAGGCATCGAGTGCCTGCGCGATCAACTCATCCTCGACCGTCGCGCGGCGTGACGGGGACACCGAGAAATTTATGGAGCCAACCTGCAAGTGCTCCTGCAATTGCCCGATCAGGTTTCCCAGTTCCGCGAAATCCGATCCATCCAGCAGCAGTTCCTGCGTCGCGCGCCAGCGCCGGATTTTGTTCTTGTCGTAAACCGGCCAGGTCCGGTAACTGCCGGTGCGGACCTCGATTTTGGGCCGGGCCTTGGCGGTTTTGAGCGCACCGTCCATGGTGCGATTGACCTGGTCGGCGAGACGCGCGGCGTTGTCGTCCTCGGCGGTGAGATTGAGCACGGCGTGCATGCGATCGTTGTCGACCGGACGGCTGCGCTCGACCTGAAAATGGATCTGGTTATAGCGCGGCGTGTCGTCGGCCGCGGTGGCCGGAACGGCGACGGCGAAAACGGGAACGAAGGCGGTGACGATCAGACGAACGAACCGTGGCATGGGGCATTCCTCGCGGCGATGGGGACGGTGCGATTGTAACACCCCGATGGCCCGCGGCCGGCCGCGCCCAACGGAGGAAGCCGACGGATGAATGGAATCGGTACCGATTTATCCCGGCCATGAACCGCTATACCATGCTTCCATGATTACCCGCATTTCGCACCGACGTTACCTGCTGATACTGGGCATCCTGTTCGCCATCGAATGGGCGCTGCTGGCCATCAATCCCTACGACCGCGCCGACTGGGCGCTGGAGAATGTCCTGGTGGCGGTAGCCGTGCTGGTCCTGGTCGCGACCCATCGGGTGTTCCCGCTATCGCGCATTTCCTACACGCTGGTATTCCTGTTTCTGCTGCTGCACGAAATCGGCGCGCATTACACCTATGCCAAGGTGCCCTATGACGAAGCCTTCAGCTTTCTCTTCGGCTTCAGCCTGAACGAGGCGCTCGGTTTCGAGCGCAATCATTTCGATCGCGCGATCCATTTTGCCTACGGGTTGTTGCTGGCGTACCCGGTCCGCGAGATGTTCATCCGCATCGCTACGGTGCGCGGCTTCTGGGCCTATTTCCTGCCGCTCGACATCACCATGTCCACCTCCATGCTGTTCGAGTTGTTCGAATGGGGCGCGGCCGAATTTTTCGGCGGCGATCTCGGCATGGCCTATCTTGGCACGCAGGGCGATGTCTGGGACGCGCACAAGGACATGGCGCTGGCGAGCCTGGGGGCGCTGATCGCCATGCTCGTGACCGCGGCGATCAACCTGAGTTTGCAACGGGACTTTGCGGCCGAGTGGAGTGACAGCCTGCGCGTGAAGATTTTCCGCCCACTGGGCGAAAACGCTATCAAGCTGATGCTGCGCAAGAACCGGCGCTGAACCCGCCGTGCGCGATGCGGATGATTAGCTGCTGCGGACCAGCAGCACCGGGCAGAGCGTGAGCCGCATCACGCCTTCGGCCACGCTGCCGAGGAGCAGGTAGTTCAGACCGCGCCGGCCGTGCGTGCCCATGACCAGCAGTTCCGCGGGCATGGCCTTGGCCTCGTCCGCGATCACTTGCGGGATGCGGTCGCTGGAACGCTTGAGTTCAACCAGCCGTGTCTCGACGCGCAGTCCGGCGCTCTCGATCTCCTGCTTGGCCTGGTCCAGGATGTCCTGCCCGTACTTGCGTGCCTGCGCGTAGATCTCCTTGATATAGGATGGCGAAGTCTCGGTCTGCGGGACGTTGCTGAGGGTGTCGATGACATACAACAGGCGGATCTGGGTCCCCACTTGCTGGCACTGTCCGATGCGGATCGCCTCGCGCAGGGCGGCCATGGAGGTTTCACTGCCGTCGATCGGTACCAAAACACGGTTGTACATGTTGCTGTCTCCTTTGAATGGGACTCGCGGCGTCAGCCGTCAGGGCCGGACCGTCGCGAGCATGGCGTAGAGCTTGTCCTTGAGTCGCACGCGTTTTTTCTTGAGTTCTTCGGTATAGCTGTCCGACGGGGTCTCGATCTCCTCTTCGATGCGGTAAATCGCCTTGTCCAGTTCCCGGTACTCGGCATAAAGCTGGTTGAACTCCGGGCTCGTCAGCTTGAGTTCGTGGACGCGCTGCTTGAGTTCGGGGAACTCCTGCGCCAGATCGTGATGGTGTTCGCCGTGCATGGTACCTCGGCCGGAGTCAGGGACAAACCGAGTCTGCGCCAGGGCCGGGAGCCCGGCTTTGCTCCCGGTCAAGAAACCGGGCGCAAGCGCCGTGCCATAATGCCGACGGTCGATTCCCGACAACGAGGGTAAGCCCATGATCGGCTTGTTATTGCGACTGCTGGTGGCGGCGTTCGGGCTGTGGCTGGCCGCGGCGCTGGTGCCCGGTATCGAAGTGCAGGGGCTGTGGACCCTGCTGGGGGCGGCGCTGCTGCTCGGGATCGTCAACGCCGTGGTGCGTCCGCTGCTCGTGATCCTGACGTTACCCATCACGCTGCTGACGCTCGGATTGTTTCTGCTGGTCGTCAACGCCGCCATGCTGGGGCTGGTGGCGTGGATGTTCGACAACTTCACGATTTCCGGTTTCTGGCCGGCCGTGCTCGGATCGATCGTGGTGAGCCTGACCGGCTGGCTCGCCTCCTATTTCATCGGCCCGCGCGGCCGCGTCGAGGTCATTGTGTTACGGCATCGGCGCTAGTGGCTCGCCGGTCCGTCGCGCGGCGCATCTCGGGTTTCATCTGATATTCCCTGGATTCCCTGGCGTCGAAGATGTCGCGGTAACTGCAATACAGGCTGGCGGCGGTGACCGGAAAGATGACACTGCTGATGATGAGCGATACCAGATAACCCGCCCAGCCGGAAAAGCGGGAAACCAGCGCGCCAAGCAGGAACGGCGCGAGCAACAGGCCCAGCAACACCAGCAGGGCCACGGCAAAGTGCCGGCTGGCCCGGAGACTGTGCTGGAGCGCGGGGATCAGCGGCTCGTCGCGCAGGAACGCGAGCGGCAGGGCGTAGATCAGCGTTGCCGCGACCACGGCATACAGCGTGAACACCAGCAGCATCGCCACGAGGACACCCGCCTGCGAGGTTCGGTCGAGGCTCGACCAGTCAGCCACCCAGGCGTTGCCCGCCAGGGCCTGCAGCGGCAGGTTGGTCAGCAGCACCGCCGCGGCGCTGAACAGACACGTCACCGCCATGGGCAATACATGCGCATGATTGTGGAATACGCCGACCAGCTGCCACGGTGACTGTTTCAGGGCCGGCAGCCGCAACGAGGCCGGCAGGGCCATCGGCATTTTGCGTACGCTGTCGATGGCGAGGTAGGCGCTGGCCAGCCATATTGGCGCCAGCAGCGCGACCAGCAGTCCTCCGAGCAGCGGAATCAGCGTAAGCACGCCGACCAGCACCGCCGTGGTGAGACCCATGCCGCCGAGCAGCCAGGGATTGCGCAGGAACAACCGCCAGCCGCCGGTCAACCAGCGCCAGCCGATTCGCAGGTGCTTCGATATTCGCTGCAAGGCCGTTCTCCTCAGGCAGGCTTCTGCCCGTCCATGATGTACCTAATAAAGCTAGCACGGGGATTGCCATCCGGCTGGAGTGCGCTGGGCCGGCCGTGCTATTCACGCTACGTTGACCGGGGTTATCGCGCCGTTTATCGGCATGAATGATGCCGGGACAAAAGGGATTAACCCGGATTTGTTTATCCCCGTCTCAAACCCTTGATACCATCGTCACCATGATCAACCGTGTTGCTCAGGGAAGGCGCACGCCGCGGTGGCGCACCGCGGTCCATGCCGGCGCGTTGTTATTCTTGCTGGTTCAGGCTGTACCGGTGGTGGAGGCGGGTAGCGAGCCGCTGGTTTACGAAAACCAGCCGCTTCAGGTTGGTGGAACGCGTCAGATCGCGCGCGTGCCGCAGGGATACCGTCTGGAACTGCTGGCCGACGGGCTCGATGGTCCGCGGTTGTTGACGTTTGCCGACAACGGCGATCTTTTCATCGGCTCCAAGTCCGGCAAGCTGTATCGCGTGCCGCCGCCCTACACCGCGCCCGAGGTGCTGGTCACGCTCGACGACTATCCGCACAGCGTCGCGTTCCGCCGCAACGAAATTCTCATCGCCCGCACCCACGGCCTGTACCGCGCACCGTACCGGCCGGGCCAGAAAAGCGTCGCGCCGGAAACGGTGCAGCTGCTGGCGCGCCTGCCCGGCGGCGGTGGTCACAACAGCCGCAGCGTCGGCATCGGCCCTGACGGACGCGTGTACGTGAGCCTTGGGATCCAGGGCAATTGCAGCGATCAATATCTGGGCGATCGCTATCCATTCAATGAACGGCGCGGCGGCATCCTGGTGCTGCGCGAGGACGGCGGTCAGCCGCGCTGGGAGGCGTATGGATCCGGGCTGCGCAATCCCGTGGGCTTTGCCTGGCATCCGAAATCCCGTGTCATGTACGCCAGCAATAACGGCCCGGATCACCTTGGCTACGACCAGCCGCCGGAATATTTCAGCCGCGTCACCGCGGGTTCGTTTCACGGCATGCCGTGGTTCCAGTTCGACGGGAAACAACTGCAGCGCGACAACTGTGTATCCAGCAAGCCGCCGCGGCCGCTGGCGGAGGTCAGCGCGCCGGTCGTGACCTTCCCGTCGCGCAACGCGCCCATGGGCGTGGCCTTCGTGCCCGCGGGCGCGCTGGGCGAGACACTGGAGCGTGACGCGATCGTGGCGCTGCGCGGCTCCTGGGGCACGCAACCCACCGGCGGGTTCATCGGCAGCGCCGCCACGCGCCGGCCGCCAAAGATCGTTGCGGTCAGATTCAAGGATGGCGAAGCGGTGCGCGTGGATGATCTGGTCACGGGTTTCCAGCTGGCCGACGGCGACCGCTGGGCGCGGCCCGTGGGCGTCGCCGTCGGCCCCGACGGTGCGCTCTATTTCACCAGCGACAGCGAGACCAACGGCCTGTTTCGCTTGCGGCGGAAATAGGGATAAGTCTGTGGTGAGGTCCTGCGATGACTTTATAGAAGCACGTGCTCGATGCCGCCCTGTTTTGCCCGGGCGATGAAATCCTGTGCCCAGGTTTCGCCCATCTTCAGCCGCGCCAGTTCGACCACGATGTAGTCGGTGTCGAGCCCGGTGCTGTCGGCGTAGCGCGCCAATCCCTGCTGGCAGGCCGGGCAGGAGGTGAGCATTTTCACGTTGCCGTCGCGGGCGCGGGGTTCGCCGGTCAGCTGCGCGATGCCCTTGTGTATCTCTTCTTCCTTGCGGAAACGCACCTGCGTGGCGATATCCGGGCGCGACACCGCGAAGGTGCCGGCCTCACCGCAGCAGCGGTCGGAGAGCAGCACCTCCTGCCCCATTAACGCCGCGGCCACCTTGATCGGCGCGTGGGTCTTCATCGGCGTGTGGCAGGGATCGTGGTACAGGTATTTCACGCCCGGCACGCCTTCGAGCTTCACGCCCTTTTCCATCAGGTATTCGTGGATGTCGAGCAGGCGGCAGCCGGGAAAGATCTTGCCGAACTGGTAGCGCAGCAGCTGGTCCATGCAGGTGCCGCAGGACACGATCACGGTCTTGATATCGAGATAGTTGAGCGTGTTGGCGACGCGGTGGAACAGCACCTGGTTGTCGGTCGAAATCTGGTCGCCCTTTTTGGCGTCGCCGCCCGCGGTCTGCGGGTAGCCGCAGCACAGATAGCCCGGCGGCAGCACCGTCTGCGCCCCGGTCTCGTAGAGCATGGCGAGCGTGGCCAGGCCGATCTGGCTGAACAGCCGTTCCGAGCCGCAGCCGGGGAAATAGAACACCGCCTCCGATTCGTCGTTGGCCTTGCGCGGGTCGCGCACGATGGCGACCTGCTTGCTGTCCTCGACGCCGAGAAATGCACGCATGGTCTGCGACGGCAGACCCGGCGGCAGCGGACGCTTCACGAAATGCACGACCTGCGCGACCACCGAGGTGGTGCCGACGGTGGTGGTCGGGTGCGACTCGCGGCGCGCGAACGGCTTGCTCAGCAGGGCGTAACCGAGGCGCTGCGCCTTGTAGCCCCAGCCGATCAGGAAGCGGCGCATCAGCTTGATGGTCGCCGGATCGGTGACGTTGAGGAACGCCAGCGACGCCCGGGTGCCGAGGCTCAGGCGTTTCTTGCCGCGGGCGCGCAGCAGGTTGCGCATGTGGATCGTGACGTCGCCGAAGTCGATGTCCACCGGGCAGGGCTTTTCGCACTTGTGGCACACGGTGCAGTGGTCGGCGACGTCGTTCATCTCGTCGAAGTGGCGGATCGAGATGCCGCGGCGCGTCTGCTCCTCGTACAGGAACGCCTCGATGATGAGGCCGGCGGCCAGAATCTTGTTGCGCGGCGAGTACAGCAGGTTGGCGCGCGGCACGTGCGTGTTGCATACCGGTTTGCACTTGCCGCAACGCAGGCAGTGCTTGATCTCGTCGTTGAGCGCGCCCAGCTCGCTCGCTTCCAGGATCAGCGCCTCCTGCTCCACCAGTCGCAGCGACGGTGTGTACGCTCCGTCGAGAGTCGCGCCCGGCAGCAGCTTGCCGCGATTGAAATGGCCGTCGGGGTCGATGGCGTGCTTGTAGCGCGCGAACGCCTCGAGTTCCGGGGCATCGAGCCAGTGCAGCTTGGTGAGGCCGATGCCGTGCTCGCCCGAGATCACGCCGCCGAGCGACACCGCGAGACGCATCACGCGATCGACGATGCGGTGCGCCTCCTGCAGCATGGCGTAGTCGTTGGAGAACACCGGGATGTTGGTGTGCACGTTGCCGTCGCCGGCATGCATGTGCAGCGCCACGAACAGCCGGCTGGCGCGCAGCCCGGCGTGGATCTCGTCCAGCCGGCGGCGTACGCCCTCGAGCTCGCCGCCGAGGAAAATGGTCTTGAGCGGCCGTTCCACCTCGCGGCGGTAGGAGATGCGGACATCGTGCCGCTGCAACAGATCGAAAAAGCTGTCGCCGGGGCGGATTTTCGCGCGCTCGGCGTCATCGAGCGCGGCGCCGTTGGTCGCCGCGTCGGCATCGAGGTTCGCCAGGATCGCGCGCCAGCGCGTGCGCACCTCGGTCAGGTGCCGGCGGGCGTCGTGTTTCTTGGCTTCGAGGATGGCGTCGCCTTCGGCGCTGCGCTCGGCCTCGGTGCCCGTGTGCAGCTCCGGCATGTCGCCGGCCAGGTAGTCGAGCACCGCGTCGAGCATTTTGAGTTTGTTTTGCGTGGATTGCTCGATGTTGATGCGGTCGATGCCGCGGCTGTAGTCGGCCAGCCGTTCCAGCGGGATGACCACGTCCTCGTTGATCTTGAAGGCGTTGGTATGGGTGGCGATCGCCGCGGTGCGCGCGCGGTCGGCCCAGAAGCGGGCGCGCGCCTCGGGGCTCACGGCGATGAAACCCTCGCCGTCGCGCCGGTTTGCCAGTTGCACCACGTGCGCGGCGGCGCGCGCCACGGCGTCCTCGTCGTCGCCGGCGATGTCCGCCAGCAGCACCATCTTCGGCCGCTCGCGCCGCGCCGCCTTGGTGCTGTAGTTCACCGCCTTGACGTAACGTTCGTCGAGGTGCTCGAGGCCCGCCAGCGCCACGCCGGGTTCGCCGTCAACGTGGCGCTTTATCTCCACGATTGCCGCCACCGCCGGCGTGATGTCGGCGCCGAAGAATTCCAGGCACACGGTGCGCAGGAAGCGCGACTGGCGGTGCAGCACGAACACCGCCGAGGTGATGATGCCGTCGCAGCCTTCCTTCTGCACGCCCGGCAGCCCGCCGAGGAACTTGGAGGTGACGTCCTTGCCGAGTCCGGGCTTGCGCAGTTCGCGCCCGGGCATTTTCAGTTCCGCCGGTTCGCCGACGCGCGTGCGGCCGTCGGCGGCGTAACGGGTGAGGCGGAAGCGCACCGTTTCCTGCTCGTGGATCTTGCCGAGGTTGTGCTCGAGACGCTCGACCTCGAGCCACTGCGCGTCCGGCGTGACCATGCGCCACGAGGCGAGGTTGTCGAGCGTCGTGCCCCAGCGCACCGCCTTCTTGCCGCCGGCGTTCATGGCGACGTTGCCGCCGAGGGTGGAGGCGTCCTGCGAGGTCGGATCGACCGCGAACACGTAGCCCGATCGTCCCGCCATGTCCGCGACGCGCCGCGTGACCACGCCGGCCTCGCCGCGCACGGCCGGCACCGGTTGCGCCACGCCGGGCAGGGCGCGCATTTCGACCGCGCCCAGGGCTTCGAGCTTTTCGGTGTTGATGATGGCGGTATCGGCGAACAGCGGCACGGCGCTGCCGGTGTAGCCGGTGCCACCGCCGCGCGGAATGATGGTGAGCCCGAGGTCGATGCAGGCGCGCACGATGTGCACCACTTCGTCCTCGGTGTCGGGCGTGATGACCACGAACGGCAGCTCGACGCGCCAGTCGCTGGCGTCGGTGACGTGCGACACGCGCGCCATGCCGTCGAAGCCGATGTTGTCGCGGCGGGTGACCCTGGCCAATCGTTTCACTGCCTTGCGGCGCAGTTCTTTCTGCGCCGGCAGCCAGGCCTCGAAGCGGCGCACCGCCATGCGCGCCGCGCCCTCGAGCCGGAGTGCGAGTTCGTTGCCCTCGGCGCGCGCCAGGATCTGGTCGAGGCGGTGATGCAGCGCGTGCGTGAGCGACTCCCAGCGTTTCGGGTTCTCCATCAGGTCATCCTGGATGAACGGGTTGCGCGTGATGACCCACATGTCGCCCAGCACCTCGAACAGCATGCGCGCCGAGCGCCCGGTGCGGCGCTGCCCGCGCAGGGTATCGAGCACCCGCCAGGTTTCCTCGCCGAGAAAGCGGATGACGATCTCGCGGTCGGAGAACGAGGTGTAGTTGTACGGAATCTCGCGGATGCGGCGGCTGGAAAGCGCCTCGCTGATGTCGCCGGGCGCCGCCGGGTTCGGGGAAATGGACTTCATGGATGGAGAATAATACGCTTCCTGCGACCGGCGTGGGGCGCCCGGAAGACCCGAACGGCAAATTTTTTAACTGTGTGGTCTTTGCCGGTCGCGTTAAGCCCTGCTTTTCGCCAAAGAAACAGACGATGACAAAAGCGATCCTTAAAACCGCTGTGCATCCCGATGCGCATGCGCGCCTGCACCGGATGCGCTGGACCGCGTTTGTGCTCGTGGCCCTGTCCTACATGCTGGCGTTTTTTCATCGCATCGCACCGGCCGCCATTGCCTCCGACCTGCAACAGGCCTTCAGCGCCAGCGCCGCGGCGCTGGGCGGGCTGGCCGCGACCTACTTCTACGTGTACACCGCCATGCAGATCCCGACCGGGATCCTGGCCGACACCCTCGGGCCGCGCCGCATCGTAACGCTCGGCGGCGTTATTGCCGCGATCGGTTCCGTGCTGTTCGGCTACGCCACGACGATGACCGAGGCTTCCCTTGGCCGGATGCTGATCGGGCTCGGCGTGTCGGTGGCCTTCATCGCGCTGCTCAAGCTCAACGCGGCCTGGTTCCATGACCGCCACTTCGGCACCGTGGTCGGACTGACGCTGGTGCTCGGCAACGTCGGTTCGGTGCTGGCGGCCGCGCCGCTGGCCTGGGCGCTGCAGTTCACGACCTGGCGCACCGTGTTCATTGTCCTCGGCGGCGTGTCTTTCGTGCTCGCCGTGCTGACCTGGCTGTTCGTGCGCGATCACCCGGGCGAGGCCGGCCTGCCGAGCCTGCGCGAGCTGGACGGCCACGCGGCGCATCCGCCGCACGAGGGCCATTGGTTCGAGGGCCTGCTGACGGTACTCCGGAATCCTGCCACGTGGCCGATCTTCTGGATGAACCTCGGCATGGGCGGGTCGTTTATCGGCTTTGCCGGCCTGTGGGCGGTGCCGTTTCTGCAGGATGTATACGGCATGCAACGCGTGGCGGCGACGCAGCACACCAGCCTGATGCTCGCGGGTTTCGCGGCCGGCGCGTTTGCAGTGGGCCTGGTGTCCGACCGCCTCGGTCGCCGGCGCCCGGTGCTGATCGCGACCGCGCTGGCGCATCTGCTGTGCTGGCCGCCGCTGGTGTTAGCGCTGCCGATGTCGCCGGTGGCGAGCTATTCCCTGTTCCTGCTCATGGGCCTGAGCGCGGGCAGCTTTACCCTGAGCTGGGCCTGCGTGAAGGAGGTGAACCCGCACGCGCTGTCCGGCATGGCCACCAGCGTGGTCAACACCGGGGTGTTTCTCGGCACCGGCATCCTGCAACCGCTGGTGGGCTGGACGCTCGACCGCGCGGGCACGTCGCAGGGCGCCGCCGCCCAGTATCAGCTGGGCATTCTGATTTTTTTTGCCTGCGTCGTGGCCGGCTTCATCGGCAGCCTGCGCGTGCGCGAAACCTGGTGTCGATACCTCCAGCGTTAACTTGTCGGGCGTGATACGTGCTGGTGTTTTTCGCGTTCGCAGTGTCGGGCCTGGCAGCCGCAGCCCCCGTCGCAGCCCAGACCCTCCTCGCGCGCGGGTCCGAATTCCGGGTGGCGCGCCGCATAGCGACGCGCGAGATGCTGTACCAGGACCCATCCCAGCAGCAGCACCAAAATGATGGCAACGGGAATCAGGTAGCGCAGCAGCATCGGTTTATCCTCCCAGGCCGGCGAAGCCCATGAACGCGAGCGACAGGAAGCCGGCCAGTATCACGGTCAGGGCGCCGCCCTGGGCCAGGGCGGGCACATTCGCGAGCTGCAGCCGTTCGCGCAGGCCCGCCAGCAGCACGATCGCCAGGATGTAACCGCAACCCGCCCCGAAGCTGAAGACCAGCGATTGCACCAGGTCGTAGCCGCGCGCGGTCTGGAACAGCGGCGGTGCCAGCACCACGCAGTTGGTGGCGATCAGCGGCAGATAAATCCCGAGCGCGCGGAACACCGCCGGGACGTACTTCTTCATCACCATCTCGACCAGCTGCACCGTGGAGGCGATGACCACGATGTAACTGATGAGCCGCAGGAACTCGAGATCGAAATAGATCAGTATCAGGTTGAGGGCGTAGGCGCACAGCGATCCCACCACCATCACGAACGTGACCGCGATGCCCATCGGCAACGCGGTGTTGTACCGGGCGGACACGCCCAGGTAGGAACACAGGCCGAGAAACAGGCTCAGGACGAAATTGTTGACCAGCATGGCATTGATGAAAATGGTCCACAGCGATTCATCCGATCCCATCGGTGGCCTCCTTTTCGGCGACACGGCGCGCGCCGCGCGCCTTGATCCCGTTGAGCAGCAGCAGCCAGGCACCGAGCACGAAGAATCCGCCCGGCGGCAGCATCATCACCAGCCACGGCTGAAAGTCCGGTCCGAAGACCGGCCATCCGGCGAAGCTCCCGTTGCCGAGCAGCTCGCGCACCGCCCCCAGGCAGAACAGTCCGAGCACGAAGCCCACGCCCACGCCCGTGGCGTTGACCACGGCCGGCAGCAGCGGCCGCTTGGAGGCATGGCCCTCGACGCGCCCGAGGATGAGCGTGTTGACCACGATCAGCTGGATGAAGGCGCCGAGGGCGTTGTAAAGATCGAGACTGATGGCGTGGATCACGTAGTCCATGATGGTCACGAAGGTGGCGATGACGACGACATAGGTGACCAGCCGCACCTGGTGCGGGATCAGCTTGCGCGTTACGGAGGCAAAGGCCGCGGCGGCCACCAGCACCAGAGCGGTGGCGATCCCCATGGCGACGGCGTTGATCACCGAATTGCTCACCGCCAGCGTCGGGCACATGCCGAGCATCATCACGAAGATCGGATTCTCCCGCCAGATGCCTTCCAGGAAGGTATCCAGGGTCACCGGCGCCGGTTTCGGGGCGTTGGCCATTATGGTTTGCTCCGGATTTTATCGAGATCGCGCGCCACGCCCGGCAGCAGCGCCTGCGCGCTTTGATTGAGCATGCGACCCACGGCCTTGGAGGTGATGGTGGCGCCCGAGATCGCGTCCACCTGCCAGGCCCCGGTCTTGGTGCCGTGCTTGACCGTGACCACGGGGTGCAGCAGGGCGCTGCCCTCGGGGTTGAGGCGCACGTCGAGGGCGCGGAAGTTGGCGAGGAAATCCGGGTCGGTGGCGATCTTGTCGCCGAATCCCGGGGTCTCGGTGCTTTGCAGCACGCTGATGCCGGTGATGCACTGGCACGCGGGCGACCAGCCGTACAGCAGGCGGATCACGCCGGCGTAACCGTGCGCCGCCGCCTCGGCGACCAGACCGTGTAATTTGCCGGTCTGGTCATAGACGGCGTGGGCCAGAATCTCGCCCCGTGCTGCGGTCTCGCCCGGCCGCAGGCCGTTGGCGCCGAGCACCACGCCGACGCGCGTTTGCGCCTGCGGATAAATTTTGAATACCGCGCGCTCGACCGCCAGGCGCTGGTTGGCCTCGATGTAGGGCAGCGTCAGCTGATAGACCAGCGTCAGCAGAAAGCCGGACAGCAGGGCCACGCCGCCGAGCGTGATGATCATCGCCCGGCTTGCCGGGGACGTCGGTGTCACGGGTGCCATCGCGCTCATGTCGGTTTCCTGCGTTTGACTTCGCCGAACGCGCGCGGCTGGGTGAGCACCGCGATCAGCGGCGAGGCCGCATTGCCGATCAGGATCGCGTACATGACGCCTTCGGGCAGGCCGCCGAAGAGACGGATCAGCACCGTCAGCACGCCGATCAGGATTCCATAAATCCACACTCCGCGTGGTGTGAGCGGCGAGGCCACCACGTCCGTGGCCATGAACACCGCGCCCAGCATCAGGCCGCCGGAGAACAGTGTGAACAGCGGGTCGGGATATTTCGCCGGGTCGGCCAAATGGAAAACGCCGGCGAGCGCCGCGGCGCTCCCCAGCATGCCCGCCGGGATGCGCCAGTCGAGCATGCGGCGCAACGCGAGGTAGGCGCCGCACAGCAGGATCAGCAGCGCCGCGGTTTCGCCGGTCGAGCCGCCGGTCATGCCGGTAAACAGATCCACGGTATTGGTGGTGACGTGGTCGAATTTCTGCAGGGTCAGCGGCGTCGCGCTGCTGACCGCGTCCACCACGGTGCCAGGCGCCGCGCTGGCCGCCGCCGGCAACATGAACGGAGGCGTGAGCGTGGACGGGAGCAGCGTGTCGAAACGCCCCGGGGCCAGGGCCGGCGACCAGGACGTGATCGCCACCGGAAACGCCGCCTGCGCGAAGGCGCGCCCGACCAGCGCCGGATTGAACACGTTCTGACCCAGGCCGCCGAACACCACCTTGCCGAGCGCGATGGCGATGACGCCGGCGGTGGCGCCCATCCACAGGGGAAATCCGGGTGGCAGCGTCAGCGCCAGCAGCAGGCCGGTGATCACCGCGCTGAAATCGCCCAGGCTGTTCGGCTTTTGCGCGAAGCGGTTGAACAGGTGCTCGGTCAGCAGGCAGGCGCCCAGCACCGTGACGATCAGCGCCGCCGCGCTCAGCCCGAACAGGTAAACCGCAAACACGCAGATCGGCAGCAGCGCATACACCACGTGGCGCATGATCATGTCCACGCTCACCGCCTCATGGAGGTGCGGTGAGCTGCGAATCTCGATGCGTGGCGGTCCCGCCATGGTCAGGCTGCCTGCTCGCGGTTCAGGGCCTTGGCGATGCGCAGGTATTGCACCAGCGGGATGTGCGCCGGGCATACATAGGTGCAGGAGCCGCACTCGAAGCAGGCGTCCAGGTGGAACCGCTCCTGCATCGCCCGGTACTCGCGCTTGGCGGCAAGCAAACCGAGCTGCGAAGGATTGAGATGCATGGGGCAGGCGGCGACGCAGCGCCCGCAGCGGATGCACGGATACATCCTGGGCGCGGACGCCGTGGCAGGCTGCACCGGTAGCACCACGATCGCCGTGGTGGCTTTGGTGACCGGAACGTCGAGCGAGCTGACCGCGGTGCCCATCATCGGCCCGCCGAGGATCACGCGGCTCATGTCGCCCACGAAACCGACCTGCTCGAGCACGAAGCCGAGCGGCGTGCCGAACGGCACCAGATAATTGCCGGGTTGTTTGACGCCCTCGCCGGTGATGGTGACCACGCGCTCGATCAACCCCTGGCCGGGTGGCAGCAGACGCCCGAGCATGACCAGCGTCGCGATATTCTGCACCACGGCGCCGACGTCGTAGGAACGTCCCCCGGCCGGCACTTCGCGCTTGAGCAGCACTTTAATCAGTAACTCCGCCGATCCCTGCGGATATTTGGTCCTGACCGCCGTGACCGCGATCGAGGCGTCCGCCGCCAGCCGCCGGCGCAACACGTCAATCGCATCCGGCTTGTTGTCCTCGACGCCGATGATGGCGCGCCGGGCGCCGCTCGCCGCCAGCGCGAAATGGATTCCAGCGATGAGATCGTCCACCCACTCCAGCATCAGCCGGTGATCGGTGGTTTGATAGGGCTCGCATTCGCAGCCGTTCACGATCAGCGTTTCGACGTGATGCTCGCGCGCCGCCGCCAGCTTGGCGTGGGTCGGAAAGGCCGCGCCGCCCTGCCCCGCCAGGCCGATGTCCTGAATCGCTTGAATCAGTTCCGCCGGCGCCAGATTTTCGATGGTGCGTGGCGCACCGTAGAGCACTTGCTGGTCGTCGGCCGCATAGGTCTTGATGACAATGGCCCCGGTTTTTGGTCCGCGCGCGCTCGGCATCAGCCGGATGGCCTCGACCACGCCCGTCACCGGCGCATGGATCGGCACCGAGAGAAAACCGTCGGCCAGCGCGATTGGTTCGCCGCGTCCAACCTCCTGGCCCGGGCGCACGCACGGCACCGCCGGCTTTCCGATGTGCTGTGACAGGGGCACCGTGAGACGCGGGGCGAAGGCAAAGCGGCGGATCGGGCGTTCGCGCGTCAGGTCCTTGTGCTCGGGCGCATGCACGCCGTGGCCGAAGGTCCTGCGCGTGAATGCTTCGGGAAACGCCATCGTTGTTCCTCGTTCGTTACTGATACTTGGCCGCGCGCTGGATGAGCTTGTCCAGGCCGGGCTCGTTCGGGTTGGCCGGCGTGCCCGGATGGATGATGCGCCCGGTGCATTTTTCGGCGGCGCGCACGATGTCGCGGAACGGTCCGCCGCGCGGGTCGCGCACGACGGCCTTCTCGTCGTCGTTGTAGGCGAAGATATGGGGGTTGATCGTGGTGCACTCGTCGCAGGTGGTGCACTCCGGTGTCTCGATCCATACCGGCTCGAACGCCGCCGCGCCCGTCGTGGCCGGCAACGTCGCACCGGCGGTGGCCGGTGTCGTGGCAGGGGCATGCGCATCGCCGGTGATCGAATGAATCGCCGCTTCGAGCTGTTGCGCCATCTCGTTGCGCGCCGCGGCGGCGATGGCGTCGGCGTCGATGCCGTTGCCGGCGCCGGCGAGCGACTTGAGCAGCCGCCAGAACCCGCGCCGTTCGGCGCAGGCCCGCACCATTTCCGGCGCCACCAGCACGCGTGTGAGATGGTTGTGCTTGTCGACCGCCCACAGGAACGGGAAGCGGCCGCGGATTTCATCCTCGGTCAGGTCGAGGTATTCGCTCAGCGGCACCAGGTTGTCGTCGCCGAGCTCGCGCGGCGCCGGGCGGAAATGCTTGCGGAACCGGCCCTCGCTGAAGGCGAAATCGGCGAAGGTCAGGGGCAGCTCCATGGATGCCGCGGCGCCGTTTTCATCGAGGTAACCGAGCTTGTACGTCGGCCAGTCGGCCTCGACCGCGGGATTGCCGTCGAGATCGGTGCACTCCTTGAGCGTGGCCCCCTTGTCCGGGTTGTAACGGAACAGCGGATAGGCGCGCCCCTCGAGCGCCAGCTTGCTCTGACGCGCGGCGGAATTGTCGGTCACGCCGTGTTCCGTCTGGCACACGGCGTAGACGTTGAACACCGCCGGACGGCGGCTGTTCAGGCCCTCGATGTAGCTCTCGATGAGATGGGTGACGTTGGCGATCGAACCCTGCATCACGTAGGCGGTGCGATGCGCCAGGCCGATGAGACCCATCTCCTTGCGAATCTCGCTCTTGCCCTTGCCCGCGCGGCCGAACGGCGCCATGTCGGACACCTGCGCGAGAAAGCCCGAGGTGCAGGCCTGGCCGCCGGTGTTGGAGTACACCTGGGTGTCGAGCACCAGCACCTTGATCGGCATGCCGGTCATCATCATGCGCGAGAGATTCTGGAAACCGATGTCGTACATCGCGCCGTCGCCGCCGATCGACACCACCGGCGGGCACAGCTGGAACTCCGCGTCGCTGAACTGGTGCCAGTCGAAGCGCGCGAAAAACGCCTCGTGTCTGGCCGGTTCGTACTCGCCGGCAAGCTCGAGTTCGGCGCTGCGTATGGCCTTGAAGCCCTCGGCCATCTTGGCCATGTGACCCGAGAACACGCCCATGGCCACCGACGGCGAATCCTGGAACAGGTGGCTGCTCCACGGGAACGGGTAGGGGTTGTACGGGAAGGTCGAGCCCCACACCGAGGTGCAGCCGGTGGCGTTGATCACGCCGAGCGCGGCGCGGCCGTTGTGGTCGGCATCGGCGGTGTACCGGGCCTGGAGCGCACGGAGTTTCTCGAGCAGGCCGGTGACGCGTGTGAGCCATTCCGGATCGAGCGGCTGGGTCGTGCGCCGGGCGTCGAGACGCGCGGCCAGGCGCGCCAGCGTCAGGTCCTGGCTGGCGCTCGAAGCGACGGCCGCCTGGATCGCCCCGGGGTCGTTCAGGTCCATGCCGGCGGCGAGCTTCAGGCGGATATGGGCGTCGAGCTTGCCGATGAGATCGTCGATATGCGCGAGGTGCTGTTGCACCCGCGGCTGCATCAGTGCCGTGACGGTGGCGGTGAACAGATGAATCACGGTCTTCTCGCCGCAGCCGACGCAGGCGCCGTCGCCGCAGACCATGGAACGATAATTGGCCTTGTCGAGCAGCAGCGTCTCGAGCGCGCCGATGCGCGCGTCGAGATCGTCGATGCGGATATAGTCAGGCGCGGTGCTCGGCAGCTCGAGCCAGGTGTTCCAGTTCCGGCGCAATTGTTCGACGGCCTCGGGGGTCTGCCTGACGCTCTCGAGGGCGGCGTCGGCGCACACCGCGACGCACTCCATGCAGCCCTTGCAGGTGTACGGATTGACCGTGAGCGAGAACAGGCCGCCGCTGCCGGCGGCGCGCTTTTCCCTGACGTGGTAATACGGCCGCGTGACGGCGAAGTCGAAATCCCCCAGCGCCTCGCGAAACCATTCGAACTCCTGCGCCAGGCCGGCGCGCTCGTCGGGCGCCAGGGCGGATTCGGCCAGCGTGGCGTCGATGACCCGGTCGAGCAGCACGCGCACCTTGACCTCCGCGCCGGCCGCGGCAATGACGGCGCGCAGCTTTTTCTCCACGATGCGGACGGCGCGGCGCAGCTGGCGCGTCGGGCGGCCGCCGGTCTCGATGCGCCGGATCGCGGTGGCGCAGATTTCGTCGATGCCGTTCACCAGTCCGGGAATGGCGCTGTCCGGGCAGACCGTGTAGCAATCGCCGCAGGCGGTGCAGCGCTCCGGAATCCAGCGCGGAACCTCGAAACGGATCTGGGTCATGTCGCGGAACGCGCCGGTCGCCGCCGGCATCAGGCCCAGGGCCATGAACGGGTCGGCGAGATTGTCGCTGCCGTCGCCGCCGGTATAGAGGCGGCCGGTTTGTTCCCAAAAACGATGAATGTCGGCGCGGCGATCGTCGCTGGCCGGCATGCGCTTGAGCAGGGTCGGCAGGGCGGGTTTCTGGCGCAGGGCCACCACGGTCGGCGGGCTCACGGTCTTGTCGGTGATCTCGCGCAGTTCCTCATAGCCGCGCCGCACCACCCGCAGGTTGTCCTCGACCACGTGCGCGCCCTTGCCACCGAATTTCTCGCGCAACTGGTCTTCGATGGCATGGAACAATTCAGCTTCCGGAAAACGCGCGATGCCGGCGTGATCGCAGGCGGCGAAGAACGACCCCTGAAACGCGTTGCCCTGCATGCGCATCTGCAACTCCGCATCGCTCGCCTCGACGCGCGCGATTTTGAAGGCGTCGACATAGAACACGCGAATATCCTGCTCAACGATGAACTTTTGCGCCGCCGCCGGCAGCGATTGCCACACCGCCCCGGGCGTGTCCAGGTCGCTCTGGATGATGAACACGCCGCCGCGGCGCAGTCCGGTCAGCGGATCGGAATAACGGAACACGTTCGGGTCTGGCGACAGCACCACGTCGACATGGGTGTATTCGCAGTTGATGCGGATCGGCTCGGGCGCCGCCGCGAGGTAGAATGTCGTGGGCTGGCCCTTCTTCTCCGAGCCGTACTTGGGATTGGCCTTGATGTGATAGCCGAGCAGCTCGAACAGCGTCACCGCCAGGTTCTTGCCCGTGGTCATGGCGCCCCAGCCGCCGACCGAGTGCATGCGCGCCGTGATCGAACCCGGCGGCATGAGGTTGGGGTTTTCGCTGCCGTGGACGCTGAGTTCGCGAATCCGCGGGTAGGCATCGAGCAGTGCCTGTTGATGCAGCTCCTGTTTCGGCGAGTCGGGACGGGGATGAGCGAAATCGATCGACAGGTAGAAAAATTTCTTCTTTGCGCCTTTGGGTAGCATGTTCTCGACCGCGCCGATGATCGCCTCCGGCTGCAGGTCGCGGCTGCCCAGCCCGAACGAACCGGAATACAGCAGCGGGATGTGCGGCGACTTGGCGTAGACGGCGTAGCCCGGGTAAGGCAGCGCGCCGTCGCGCGCCAGGCCGTTCTCGACGCACTTGCCGACGCAGGCGCGCACTTCGCGCATCAGCGGCAGGTCCTCGGCCAGCGGCTGGTCGGTGCGTTCCAGCACCGTGACGCCCTGGCGGCCCTTGAGCAGTTCCCCCAGCAGGTCGCCGGGGAACGGACGGAACATGGTGAGGTTCACCACGCCCACGCGCAGGCGCCGGTGTTCGCGCAGCCAGTCAGCCACGGCCTCGGCGGTGCTGACCATGCTGCCCTGACCGAGGATCAGATAATCGGCGTCCTCGACACGGTGGGTTTGAACGCGTTGATAGCGCCGGCCGGTCAGGCCATGGTACTCGGCCATGGCGCGGTCGGTGAGCGCCGTGATGTGATCGAAGAAATACGGCCGCTGTGCCGCCACCGCTTGCATGTAGGCGTCCTGGTTCTGCACGCAGCCCGAGGTCATGGGATTGTCCACGTCCCACAGCGCCGGTATGCGCCGGCGTTGCGCGCCGAAGATCAGGCGCTGGGCCGGCGTCGGCGTGTCGATGAGGTCATCCGGCCGGCCGAGGAACTCGGCGATCAGCTCGCGTTCGGGCAGCAGCAGTGAATCGATCAGGTGCGTGGTGAGAAATCCGTCCTGGGCGACCAGCCCGGGATTAAGCGCGAGTTCCGCGATCTTGTGCGCGATCAGACCCAGGTCGCACACCTCCTGCGCGTTCTTGCCCATGAGCTGGAAGAAACCGGCGTCGTCCACGGCGTGATAGTCGTCGTGACCGGCGTGCACGTTGAGGCTGGCCTTGGTGATGGCGCGGCTGCCGACGTTGAGCACGTAGGTCAGGCGCTTGCCGGCGGCGGCGTACAGCGACTCGTGCATATAGGCGATGCCCTGGCCGGAGGAGAAATTCGTGGCGCGCAGGCCGCTCATGGCCAGTCCGGCGGTCACGCCGGCGGCGGCGTGTTCGCCTTCGGGCTCGATGAAGATCAGCGGGCGGTTCGAGATGTTGAGGTGTCCCTGACTGACCGCCTCGGCCCAGTATTCGCCCATCTGGGTGGAAGGCGTGATCGGGTAGGCGCCGGCGGCATCGCTGGCCTCGCGCTCGCACATGACCACGGCGGCACCGCCGTCGAGCGCCTTGCGGATACCGGGATATTTGAATTTTGGCGGTTTGCGGAAAACCGCGAACGGCCCGCGCCGGGTGCCTGTCTTGACCACCGCGTCGACCACCGTATCCATGGCATCCATGTCCCGTGAAGTATCATCGGTTGTATTCTTGGTCATGGGGTTTTCTCCACGGGCAGCGCTTCCTTGCGCAGGATTTTGGCGGCGTGGCCGCCCTTGATGGTTTTGTCGCCGGATTCCATCCACACGATGGCGCCGGTCGGGCAGCGCTCGATGGCCGCGCGCGCGGCCATCGCGTTTTTGGTGTAATCGATCACTGCGAGGCTTTCATTGATCTTTATCAGTCCCGCCGGCGCGTCCGCCACGCAGCGGCCGCAGGCGTTGCAGATCACCTCGCATTGGGCCTCGGCCTCGGCACCGAAGTCACGGTTGCTGCACGCGACCCAGAGTTTGCGGCTTTGGTTCTGGAGTGAAATGAGATTCTTGGGACAGACTTCGACGCAGTCGTTGCACGCGATGCAACGTTCGTCATACACGACCGGGAGCTTGAACGGATCCATGTAGATGGCGTCGAAGTCGCACACGTCGACGCAGTCACCGAAGCCGAGGCAGCCCCAGGCACAGCCCTTGCCGCCGCCCGCCACCAGGTGGGCCGCGCGGCAGCTTTCCAGCCCGGCGTAGTACGCGCGGTTGACGGCGACCTGGCGGCCGCCGGCGCAGGCGATACGCGCCACGCGCTTTTCCTGCCCGCCCACGGTCACGGCCAGCAGGCTGGCGATCGTCTGGGCCTGCGCCGGCGTGCACACGGTGCACTGGCCCGGCGCGATATCGCCGCGGATCGCGGCTTCGGCGAACGCACGACAGCCGGCGGTGCCGCAGGCGCCGCAGTTATTACGCGGCAGCAGCGCCTCGATTTCGTCGATGCGCGGGTCTTCGTAGACGTAGAGTTTTTTGTTTGCAGCCGAGAGCAGCGCGGCGAGTGCAACACCGAGCCCCATCATGAACAATCCCGCGGTGGCCAACATCGCCGCCGGTGTCACCATGGCTGGTTCCTCCATCGGGAAACCGGGCTGCACCGGTGCGGGTACTTGCACCGGATTCGGAATCAATATAATGAAAACCGGCAAGCTTGAGTAGCATTTGATTCAATACGGATATTCAGCGTCGTGATGAGCCGGCGCTAATCATTCTTAGACTTGTTCAAGATGAGTTAGCGGAACGGTCGGATATTCTTCCGCACTTCCGTTCAGTACCACGGATAAACCAGGATCATGATTCAGAATCGGGAGGACGCATGAAAGAATCCCTCAAACCCGGCATCATGCACGAGCTCAGATTCCGCCTTCCGGAATCCAAGACCGTGCCGCATCTCTATCCGGAGGCACCGGAGTTCCAGGCGATGCCGCGCGTGCTGGCGACCGGCTTCATGGTCGGATTCATCGAGTGGGCCTGCATCCAGGCGGTGAATGCCCATCTCGACTGGCCGCGCGAGCAGACCGTGGGCACGCATGTGGACCTGAGTCACCTGGCGGCCACGCCGCCGGGGCTGGAACTGATCGCGCGCGTGCAACTCGTCGAGGTGGATGGCCGGCGACTGGTGTTCGAGGTGGAGGCCAGTGACGGTGTGGACGTGATCAGTCGCGGCCGGCACGAGCGTTTTGTCATCGATGCCGATCGCTTCTCGCGCAAGGCGACCGCCAAGGCGGCAACGGCGAAGCCGGTTTGATAAACCCGGTGGCGCCGGCCGGCGTGAAGCGGTTTTGATATCAATCGGTTGGCGCGGATATTCGTTCAGGCTCCGTTCAGCGTGGGGTTTGTATCCTGATTCACGGAAGTCGGGAACAAACCCTGAAACGCAATGAAGGAGACAACGATGAACCACAGGATCCTGAGTACCGCTGTTCTGATTCTGGCCACGGTGGCGGCGGCTCCGCTGGCCCAGGCGCGCGATGGTCGTGACGGCTGGAACGGCCGCGATCATCATCGCCCGGCCCCGGTTTACCGCGAGCGATACGTGGAGCGGCATTATTATCATCCGGACCGGCACCATGGCTGGCACCAGCCGCGGGATTTCGGCCACCATCGTTCCGGCTATTACCCTCACTACCGCGGTCCCGCCCCGCATCATTATGGCGGGCATCATCGCCCGGGATATTACCGCTCATCCTCCGCGCCCATTATTCTCGGCAGCGTGATCGGCGGAGTCGTGGGGCACGAGATCGGTTACGGTGATCCCGGGCACACCGCGGCCGGCGCCGTGATCGGCACCGTCATCGGCTACGAAATCGCGCGCCAGCGCTAGGACATGGGTCGCGACTGTCCCGCCGTCGGGTGCTTCGTTCGCGCCGGTCCGCTAAGATGCAAGGGCGATGACACGCAAGACACTCATGGTATGCCTGCTCACGGGACTGCTGGCGTTGACCGCCGCCGTACCGGTGGCGGCGCGGCGCGACGACTGGAAAGATGATCGTCGGGAAGACCGGCGCGAAGCCCGGCGGGACGATCGCGCTGACCGTTCCTCCCGCCGCGAGGAGTCCCGGCGCGACGGGATGTCACTGGACGAGGCGGTGGCGCGGGTGCGCCGCGACACCGGCGGGCGCGTGCTTTCGGCCGAGGCGCGCGATGGCCGCTACCGCATCAAGGTGCTGCTGCCGAACGGCGCGGTGCGCGTGGTCAACGTGGACGCGCGCAGCGGCCGCATGGACTGACCGCCGGGTTTGTCATGCGACTCCTCGTCATCGAAGACGAAACCTCCCTGCGTCGTCAGTTGTGCGAGCAGCTGCGCGCCGCGGGCCACGCGGTGGATGACGCCGCCACCGGCAAGGACGGCCTGGCGCATGGGCGCGAGTATCCGATCGACCTCGCGGTTGTGGATATCGGTTTGCCGGATATCAGCGGCATCGAGGTCATCCGCGCCTGGCGCAAGCAGGACAAGCGCTTTCCGGTTCTGATCCTGACCGCGCGCGGGCGCTGGCAGGACAAGGTCGAGGGGCTCGAGGCCGGCGCCGACGATTACCTGGTCAAGCCGTTTTACGTCGAGGAACTGCTGGCGCGCGTGAACGCCCTGCTGCGCCGCGCCGCCGGGCTGGCGCAGCCCGTGGTCAGCTGCGGTCCGATCACGCTCGACACCGCGGCGCAGGCGGTGCGCGTGGACAAGCGCGCGCTCGATCTGACCGCCTACGAGTACAAGGTGCTGGAATATCTGATGCTGCATGCGGGCGAGGTGGTGTCGAAGACGACCCTGACCGAGCATGTCTACGATCAGGATTTCGATCGCGACAGCAACGTGATCGAGGTATTCATCGGGCGCCTGCGCAAGAAGCTCGATCCCGACGACCGTTTCAAGCCCATCGAAACCCTGCGTGGCCGCGGTTACCGCTTCACGCTCCCGTGCGGACGGCCCTGATGCGTTCGCTGCGCGCGCGCCTGTTGCTGGTGTCGGCCGTGGTGCTGGCCGGGTTTCTCGGGCTGACCGGGCTGGCGCTCGATCAGGCGTTTCGCGCCAGCGCCGAGAGCGCGCTGCGTGAACGTCTGCAAAGCCACTTGTATGCCCTGCTTGCCGCGGCCGATCTGGACGCGAACAGCCGGCTGGAATTGCCCGTGGAGCTGCCCGAGCCGCGCTTCAATCTCGTCGGTTCGGGCTTGATGGCGGAAGTGCGCGATGCCGCGGGCGAGCCTGTCTGGCGCTCGCGCTCCGCGCTGGGAGCGGAGTTTGCCGGCGTCTCCCCGGCTGCCGCGCCCGGCGAGCGCGTGTTCACGCAAACCGGCGACGGCGAAGCGCCGGCGCGCCTGATGCTGAGCTTCGCCACGCGCTGGGAAGGCGCCGGTCGCGAGCCGCAAATCTATGTGTTTCACGTCGCGGAGCGGCTGGATGAACACCTGGCGCAGATCCGCCAATTCCGTCGCGGCCTGTTCGGCTGGCTCGCCGCGGCCACGCTGTTGCTGCTGGTGGCGCAGGCACTGATTCTGCGCTGGGGACTGGCGCCGTTGCGGCGGGTGGCGCAGGACCTGTCCGAGATGGAGGCCGGCCGCGCCCAGGCGCTGTCGGGACGCTACCCGGCGGAGTTGCAGCCCTTGATCGACAATCTCAACGCCTTGCTGGCCCAGGCCCGTCAGCACCTGCAGCGTTACCGCGATACGCTCGGCAACCTGGCGCACAGTCTCAAAACGCCGCTCGCCGTGCTGCGCGGGAGCGTCGAGGCGAAGGCGCCGGTGGAAGAATTGCGCGCGGTGGCGCAAGAGCAGTTGCAGAACATGAATGAGATCGTCGAGTACCAGTTGCAGCGCGCGGCCGCGGCCGGACGCACGGTCCTGAGCGTACCGCTGCCGGTCCTGCCGCCGGCGCGCAAGCTGCTGGCCGCGCTGGAAAAGGTATATGCGGCCAAGGCCCTGCGCGTGGAAATCGAGATTGCCCCGGAGGCGATGTTCCGCGGCGACGAGGGCGACCTGCTCGAAATCCTGGGCAACGTCGCGGACAATGCCTTCAAGTGGGCGCGCTCGCGCGTGCGGGTACAGTCGCAAAACCCGGCCGCGGGACAGTCCGGAGCGCACTTTACGCTGCGCATCGAGGACGACGGCCCCGGTATTCCGGACGATCAGGCCCAGCGCGTCCGCGCCCGCGGCGCGCGCGCCGATACCAAAACGCCGGGACACGGGCTGGGGCTGGCGGTGGTGCAGGAAATCGTTGAGCTTTATGATGGCGAGCTGGTCATTTCGCGCAGCCCGCTGGGCGGTGCCGCGGTGGAAGTGCGGTTGTAGTGGACGATTTACTTAACCCTGACGAAATGAAATTAACCGCCAAGACGCCAAGGTCGCCAAGAAAAGCTTTTTAATTGGAATCAAAGCTTGGCGTCTTGGCGGTTCAAAATCATATTTAATTTAAATCTTAATATCGGAGGTTCGTGACATGAAGCGTTTCGGCATATACACGATCATTGCGGCGTTCGCGGTGTTTTCTGTCGGTTGCGCCACCGACGAGTACGGCAACCGCCGTCCCATGACCGATGCCGAGAAGGGCGCGCTGATCGGCGCCGCCTCGGGCGCGGTCGTCGGTGCCCTGGTCAAGAAGGACAAGCGCGCCAAGGGCGCACTGATCGGCGCGGTCGGCGGCGGTCTCGCCGGCGCGGCCGTGGGCACCTACATGGATTCGCAGAAAAAGGATCTCGAGAAGGTGCTGGCTCCGGAGGTCCAGGCTGGCGTCATCAATGTGGCGAAAACGGGCCAGAACAATCTGCTGATCACCATGACGGCGCAGACCGCGTTTGATTTTGATTCCGCGGCGATCAAGCCGGGTTTCCACAGCACCATGGACAAGATCGCCAACGTGCTGGTGCGCTACGGCAAGACGCATCTGACCGTCGTCGGCCATACCGATAATGTCGGCACGCAGCAGTACAACCAGTCATTATCGGAACGCCGTGCCGGCGCGGTGGCGGATTACCTGGGTGCCAAGGGCGTTATTCCGCAGCGTCTGGCTTCCGTCGGGCAAGGCGAAAACTCGCCGCGTGCGACCAACGCCACGGAAGAGGGTCGCCGTCTCAACCGGCGCGTGGAGATCGTGGTCGAGCCGATCGTCGCCGAGCCCCAGGGCTGAGCGGCGGACGAAGCCGGGATCAGCGTCGCAGCCCGAGCGGATCGTCCGGGTTCACGCCGTCCTGGAACGGCTTGCGGCGGTCGTTGTTGGTGACCTGGTAAACCTTGCCGATCCAGTTGTTGATCACGGCCTCGGCGGTGTCGTGCCAGGTGTTGTCGAGAGCGGGCACGATGATGGACTCCGGCAGCTCCGGAATCGGCTTGCCCCGGGCCCGGGCCGCCAGCAGCATGTCGTGGTGCTCGTCGAGCATGGCCTCGGTCAGCAGGCTGAAGTAGTTTTCCGGGAACGGCGGGTAGTCGGGGCGCTCGCCCTTGAGGAAGCGGTTGACCTCGCGCTTGTATTCCTTGAACAGGCTCACCGTGTCGTATTCCGGGTGTCCCTGGAAAAAGATGATGCGAAAGCGGTCTTCGCTGGCGGCCAGGTGCACGCCGGCGACGTCGCTTTCGACCAGGATGTGCAGGCCGGCGGCCTCGAACTGCTCGCGGTCGATCTGGTTGAAGCGCGAATGCGGCACGTCGAAGCGCGTGTTGACGTCGCTGACCAGCGGGTGCTTGCGGTCCACGACGCTGTGGGAATAGACCCCCCAGCGCTTGAAGCCCAGGTGGCGGCGTTTTTTTCCGTAGCGGAATTGCAGCACCGCGTGCGTTGTCAGGCACGAACACAGCGTGGACGTGACGTTGTCGTAGGCCCAGTCGATCACCTTGTTGAGCGGTTTCCAGAACGGCTCCAGCGCCAGGTCCGGCTGGGTGACGTTGGCGCCGGTGACGATGAGCGCATCCAGCCCCTGCTCCCGGATCTGGTCGAAGCTCTCGTAGTACTGGCCGACGTAGACCTCGGCCTCGGAACTGCGCTTCAGCTCTTTGAGCGTGAACGGATGCATGTAGAACTGCGCGATCTGGTTCGATTCGCCGACGAGCCGGAAGAACTGGCGCTCGGTCGCGGCCAGCGCCGCGTCCGGCATCATGTTGAGCAGCCCGATGTGCAGCTCGCGGATGTCCTGGTGCAGCGCGACGTCGCCCGGAAGGACGTTTTCGCCTTCCTGCTTGAGGCGGTCGAATGTCGGCAGCTTGGAATTGGCGACCAGTGGCATGGCGGGACCCGGGATTACCTTTCCAGAACTTTTTCCACCAGCCGCAGGAAGCCGGCCTCGTCGCGCACTTCCCTGAGTTCGTCGGTGCTGACGGTGTAGCCATGCTGGTCGGCGATAGCCTGGTAGCGCGGCACGCGCGAATGGAACAGGCGCGGGAACATCCAGCGCACGAAATCGTCCGGATCGATCTGCGCCACGTAGGAGAGCTTGTTTTCGCGCAGGTAAACCGCGAGCTGCTCGTCGAGGAAGGCCTCGCGGTAATACAGCGGCTTCGGATCTTCCTCGGCGCGGCGGATCAGTTCCTGCTCGTCTTTTTCGGTCGCGCGGATGTACAAAATGAGCGTGTGATCGGCCAGGATTTTGATGGTGGCCGGATCGTCGAGCTCGCACAGCGAGCCGCCGGCGTCGTTGACGAAATGCTTGTAGCCGTAGATCTCGCTCGCCTTGCGGATGAATTCGGGAACATCGCGCATGGTGGCGATCTCCGCCTGCCGGTGCAATTCCTGGCGGTGCTTGAACTCCCGCAGGCCGAGCCCGCCCTTTTCCGGGTTGCCGAGCTTGCCGAGGAAGCTCGACACCGGCTGGAGATTGTCCACGGTGATGTTGTTGCGGATGTAGATCGAGTCCGAGCGCAGCAACTCGCGCAGGAACGGCACCTGCATCGCCTGCTGCTTGATGTGGTCGAGGATGGCCTCGTCGAGATAGCGCGTGCCGATGCGATAGTCCCCGGAATAATGGAACCAGTTGCGCTTGCGCAGCCGGGTGGCCAGGCGCGTCTTGCCGACCCCGGACATGCCGAGGAGGGTGATGCACTTGTTGTCCCAGGCCTTGAAGTCCCTGGCGCTCAGTTTCATGCTGGTTCTCTTCGCCGATGATCAGCTTATTGTATGACAGGAACGGCGGAACCGCGCGCCGGCGCATTCGATCGCCGCCGCCTCGTCATCCCTGTGAGCCGCCGCTATAATGCCGCCCCTTCCGAACCGACCTGGCTGAAAACCCATGACCACTATCATTCCCATCGCGCTTGCGGGCGAGGTGAAAATCACCCCCGAGAACAAATGCAGCTACTGCAAGGGCGCGACCTGCTGCACCTACCTGACCCAGCCGCTCGACACGCCGCGTTCGATGGAGGATTTCGACCTGCTGCTGTGGCAGATCTCGCACGTGAACACCCAGATGTACAAGGACGAGGACGGCTGGTTCCTGCTGGTCAACAATCCCTGCCGGCACCTGCAGCCCGGCGGGCGCTGCGGCATCTACGAAACCCGTCCGCAGATCTGCCGTGACCATTCCAACGACGGCTGCGAGTTCGAAGGCCCGTCCGGCCACGAGGATTTCGATATCTTCTTTCCCGATTATGAATCCCTGCTGGATTACTGCCGCAGGAAGTTCAAGAACTGGGACCGGCGCTTCAAGCGCGCGGCTTCGGCGCCGGCGCGCGCCCGCCAAGCTCAAGCGTGAGGATTTCGCCCAGCGCCTGACGCAGTTCGCGTCCGCTGATGGGTCGTCCCCCGGCGGCGGTCTGCCAGATGGCGCAGCTCAGACGCCGGACACGGGGCTGACGTTCGGAGCGCAACTCCAGCACGCGCGCGCGGATCTCCAGCCCTTCCTGGGTTTCCGCTTCCTCGCCGGCGTGCGTGATCACGAATTCGTCCGGCTCCACGGTTTGCGCCGAATCCATCGGCTGCTGCAGTTCCAGCTTGCAATGCGGGTGATAACGGCTGATCTGGGACCATGGCATCCATGAACCTTGCAGATAAACGCCCGCGCTAAAGGCGGGAATGGTGACCGCCTGATGCAACACCAGTCGTGAGCCTGCGGGAATGACGAAGTAAGGCGAGTTCTCATCGGTCTCTTCACGACCATGACAGGATGTGAACAGCAGGGGCAGGGCCAGCAACAGGCGTTTGAGGTTCATGAATCCGCTCAGGGTGACGGTGAACGACCGGACGGCAACTTGAGCAGGAATACCGCACCCAGCGCCTTGCGCATCTCGTTGATGCTGACGTGCCGGCCTTCGTGCGGCAGCGCCGTCTGCCCGCAGGACAGCCGGAACACCCCGGGCTGGCGCGCGGAGCGCAACGTCATGCGCGTGCTCCAGGTCTGGAGACTGGCGCCGTCGCCCCGTGAACCGATATTGATGCCGATGCCGACGGACACCCCCGCGAGCCTAAGGCCATCGAGCGCGACGCTGTGTCCGATTTCCTGCGTGACTTTGGTGATCTCGAAACCGTCCGGTTGCACGGTTTGCGCCGTGTCGCGACGCTGTTGCAGCTCGAATTTGCAGTGCGGGTAATACTGGTTGATGCGGTCCGACGCCACGACCTCGCCGCCCTGCAGGAACACCGCCACCTGCTCGGCCGGGATGGTGAGACTGCGCGTGAGCATCAGGGCGGAGCCGGCGGGAACGGAATAAAACGGCGAGTTCTCGTTGCCTTCGTAAGCCGCGGTCTGACAGGACGCGAGCAGGACCGTGAGCAGCGGTATGACAGCCGGTTTCATGATGCCTCCTTGCCTCAGGGCATGATCTCCCGGAAACTGCGGATGGCGCGGAATTCCCCCACGTCTTTCTCCGGCAGTTTCGAATCCGGTTTGTACACCGCCAGCAGCTGACCGATGCCGTACTGGCTGGCCGAGCGCAGCACCGGCAGGCTGTCGTCGATGAGCAGCGCGGTACGTTTCTCGAACGGCTGCACCTGCTGCATCTTGTCCCAGAAATCCGCGTGTTCCTTCGGCAGCCCGAGATCGTGCGAACACACCACGGCGTCGAAGTGGCCGTGCAGGGCGGTGCGCTGGAACTTGATGGCCAGCGTTTTGCCATGGGCGTTGGTGACCAGCACCACGCGTTTTTTCAGGGCCTTGACCGCCTCGAGAAAGTCGAGCACATGCGGATGCACCGCGATCAGGTGATTCACCTCTTCCTTGAGCAGCGGGATGTCGAGCCGCAGTTCCCGGCTCCAGTAATCCACGCAGTACCAGTTGAGCGTGCCCTCGGCGCGCTTGTAGCGCCCCAGCACTTCCTCGCGCGCGGCCTCGGGCGAAAGCCCGTGCGTTTCGGCGTAGCGGCGCGGCACGTGTTCGAGCCAGAAATGATTGTCGTAATGCAGGTCGAGCAGCGTGCCGTCGAGGTCGAGCAGCAGGGTGTCGAGACGGTTCCAGGCAACCATGAGTGTCAGCCGCCCTGGAGCCAGGCGCCCGCCGCCGCGACGTCCTCGAAATGTTTGATTTCGGCGTCGGTAAAGGCGGACGGCAACCAGCCGAGCCAGGTCACCCACAGGCTGCCCGTGACCACCGCGATGCGGCGGAAGTCATGGGCATGGGCGCGCGTGAAGCGAATGTCCTCCCAGGCGACGTCGACGGTGTAACCCGACATCTTCGTCAGGTCGAGCAGCAACTTGATTTTCGGCGCCTGCCTGAGCTCGTGCTGGGCGGCGGTTTCGAATTCCCGGAAATCCGCGAGCGACAGCTCGGCGTAGACCGTCGCCTTGAGCAGGTCGTTTTGTTCCTCGATAACGATCATGGGTTTTCCCCGCGCATGAGAAAAATGTATCGGCACAAGCATATACCCGTTGCGGGGGCGGAGGGAATGAATGAATTTTTGTTTCGCCAATCAAAAAGGATTAACCTTGCGAATATGTCGCACGGAGTTGGCATGAGCCGGAAGCCCGTTATTACCCGCACCGAGACCATCGCGCGCACGCGCCTGTTCCGGATCGAGCAGGTGGGGCTGCGCTTCGCCAACGGATGCGAGGTGAATTACGAGCGCCTGCGCAGCGCCTCCAGCGGCGCCGTGCTGGTGGTGCCGATGCTCGACGACAGCACGGTGCTGCTGATCCGCGAGTACGCCGCCGGCGTCGAGCGCTATGAGTTGGCGCTGCCCAAGGGACTCATCGAGGAAGGCGAATCGCCGTTCGAGGCCGCCAACCGCGAGATCATGGAGGAGGTCGGTTACGGCGCCCGCAAGCTGACCCATCTCAAGTCGGTCACGCTCGCGCCCGGCTATTTCAGTCATGCCACGCACCTGGTGCTGGCGCAGGAGCTTTATCCCGAGCGTCGCCCCGGCGACGAGCCGGAAGCGATCGAGGTCGTGCCATGGTCGCTGGACCGCCTGACCGAACTGTTCGAACACGAAGAATGCACCGAAGCGCGCTCGATCGCGGCGCTGCTGCTGGTGCGCGAACTGCTGGCAGGGAGGCGCTGACCGTCAATGAATGATTTCAATCCCCGTGATCACCTGAACGCGGTCTGCGACATCGCGCGTGACGCCGGTCGCGTCATTCTGGACGTCTACGAACGCGGATTCACCGTGGAGCAGAAGGAAGACCGCTCGCCGCTCACCGAGGCGGACCGCGCCGCGCATGAAATCATCTGCGCCAGGCTGGAGGGGCTCACGCCCGGCGTGCCCGTGCTCTCCGAGGAATCGGCCAAGGTCAGTCCTGAAACGCGCGCGGGCTGGAAGCGATTCTGGCTGGTAGACCCGCTGGATGGCACCAAGGAGTTCATCAACCGCAACGGCGAGTTCACCGTGAACATCGCCCTGATCGAGGGAAGCCGGCCGGTGCTGGGCGTGGTGTACGTGCCGGTGACGGGGCTGACCTATTTCGCCGCCGCCGGCGCGGAGGCGTTCCGGCAGAAGGGCGAGTGCGAGGTGGAGGCCATCCGGGTGCGCCGCTTCGCCGGCGGGAAACCGATGGTGGTCGCGAGCCGTTCACATGCCGGACCGGAGACCGAGGCGTTCCTGAAAAATCTCGGTGCGCACGACGTCGTGAGCATGGGCAGTTCGCTCAAGCTGTGCCTGGTCGCGCAAGGCACGGCCGACGTCTATCCGCGCCTGGGCCCGACCATGGAGTGGGACACGGCCGCGGCGCAGTGCGTGGTCGAGGCCGCCGGCGGGCGCGTGACCGATCTCGAACGCCGGCCGCTGAGGTATAACAAATCCTCGCTGCTGAATCCCTCGTTCATGGTGACCGGTGTTGGCGATTACGACTGGTACCGGCATCTCCCGGCCCTGAAATAAACGCGTTTGCCATCCGCCGCGTCCGATCCGCTGTATCTCTGTCTCGATCAGGGCGGCCACGCCAGCCGCACGCTGGTGTTCGATCATCGGGGCGTGTTGCAGGCCAGCGACTTGTGCGAAGTGGCTGTGCGCGAGCCGCATCCGGACTGGGTGGAACAGGATCCGGAGGAACTGGTCGCCTCGCTGCAGGCGGTCATTACCAAAGCGATAACATCGCTGGGCGCTCGCGCCGGTCAAATCCGTTGCGCCGGCATCGCCACGCAACGCTCCAGCATGGTTTGCTGGGACCGTCATACGGGCGAAGCGCTCTCGCCCGTCATCAGCTGGCAGGACCGGCGCGCGCATGACTGGCTCCATCAATTCTCTGCGCAGTCCCGGGCAATTCATCAACGCACCGGACTCGTGCTCTCGCCGCATTACGGCGCGTCCAAGATGCGCTGGTGTCTCGACTACTTGCCGGATGTGGCCGCGGCCCGGCGCGAAGGGCGGCTCGCCATGGGCCCGCTGGCGAGCTTCCTGTTGTTCCGCTTGCTCGAGGAAAAACCCCTGGTCGCGGATCCCGCCAATGCCGCGCGCACGTTGTTGTGGAGTCTGCACACCATGGATTGGGACCCGTGGCTGCTGGAGCTTTTCGGAATCCCGGCCGAGGTGTTGCCGCGTTGCGTGCCCACGCGTCATGCCTTCGGCATGCTGTGCGCGAATGAACACCGGATTCCATTGACTGTCGCCAGCGGCGATCAGTCGGCGGCGCTGTTCGCGCTCGGCATGCCGTCGGCCGACACGGCTTACGTCAACATCGGCACCGGTGCCTTCATACAGCGTGCCGTTTCACAGCCACCCGACACCCCGGGTTTGCTGAGCAGCGTGGTTTATCGTGACGCGGACCGGACCTTGTATGTGCTGGAAGGCACCGTGAACGGCGCCGGCGTGGCACTCCGCTGGGCGGAACAGGAATGGGGATTGAAGGATGTCGAGGCGCAACTGCCCGCGTGGCTCGCGCGCAGCGGCGATATCCCGCTGTTCCTCAATGGTATCGCCGGTCTCGGTGCGCCGTTCTGGGAGGCGGATTTTCCCTCGTGCCTGATCGGAGACGGCGAGCCGTGGCAAAAGACCTGCGCGGTAGTCGAGTCCATCGTGTTCCTGTTGCAGGCGAATCTCGAGACCATGCAAAAAATGGCGCCGGCGCTGAAGCGCCTGCTCGTCACTGGCGGCCTGGCGCAGCTGGATGGATTGTGTCGGCGACTGGCGGATCTCAGCGGTTTGCCGGTGTACCGGCCGGCGGAGCACGAAGCCACGGCGCGCGGGACGGCGTATCTGCTAGCCGGTTTTCCCGAAAACTGGCCGGAAGAAAAACCGGGCTTCTCGTTTGCGCCGAAACCGAACCCGGGTCTGACAAGACGCTACAAAGATTGGCGCGCAGAAATGAATCATGTCACACGTAACTAAGATAGTTTCCATTTCCCTCAAATCATCGCTCCTGTTTTTGGACTATCATTTTTGCTCAGTAGGACATGGATTACTGCTGTCCGGTGCAGGGGAGGTAAGGTGGTTTCAGTCTGGCGCGCTGCAGAACTGTTGCTTCTGGTTATTGCTGTTATTGCCATCATGGTATTTATTGCGCTCTCAAGAGAGAGTTTCGCGGCGAGCTTGCCGGTTCTTTTCATTGCTGTTTCCAGCTCCGTGGGCGTGTATTTCACTGACAAGCGGATCAAGCGGCTTACAGAACCAAAGCCGATTATTATCCCGCCGGATTTTCGCGGTCCTCTCAGGATATTTCGCGGCAAGAGAAGCGCGATGCTGCTGATTGCAGGCGTAGTGATTTTTCTTGCGCCCGTCCCATTTATGTATGAAGACGGTGAACACGCGCTTGCAATTGGATCTGGAATCTTCGGCCTCCTGTCGTTTTTCGCGCTGTTGTCCTATCTCAGAAATATGGGGATGCCGTATCTGATACTGGATGATCGAGGGATCACAACCCACGTATACGGGCACATCCCTTGGGGCGATGTGGATAACGCCTTGTTGCATGTGCGCCAGAGTCGTAGCTCAAAATTCTATTTCTTGGGACTCTCGGTTTATGGGCCGCAAAAATATTTCCAACGCATGGGGTTTTTGCTGCGACTATCCAGAATGAAATGGCTGCAATTACCGAGCGAGCGCGATCAGCTGCAAATTTCCCTGAACATGCTCAGTCATGAGCCGCTCTACATAGATGCTGCGGTAAAGCATTTGCGTGCCATGTATTCACGCCGCATCGGCGTCACACCTAAAACCGGCGATCTGTCGATTGACAAAAATCTTGCCGAGATTGACAAACTGATGGACTCCGTTAAACCGGGAGATGACCTGGCAAATCATCAAGCAGTGGTATCGAAGCTTGAGAAGCTGACGCAAGACGTAAAACGGGAGCTCGATGGCCAGGCAAAAAAGGCAAAGAAACAGGCTGTGATCTTGTTGATCGTATTTCTTGGTCTAATTGTATTCGTGATTCTGAAGATATGGTCTGAGCTGTCCGGACATTGATTTTCCGCTCCTGCTTAAGGATGGTTGGGTCTGTTTACTTGTCCTCTGCGAGGACGCGATCCTTCGGGCCGGGCGCGGGGCTGTAGACGACCAGCGCCGCCGCCGGTTCCGGGCCGCGGTTGATGTAGGCGTGAATCGCGCCGCGCTCGATATGAATGACGTCGCCGGCCCTGACCGGGCGCGTTTCCTTGCCGAGACGCATCTCGCCCTCGCCGCGCAACAGAAAAACCGTGATGTCGCTGTCGATATGCCGATGCAGCGGCTCACGGTCGCGCACCTGCACCAATACGTTCGACGCGCGCGCGTTGCGTGATAGCGGCACAACCTTGATGTTTTCATTCAGGGCCGGTTTGTTCAGTTCCAGTAATTGTTCCAGCTGTTTCACATTGTATTTTCCCGCCACCTTTTCATCCGGGCCGATCCACTCGGCGGCATGCGCGGCCTGAAAACCGCCGGCAATCAGAAATATTGAAAACAGGAATTTCATCGGGTTCATGTGAAACCCCTTACGGTCGTTCAAAGGTCAGCGAGGCCCACAGGCTTTCCCAGTCATGACCGGAAAAGAAGGACGCCGGAATCATGTGCACCGACGTCACCAGCCAGACGCCGGAATGCGGCAGGGAAAATTCCACGCGCCCGTTGTCGTCGGTGCGTGCCTTGAGTTTGGCGAGCGGTTCGGCCTTGTTGAACGCGACCACCAGCGCGCCGGAAAGCGGTTTGCCCTGATACAGCAGCCGCAGGCGCAGCGTGCGTGCGCGGTAGGGACTGGTTTCGGCAATGAGTTCGAGCGGAAAGCCGAGGACGTGGTCCGCGTCATCCCCGACCGCTCCCGCCGCGATGAGCGACTTGGCGCAGCGGAAATAAGTCTCCTCGATTTTCCTTCCGGGTTTCCGGTGCTGTCGATGCAAGGCCAGGTTGCGTTCGAGCCCTTCCTTGAGCAGATATTTTTCGAATTCTTCGGAGGTATCGAAGCTGACCGAGTCCGGTTTGGTGTGCAGCCCGATGACATATAACCCGGGCGCCGCCGGCGTTACCGTGCCGGCGGGTTCATCGCCCAGCACGCCGGGGATGGGCTGCGTGCCGGCCGGACCGGCGACGACATAGCGCTCGAATTTCTGCGGGAAATAGGGCACGGAGTCACCCTTGAATTCCTGGCCCACGAACAGGCGCAGTCCCACCGCCGTTCCGGGTTTGGGGCGGAACGCCTGCGGTTCGATCCAGAAGTCGTGGGCCACGGCCGGCCAGGCGACAGCCAGTAATGCGGCAATGAGCAGGTAGCGTGAATTTCGCATAAACTGCGCGCGGAATTTTGTCGTCACAGGCAGGTCCATGTAGCAGCGTCGACCAGCAGCATAACATAAGCTCCGATACCCGTTTCGTCGCAAACCGGAAAACACAAAGCATGTCCCGATTACCCATTTTATTGATGGCCTTGTTGCTGCTGGTCGTTGCCAATGGCGCGCGCGCCCACGAAATCCGTCCCGCGATCGCGACCGTGAGTTTCAGCGCCGAGCGCTACGACATCGAACTCAGCGCCAACATGGAGGCGGTGATCGCAGGCGTGAGCCCGCAGCACAAGGACACCGATGAATCGCCCAACGCGCAGACGTACAACCAGCTGCGCGACTTGCCGCCCGCGGTGCTCGAAGGAAAAATCCGCGAGTTCCTGCCGCGATATTTCGAAGGGATTGAAATCCGTTTCGACGAGGCGCGCCTGCCACCGGCCTTGTGTTCGATCACGGTGCCGGAGGTCGGCGACACGGCGCGCGCGCGGCTGACGCTGTTGCATCTGTGCGGCGCCGTTCCGGCGGGTGCGCGCGTCTTCCGCTGGGGCTATGCGGCGGATTTCGGCGAGAGCATCGTGCGGCTGCCGGCCGCATCGGGCGGAGATCCGGTGGCGCTGTGGCTGAAGAACGGCGCCAGGAGCGAGCCCTACATTCTGGGCGTCGGCCTGCAACAGAAAACCCGACTGGAAGTCGCCGCGCAATACACCGTGCTCGGCTTCACCCATATCCTGCCCAAGGGTCTCGATCACATCCTGTTCGTGCTCGGGCTGTTCCTGCTGAGCACGCGCTGGAAGCCGCTGCTGGTGCAGGTGACCGCGTTCACGCTGGCGCACACCCTTACGCTCGGCCTGAGTATCTACGGCATCGTCTCGCTTTCGCCGGCGATCGTGGAACCGCTGATCGCGGCCTCGATCGCCTACGTGGCGATCGAAAACCTGGTCACGTCGGAACTGAAACCGTGGCGCGCCTTCGTGGTCTTCGGTTTCGGGCTGCTGCACGGACTCGGCTTCGCCGGCGTGTTGCACGAGATCGGCCTGCCGCGCTCGGAATTTCTGACGGCATTGTTGACGTTCAACCTGGGTGTGGAGCTCGGCCAGCTCACCGTGATCACCCTGGCCTGGCTGCTGATCGGCCTGTGGTGGAAAACGAAAAGCTGGTACCGGGCGCGCCTGGTGTTGCCGTTGTCGGCGCTGATCGCTGCGACCGGAGTTTACTGGACGATTGAGCGAATCGCCGGCTGAACCGGTTCAACCGGTACGTTGTCGGGAGGTTTGATCGTAGCCGTTGTGACGGCGCGATTCCGCCACCCGCCGCTCGTTGCCGCGCCACAGGAAGCGGCGCAGGCGCCGTTCCTGGCGCGTGCGGTACAGGCATTCGCGCACGATGATGGGGCTGCCTTTCAGCTCTTGCTTGTCGAGGTTGATGATGGCCTCGTAGGCGGCCTGCTCCGGCACCACGTACACATGGCCGTAGCCGAGCGGCAGGCCGGTATCGGTGTCGCGCATGATGATGGCGTTGATGGTGGTGCCGTAGCCGGCGAACAGCCGGCGCAGGTCGTCCGCCGTGACGGCCGCGGAGAGATTCCCCACGAAGATATTCATTGATACCGCCCCCTCCGTCTGACCTGATGTTCTAATGTTTTTGCGCATTCTGTGGAAGAAGTGCGTGTCTGGCAAGCCGCTGATTTTCCCGAAACCAAAAAGGCTTTTACGCCAAGGACTTTGCGCGCAAAGCCGACGCGGTTTGCCAGCCGCCGATGACTGGTTTCAGGCGCGATGACCGCGGCATTGTGTCACGGGGAGAGTCCCAGTTTCGCGGTGTCCGCGACCGTCACGCGCCCCGGCAGTGCTTTCCGCAACTGCCGCATGACTTTCGCAGCGGTGGCGCGGTAGCCGGTGAGTTTGCCGCCATAGACGGTGACGAGGCGCACCGCTTCCGCGTCATCCGGGTGCAGCACGGTCTCGCGCGAGCGATGGAACACCGTGCCGGGCCCTTGCGGCAGCACGCGCAGGCCGGCAAAACTGTCCAGCAGCCGCCCGCGGTGATGAGGAAAATAGTGTTGCAGCGTTTCCTGCAGGTAGGAAATTTCCTGCGGCAGCGCCCGCACGCTTCCGGGGTCTCCGCTGAAGGCGGTTTCCGTGGTGCCCACCAGGGTTTGTCCTTTCCATGGCATGACGAACACGGCGCGCCCGTCGCTCGGGGCCTCGACATAATAGATGCCGTAACGGGTCTCGCCCTCGATCAGGACATGCGCGCCCTGAATGAGCTCCACGGTCAGCGTCGGCGGGCGCGGCGTGATGCGGTCGAGCACGGCATTGGCCCACGGGCCGGCGGCGTTCACCAGCGTCCGCGCGCCACAGGTTTGCTCCCCGTCGCGATCGAGATATTGCACCTGGTAGCCGTTCCCGCTGCGTATCGCCGACAGAAAATTCGCCGGGCAGCGCAGTTCCGCGCCCAGCGCCTGCGCCGAGCGCATCACCGCCCGGGTCAGCCGGGCATCGTCGGTCTGGGCGTCTTCGTAGCGGAACACCGCGCGCAACCCGCGGGTGTCGAGCCCGTCGAGGCTGTCCCAGCGCGCGCGCGGCACGGATTCGAAGCGCGCGTCGCGGGAAAGTCCGCCGAGCAGGGCATACAGCGACAGCCCGGCGCGGATCATCCACGGCGGGCGGCGGGTGAAGGAATAAACCGGGATGTAAAACGGCACGCGCCGCACCAGGCCGGGCGCGTTGCGCAGGAGGATTTCGCGCTCGCGCAGCGATTCGCGCACCAGCCCGAACTGCGCGCTTTCGAGATAGCGCAGGCCGCCGTGGATGAGCTTGCTGGAGCGGCTGGAGGTGCCATGGGCGAGTTCCTGCCGTTCCAGCAGCAGCGCCGAATGGCCCGCGGCGGCCGCGGCCTGGGCCACGCCGACGCCATGAATGCCGCCGCCGATGATGACGACATCGTAGGTTGGTGTGGTCATCCGGACGGCGCGAGACGGGAAAATTCCTGGAGCATCTCGCCGACGGCGAAGGTTTCGATGAAATCGACACCGCGCGCGGCCAGCGCCAGCGCCAGCGGGGCGTCCGCGACCTCGAACACCACGAGCTTCATGCCATCGATGCCAAGATGGCCGTCGCGTGGCAGGCCGTCGACATCGCAAAAAAGAAATGCCGGACGGATTTCATCAATGAGTTCCTGCCCGCGTTCGTACCAGTGATCGATGACGACGCCGAGCCGGGGCCAGCCCTGTTGGCGCGCCGCCACCAGCGCCTCGAGCGAATAGGAAATCAGCACGCATTGATCGAGCGCCGGCTTCAGCGAGCGCCGCACCAGTGTCAGCAGGCTCTCGACGCCAAAGCGCTCGAGGCTCGAGCGCTTGAGTTCGATGAAGGCGGTTACCTCCGGATGGCGTATCAGAAGATGGCCCAGCTCGGCCAGACGGGTGATGTGCACGTCCTTGAATCGCTCGCCGAAACGCTCGCGCTCGGCGACGCGCAGGTGCCACAGTTCCTCGTAGTGGAGGTCATGGACCTTTCCGTGCACACCGCACAGGCGCTTCAGGTCGCGATCGTGGAACAGCACCGGCACGCGGTCGCGCGAAAGCTGCACGTCCACTTCGACGAAGCGCGCCCCCGCGGCAATGGCGGCTTCGAGCCCGATCAGGGTGTTTTCCGGGTAATGCCGGGGGTAGCCGCGGTGCGCCACCAGTTGCGGGATGAGCATAAGCGCAACTTTAGCACCCCGGCATGACCGCGTAGCGCGCCAAGTGGTGCATTTTTGCAGGATGTACCGTCGGAAACTCACCGGCTGATTTAGAATGACGGCCAGGTTCAGGCGGAGGACGGAGACTGGTGACCAAAACCACGGAAGTTCACAGCGACAAAATACATCTTGGCATCAGCAGTTGCCTGCTGGGACAGAAGGTGCGTTTCGACGGCAATCACAAGCTCGACAGTTTTCTGAGCGGCACGCTCGGGCAGTTTTTCGAATGGGTTCCGGTCTGCCCCGAGGTCGCCATCGGCCTGGGCATACCGCGACCGCCGATCCGGCTGGTGGGCGCTGCCTCCGCACCGCGCGCCGTCGGCGTGAAGGACGCCTCGATCGATGTCACGGACAAGCTCGCCGCCTACGGCAAACAGCAGGCGCGCAAGCTCGACGACCTGAGCGGTTATGTGTTCAAGAGCCGCTCGCCGAGTTGTGGCATGGAGCGCGTCAAGGTGTATCAGCATGCCGGGGTGCCGGCCAAGAGCGGCCGGGGAATATACGCCGACGCGTTTCTCTCCGGCCAACCCTGGTTGCCGGCGGAGGAGGAGGGCCGGCTCAGCGATCCGCGCCTGCGGGAGAATTTCATCGAGCGCGTGTTCGTCTACCGGCGCTGGCAGGAACTCGCGGCGCAGGGGCTGAGCGCCGGGCGGCTGGTGGAATTTCACACGCGCCACAAGCTGGCGCTCATGGCGCATGACGTCGAGGCCTACCGCGCGCTCGGACGGCTGGTGGCGCAGGCCGGCCGGAAGAATCTGAAGGAGTCGGGACGCGACTATCTGTTGCATCTGATGCAGGCGTTCCAGCGCCTGGCGACACCGGCACGCCACGCCAATGTGCTGATGCACCTGATGGGTTATCTGAAAAAACATCTCGACGCCGGGGACAAGGCCGAACTGCTCGGGATGATCCACGCCTACCGCCGGGGCGAGGCGCCGTTCGCCGCGCCGCTGACCCTGCTCAAGCATCACTTCCGGCGCCATCCCGATCCGTACATTGCCGGCCAGACCTACCTGAATCCCGATCCGCGCGAACTACTGCTGCGCGGCGGTCCCTGACCGGTGGCGCACGCGGACAACCTCCGGCGCGGCGCGCTGTTGATGCTCGCCTCGGGTCTGCTGTTCTCCGTCATGGGCGCGCTGGTCAAGTACATGTCCGCGCATCTGCCGAACGAGATGGTGGTGTTCTTCCGCAGCGTCATGGGTCTGCTGGCGCTGTTGCCATGGGTCTTGCATCGCGGCGTCGGCCACCTGAAAACCAAAAACCTGCGCGGGCATCTGTGGCGCGGGCTCGCCGGGGTGGCGGCGATGTACTGTTATTTCTACGCCATCGCGCACCTGCCGCTGGCCGAGGCCACGCTGCTCAATTACTCCACGCCGCTGTTCGTGCCGTTCATTGCCGCCGCCTGGCTGGGCGAAAAAATCCCGCGCAAGATATGGGCCGCGATCATCACCGGTTTCATCGGCATCCTGCTGATCCTGAAACCGGGCCTCGACCTGTTCACGCCGGTTTCGCTCATCGGCGTGGCCTCGGGTCTGTTTGCGGCGCTGGCGATGGTCAGCATCCGGCGCCTCACGCACACGGAGCCGACCTTGCGCATTGTGTTTTACTTCAGCCTCGTGTGCACGGCGGTGTCCGCGGTGCCGCTCGCCTGGCGCTGGCAGACGCCCGACCCCGCTTTGTGGACCCTGCTCATCTTGATGGGCGCGCTGGCGAGCCTGGCGCAATTGCTGCTGACGCGCGCCTATTCCCACGCACCGGCGGCCCAGGTCGGTCCGTTCACCTATGCCACCGTGGTGTTCGCCGCCGCCATCGGCTGGATGTTCTGGGGTGAGATCCCGGACCTGCTGTCCTTCGGCGGCACCGCGCTGGTGTGTCTGGCCGGGATTATGACCATCCGCTTTGCCGGGCAGCGCCTGCTGTCCGAGGCCAGGCTGGCGAAATAGGTTGTGAATTCCGGCGCGTGCCGCGCCGTCCTTCCGGCGCCGGCCGCCGCCGGCCGCCAGCCTGGAATCAGTCAAAAATCCGGCAAAAAAGCCGATTTATTTTGTTTGCGTTTACCTTGTCAGTCCCCATCCCTTGTCCCAAAATAAATAAACAAGCTGAACCGCGGGATGTACCGCGCCCCTCAAGACCAAGGAAACGGAGATACTCAATGGATAGTTTGGACCGAGCGATTGACCTGGTAGCGCGCTGGAAAGCCGACCGCGGCAAGCAGCGCGCCGACGTGCTGGCCCGCCTTGAAGGCGTCACCAAGGATTGCCAGGCCGCGAGCAAGGTATGGCAGGACTTCCTCGACAAGCCCGGGGCACCGGGTGGTCAATGGACCATCGTGAGCTGGGTCGGGCCGAGCCGTGCCAAACAGTTGCACGAAATCAACCTGCGGGCCAAGGCCAGCGTGAAGGAAGTGTGTCGCCTGGCCGGTCCGGCGGCGGGACGTTTTGCCGGCCTGGATGAGGACGTAATCGAGATGGCCTACCGCCAGCTCAAGCCGGGCGAGTCCGGCATCGACGCCGCCAAAACCGCGGTGGCGAATACACAGAAGTATATGGACTATTTGCGCGGGCTGATCGAGCGCGTACGCAGCGCCAAGGCCCCGGCGGCCGGGAAAAGCCCGGCGAAAAAGGCCGGGAAGAAAACCGCCGCCAAACCGGCGAAGAAAAAAGTCGCGCCCAAGAAGAAGTAGCGGCTTACAAAGCAAAGCGCCCCTTTCGGGGCGCTTTGGTGCAGCTCAAAAACTAAACGCTGTTACTTGGCAGGAGCGGCCGGGGTCGCAGGAGCGGCCGGGGTGGCCGGCGTTGCCGGGGCCGCGCCCTTCATCTCTTCTTTCTTCTCTTCCTTCTTGGCGGCTTTCTTCTTCATCTTCTTCTCTTTCTTCTCCTGCTTCGCCTCTTTCTTGGCTTCCGCCGCGGCAGCGCCGGCCGGGGCTTCATGCTTCATCGCGCTGGCGACGTGCACCATGCCGAACATCATGGCGAATGCCAGGGCAAACAGGCTGATCAGTGACTTTTTCATATCGTAAGACTCCTTAAAAAGAATAAAACAACGCGTTGGATGTCTGATGGCCCGAATGAATCAGTGCCATCATTGCCATCCCCTAGAGCAATCGCTGTGCCATGATTTTTTATTATTAAAATCAAATAGATATATATAATCCCCACGCTGCGCTATGCTTGATTTTTGTAGCAAACATCAAAATTTGTAGCCTGGGAAATTTCGAGAAACCCATGTCATTTCGTGGATTCAAGCTTGGCCGCCTGCAGCGCAAGGTGCTGCTGGTCATCTCCGTGATCGTGATTGTGCCGATGCTGGTGGCCGGCTGGCTGGCGGCCGAGTGGGTGTCGATCAGTTTCGAGAAACGCCTGCAGCAATGGATCGTCGACGCCGCGCGCGCCAACCAGAACTGGCTCGAAGCTTACCAGAACGATGCCGTCATCCTGGGACGCGTGCTGGCAGACGACCCGGCTTACGTCGGCAGGCTCGAGCGTGATCCCGCGGAGGCGATTCCGCTGCCGGTACAGCAAATCTCGCAGAAGCTCGGCATCGACCTGATTCAGCTGTACAGCCCGGAAAAGAAACTGCTGTACTCCTCGCTCCCGATGGAGGTGAAAACCCTGTGGGAACGCGGCCAGACCGAGGCCGTGCTCAAGGTGACGCGCAAAAACAAAACCATGCTGGCGGCGGTCGGCATCACGCCGATCCCGCGTCAGGGCAAACCGCGGTATTACCTCGTGCTCGGCAGTTTGCTGGGGCAGGACTTTACCGACGAACTGGCGCAGCTCACCGGCCTGAAGGCGCGTCTGTATTATCGCGAGGGCAAGAATTACTACGACCTGTTTTCAACACCCGGCCAGACCATCGCACTCAAACATCTGCCGGCTTCGACGCTGGCGCGGCTGGAGAAGGACAAGAAACCGTATTACAGCCTGGAGGCCGAGAACGGCCAGTTTCGCGGTTTGTATACGCCCATCGTGGACCCGACGGGGCGGGTCGAGGCGATCATGTTCAGCGGGCTGGAGCGCCGCGGCGTGCAGGAAGTGCTCACCAACCGCGTCACGCTGTTCCTGTCGATTTCCCTTCTCGGTGTGATCATCGGCGGCCTGGCCGGCCTGCTGCTTTCGCGCCTGGTGGTGCGGCCGCTGGAATATCTGCGCAACGGTGTGATGCAGCTCGCGGGCCAGAACTTCAGCGCCAGCGTGCCCGTCAGCTCGAATGACGAATTCGGTGACCTGGCCAAGGCCTTCAACGCCATGGCCGCGCGTCTGCGCGAAGCGCGCGACGAACAGGCGCAGCGCTTCCAGAAAGACAAGCTTACCGCCATGGGTGAACTGTCGGCGTCGCTGGCGCACGAGATCCGCAATCCCATCGGCATCATCAACACCTCGGCGGCTCTGCTCGACAAGCCGGATTACGCCCCGGAGAAGAAGGCCGAGCTGACGCGCATGATCCGCGAGGAAAGCCTGCGCGTCGCCACCCTGGTGCAGGACTTCCTGCAGCTGTCGCGCCACCGCCAGCCGGCGTTCGCGGTCATCGATCCGGCTCAGCCGCTGGAGCGCGCCCTCGAGCTGGCGCTGGCCGGCATGCCTGCGATCACGGTGCGCAAGGCCTTGCGCCACCAGGACGCCAAAATCCAGGCCGATGCCGGTCTGCTGCAGCAGGCCTGGAGCAACATCCTGACCAACGCCCTGCAGGCGATGAAGGGAAAAGAGGGAAAATTCTGGCTTAGTTCCGGCGTGGAAAACGGGAGCGTGTATCTGTCGGTCGAGGACAACGGGCCGGGCGTCCCGCCCGAGATCATGCCGCGCCTGTTCGAGCCGTTCTTCACCACCAAGGAGCAGGGCACCGGTCTCGGCCTCACCATCGCCCATACCCTGGTCGAGGCCAACGGCGGCCGGCTCGAGGCCCGGCCTCCCGAGGGCAACGGCGCCCGGTTTGTCATGCGGTTTCCGGTATATGAAGCAATGGAGATAGCGCCATGAAACGAACCGTGTTGGTGGTCGATGACGAGCAGAACATGCAGACGGTGATGCGCATGGTTTTGGAAAGCGCCGGCCACGAAGTGCTCGTGGCCGACAGCGGCGAGGCGGCGCTGGCGCAGGTGCAGAACCCGAACCTCGACGTGGTGCTGACCGATCTGCGCATGCCTGGCATGGGCGGCGAGGAATTCGTCGTGCGCTGCCGCCAGTCACGTCCGGACGTGCCGGTCATAATAATTACGGCGCATGGCACGATCCGCTCCGCGGTCAAGAGCATTCACGATGGCGCGGCCGATTACCTCACCAAGCCGTTCGAGCCGGAGCAGCTCGAGATCGCGGTGCACAACGCCATCAAGCTGCGCGACATTCTGCGGGAAAACGCCCAGCTCAAGGCCGAGGTCAGCGAGTCGCGCGGCGCCAAGCGCCTGGCCGGCGAAGGCCGCGCGGCGCGGCAATTGCTCGAGGAGATCCAACGCGTGGCGCCGTACAAGACCGGCGTGCTGATCACCGGCGAATCCGGCACCGGCAAGGAACTGGTGGCGCGCACCATCCACGAGTTGTCGCCGCGGCGCGAGCGGCCGTGGGTCGCGCTCAACTGTTCCGCCATCCCGCGCGATCTCATGGAGTCCGAGCTGTTCGGCTACGTCAAGGGCGCGTTCACCGGCGCGACCCAGAACCGTGCCGGCCGGGTCGAGCAGGCGCAGGGCGGAACGCTGTTTCTGGATGAGATCGGCGATCTCGATGCGGGATTGCAGGCAAAGCTGCTGCGCGTGCTGCAGGAGCGTGAATACTCCCCGGTCGGATCGAACCAGGTGCGCGCCGTGGATGTGCGCTTCATCGCCGCTACCAACCGCGACCTGAAGGCGCTGGTACAGGAGGGCCAGTTCCGCGAGGACCTGCTGTATCGCCTCGATGTCTACAGCATTGTCGTGCCGCCGCTGCGCCACCGGCGCGAGGATATCCCGCTGCTGGCCCAGACCTTCCTGCATGAACTGGCCGCCGAGACCGACAAGAAGATCACGGCCTTCACCCCGGCGGCGCTGGAGGCGCTGGAAGGTTATGACTGGCCCGGCAACATCCGCGAGCTGCGCAACACCGTGGAACGCTCGCTGCTGTCATGCCAGGGCAAAACCATCGACGTCGGGGATTTGCCGGCGGCGATCGCGACGCCTTCCGGAGTGGCCACTGGCGAAAAATCCGCGCTCGCCCGAATGGGCCGGAAAAATCTGGATCACTGGCTGGAAGAAGTCGAGCGTGGCGCGATCCTCGAAGCGCTGGCGCAAACCAAAGGCGTGCAGGCGCACGCGGCGAAGAAGCTGGGCATTTCGGAGCGCAGCCTGTGGCACCGCATCAAGAAGCTTAATATTCAGATCAACCGCATTATTCACTGAACCGCCATGATGGCCGATACAAACCCGCCCGCCTGGCATTCGCTGCCAGCGGAGGAGGTCGCCCGGCATCTGGATACCGACGCGCGCGCGGGCTTGAGTGCGGAAAATGCACGGGCGCGCCTCGAACAATATGGTGCCAACGAGATCCGCGAAGGCCGGCGCCGCGGGCCGCTGGCGATGTTCCTCGGGCAATTCACCGACTTCATGATCCTGGTGCTGATCGCCGCCGCCATCGTGTCGGGGCTGATCGGCGACCTGACGGACACGCTGGTGATCGTGGCCATCGTGGTGCTGAACGCCGTCATCGGTTTCGTGCAGGAATACCGCGCCGAGCGCGCCATCGCCGCGCTCAAGCAGATGGCGGCGCTGACCGCGCACGTGGTGCGCGGCGGCCAATCGCGCATGGTGCCGGCCGCCGAACTCGTGCCCGGCGACGTGGTGCGCATCGAGGCCGGCAACGCCGTGCCGGCCGATCTGCGCCTGACCGAGGCGGTGCAGCTGCGGATCGAGGAGGCGGCGCTCACCGGCGAATCCCAGCCGGTGGAAAAGCTCGAGCGCGCCCTGCGCGAACCGGACCTGCCGCTCGGCGACCGGCGCAACCTGGCGTTCAAGGGCACGCTCGTGACCTACGGCCGCGGCCGCGGCGTGGTGGTGGCCACCGGCATGGAGACCGAACTCGGCCGCATCGCGGCGCTGCTGCGCGCGGAAGGCGAGGTCAAGACGCCGCTGCAAAAGCGCCTGGCCCGCTTCGGTGCCAACCTCGCGGTCGCGGTGCTGGTGATCTGTGCCATCCTGTTCGTTACCGGCCTGCTGCGCGGCGAGCCGGTGATGCTGATGCTGCTCACAGCCATCTCGCTGGCAGTGGCCGCCATACCCGAGGCCCTGCCGGCGGTGGTGACGGTGTCGCTCGCGCTCGGCGCGCGCAAGCTGGTCAGCCAGAACGCGCTGATCCGCAAGCTGCCGGCGGTCGAGACGCTCGGCTCCGTGACCTTCATCTGTTCCGACAAAACGGGCACGCTCACCGAGAACCGCATGCGCGTGGAGCAGGTTTACGCCGATGACCAGATGCTGCAATCACTGCCGGCCGATGCCGCGGCACGGGAACCGTGGCGCACCCTCCTGACCGCGCTGGCGCTCAGCAACGACGCGCGACCGACGACGGGAGAGGAGCTCATCGGCGATCCCACCGAGGTGGCGTTGTACCTGGCCGCGCGCCAGGCTGGCGCCGACAAGGCAGTATTGAGCAAGTCGCAACCGCGGGTGGCGGAGATTGCCTTCGATTCCGAGCGCGCGCGCATGACCACCTTGCATAGGGAAGCTCTTCCAGCTCCCCCTCTCCCGCGCGAGCGGGAGAGGGTAAGGGGAGAGGGTGCAAAGGAAGGGGAGGCGGTGATTGCCTTCACCAAGGGCGCGCCGGAGCAGGTGCTGCCGCTGTGTCACGACCGCCTGGGCGCCGCCGGGGCGGAGGCGCTGGATCGTGGCGCGGTGGAGGCGCTGGTCGAACGCATGGCCGCCGACGGCCTGCGGGTGCTGGCGGTGGCCGTGCGTCGCTGGTCCGCGCTGCCGGAGCCGGCCGACACTGAAAACGTGGAGACGAAACTCACTTTCCTCGGGCTGGTCGGCCTGCTGGACCCGCCGCGCCCCGAGGCGCGCGAGGCGGTGCGGCTGTGCCGCAGCGCCGGCATCACGCCGGTGATGATCACCGGCGACCATCCGGCCACGGCGCGCAACATCGCCACGCGTCTCGGAATTATCGAACAGGATGCGGAGGTGCTTACGGGGCGGCAGTTGGCGCGCCTCGACATGGCGCAATTCGAGCAGCATGTCGAGCGCGTGCGCGTGTACGCGCGCGTGGCGCCGGAGCAGAAGATCAAGATCGTCAAGGCGTTGCAGGACCGCGGCGAATTTGTGGCCATGACCGGTGACGGCGTGAACGACGCGCCGGCGCTCAAGCGCGCCGACATCGGCGTGGCCATGGGCATCACCGGCACCGATGTCGCCAAGGAAGCCGGGCACATGATCCTGCTGGACGACAACTTCGCCACCATCGTGCGCGCGGTGCGCGAGGGCCGGCGCATCTTTGACAACATTCGCAAGTTCATCAAGTACACCATGACCAGCAACTCCGGCGAGATCTGGACCATTTTCCTGGCGCCGTTCCTGGGCCTGCCGATCCCGCTGCTGCCGATCCATATCCTGTGGATCAATCTTGTCACCGACGGCCTGCCGGGCCTGGCGCTGGCGGCCGAAAAAGAGGAACGCGGTGTCATGCAGCGCCCGCCGCGTCCGCCGAACGAGAGCATCTTCGCGCACGGCATGTGGCAGCACATCGTGTGGGTCGGCGTGCTCATGGGCGCGGCCTCGCTGTTCACCCAGGCGTGGGCGATCCACACCGGTCATGGCCACTGGCAGACCATGGTATTCACGGTGCTGACGCTGTCGCAGCTCGGCCACGTGCTGGCGATCCGCTCCGAGACCGACTCGCTGTTCGTGCAGGGGGTGTTTTCCAACCGGCCACTGATCGGCGCGGTGCTGTTCACCTTCGGGCTGCAGCTGGCGACGATCTACGTGCCCTGGCTCAACCCGGTCTTCAAGACCGAGGCGCTGACGCTCAACGAACTCGCCTTCTGCCTGGCGATGTCCACCCTGGTCTTTATCGGGGTCGAGATCGAGAAATGGCTGGTGCGCCGCGGCGTGCTGTACCGCTGAAACCACTCGCTTAATGTAGGTTGGGGTGAAGCGCACAGTGCCAAACCCCAACAACACCTACGTGAGTTTGCGCACACCCTGATCCGAGGCTAACAGTAAGACGTCCGCCGGGCGGCGCGCGAACAGACCGTTGGTGACCACGCCGGCGAGATGGTCGAGTTTTTCTTCCAGTTCCACCGGGTTCATGATCTTCAGGTTGTGCACGTCGAGGATGATGTTGCCGTTGTCGGTCTTGAAATTCTCGCGCAGCACCGGCTGGCCCCCGAGTTCCACGATCCGGCGCGCCACCAGGCTGCGCGCCATCGGGATGACCTCGACCGGCAGCGGGAACCGGCCGAGCACGTCGACGAGCTTTGAGTCGTCGGCGATGCAGACGAATTTGGCGCTGGCCGCGGCCACGATCTTCTCGCGCGTGAGCGCGCCGCCGCCGCCCTTGATCAGGTGCAGGTGTTTGGTCGCCTCGTCGGCGCCGTCCACGTACAGCGGCAGGTCGCCGGTGGAGTTGAGATCGAGCACCGGGATGCCGACTTTCTTGAGCCGGTCGGCGGTGGCGTTGGAGCTGGCCACCGCGCCGTCGAGCTTGCCCTTGATCTTCGCCAGCCCGTCGATGAAGTGATTGGCGGTGGAGCCGGTGCCGACACCGATCACCCAGCCGGATTCGACGTATTCCAGTGCCGCCAGGGCGACGGCCTTTTTCTTTTCATCCGCAGTCATGACTTTTCCGTTTGCCTGAAAGGGCGCCAGAATACCTATAAACCGTGTGATAATGAAGCGGCCGATCTGGTAAATTACAAAAATGCCCCAGAAATACCTCAAGACTATCGTCAATGCGCGCGTGTACGACGTCGCGCACGAAACCCCCTTGGAGCTCGCTCCCATCCTGTCGCGTCGCACCGGCAACCGGGTGTGGCTCAAGCGCGAGGACGAGCAGCCGGTGTTTTCCTTCAAGTGCCGCGGGGCCTACAACAAGATGGCGGGCCTGCCCAAGGCGGAGTTGAAAAAGGGCGTGGTGGCGGCCTCGGCCGGTAATCACGCGCAGGGCGTGGCGCTGGCGGCCGCGAAGCTGGGCACCAAGGCCATCATCGTCATGCCGCGCACCACCCCGCGCATCAAGATCGATGCCGTGAGCAATCTTGGCGGTAAGGTGGTACTGCACGGCGACAACTACGACGCCGCCTATGCGCATGCGCGCGAGATCGCAACGCAACGCAAGCTGACCTTCGTGCATCCCTACGACGATCCGGAGGTGATCGCGGGTCAGGGCACCATCGGCATGGAAATCCTGAAGCAGCATACGGGACCGCTGGAGGCCGTGTTCGTCCCCGTCGGCGGCGGCGGGCTGATCGCGGGCATCGCGGTGTACATCAAGCAGTTGCGCCCCGAGGTGAAAATCATCGGCGTCGAGCCGGAAGACGCCGACGCCATGGACCTGTCGCTCAAGGCCGGCAAACGCGTCCTGCTGGATCACGTCGGCATCTTTGCTGATGGCGTGGCGGTGCGCCAGGTGGGCAAGGAAACCTTCCGGCTCGCCAAACAGTTCGTGGATGAAATGGTGATCGTCAGCAACGACGAGATCTGCGCCGCCATCAAGGATATTTTCGAGGACCGTCGCATGATCCTCGAACCCGCCGGCGCGCTCGCCTACGCCGGCCTGAAGCGCTACGCCGGGCAGAAGCGGCTCAAGAACAAAAACCTCGTCGCCATCGCCTCCGGCGCCAATGTCAACTTCGACCGGCTGCGGCACGTGGCCGAGCGCGCCGAGATCGGCGAGCGGCGCGAGGCGATCTTCGCCGTCACCATTCCTGAGCGTCCCGGCGCCCTCAAAAAATTCTGCACCATCCTCGGCGATCACAATGTCACCGAGTTTAATTACCGCTTCGACGACCCGAAGAACGCGCATATCTTCGTCGGCGTGCAGGTGCCGCCGGGCACCGCGGACGCGCGCCAGCTCATGGGCGCGCTGCGCAAACACGGCTACGCCACACTCGACATGACCGACAACGAAATGGCCAAGCTGCACATCCGCCACCTCGTCGGCGGCCGCGCGCCCAATGCCGTCAATGAAATCCTCTACCGCTTCGAATTCCCGGAACGCCCCGGGGCCTTGATGAACTTCCTCGACAAGACGGGCGGGCGCTGGAATATCTCACTCTTTCACTACCGCTCCCACGGCGCCGACTTCGGCCGCGTGCTGGTCGGCATGCAGGTCCCGCCCGGGGACAAGAAGGCGTTCCAGAAATTCCTCGACGCCCTTGGCTACGAATATGCCGAGGAGACAGGGAATCCGGCGTATAAGTTGTTTTTGAGTTGATTTGTGTCTGTCATTCCGGAGAAAGCCGGAATCCAGTTATTTAATGGTTCGCGCGCCTTGCGCGCGACTCAAAAAGCATAATTGCGGTTTCCGCACCGCGGGCGGGTAACTTCTCTTTGCTCGTGCAAAGAGAAGTTACCAAGAGAAAGCACGCCCGGATGGCGCGAATACCCCGGGACCGGCTGCGATGCTCGGGCGCGCCATACGGGAGCAGAGCAAAACCCTGCCGTGGGTCAGGCACCCACAAGTATGCGTCGCCGCAGGCGACACAAATGCAAAGCCGCCCGGAGGGCGGCTTTGTTATTTACAGCCTGGATCCCAGCTTTCGCGGGGATGACGGCTACTTTTTGATCGACTCCACCTTCTGGATAATCACGTCCTTCACCGGTACGTCTTGAAATGGCCCGACCGTGTGGGTCGCGACTGACTCAATTTTCTTCACCACGTCCATGCCCTTGGTGACCTTGCCGAACACGGCGTAACCCCAGCCGCGGTCGGTTTTGTCGCGGTGGTCGAGCGCAGGGTTGTCCACGGTGTTGATGAAGAACTGCGCCGCCGCGGATTGCGGGTCGGAGGTGCGCGCCATGGCAATGGTGCCGGCGAGATTTTTCAGGCCGTTGTCGGCCTCGTTTTTGACCGGCACGCCGGTGGTTTTTTCGCGCATGCCGGGCGCGAAGCCGCCGCCCTGGATCATGAAGCCCGGGATCACGCGGTGGAAGATCATGCCGTTGTAGTAGCCGCGTTCGACATAGTTCATGAAATTCCGCACCGTCCCCGGCGCGCGCTGGGCGTCCAGTTCGAGTTCGACCACGCCCAGGCTGGTGGTCATGCGCAGGCGCGGATTGTCCGCCGGCCCCTTGGCCGCGGCCGGCAGTCCGGCGGCGGTGAACAGGAAAAGCGCAAACAGGGCAAACAGTTTTTTCATGGGAATTTCTCCTCGGCCAGTTTCAGTATCGTGTTCCATTCCTTCGCCGTGACCGGCATCACCGACAGGCGGCTGCCGCGCTGCACCAGCCGCATCTGTTTCAATGACGACTGCATTTTGATCGCGGTGAGCGTCACGGGCTTTTCGAGTTCACGCTTGAAGCGCACGTCCACCATGAACCACAGGGGCCGTTCCGGGGTGCTTTTCGGGTCGTAATGACGGTTTTCCGGGTCCCAGGCGGTGTGGTCGGGATAGGCCGCGCGCGCGACCTCGATGATGCCATAGACGCCCGGCGTCTCGCAGCTCGAATGGTAAAAAAACGCGAGGTCGCCCTTTTTCATGGCGCGCATGAAATTGCGCGCCTGGTAATTGCGCACGCCGTCCCAGTGCTCGGATCTCTTCGGGCGCGATTTGAGGTCGGTGATGCTGAACGCGTCCGGCTCGGATTTCATCAGCCAGTAATTCACGGCGCGGCTGAGTTGTCGGTCAAGCGACCTTGACCGCGGTCTGGGCGACGGATTCGGATACCCGCAGGCGCGTGATGTGGCGGCACAGGCCGGTGCTTTCGTCGAGGTCGAGCAGCACGCCGCAAATGGTGCCGATGCCTTCTGCCACTTCGAAGCGCTCCGGCAGCTTGTGCACGAAACGCTTGAGCGATTTCTGCGTGTCCATGCCGATCACGGAATCGTAGCAGCCGGTCATGCCGACATCGGTGATGTAACCCGTGCCCTTCGGAAACACGCGCTCGTCGGCGGTCGGCACATGCGTGTGCGTGCCCACCACCGCGCTTACGCGTCCGTCGAGATACCAGCCCATGGCCATTTTCTCGCTCGTCACTTCCGCGTGCAGGTCCACCAATACCATTTTAATGTCATCCGGTTTCGCCGCGAGCGCCTTGTCGGCGGCGGCGAACGGGCAGGCCAGGTGTGGATGCATGAAGACGTTGCCCATGAGGTTCAGGATGCCGACCTTGTGGCCCGCGTGGGTCGTGGCCACATGCCAGCCGGTGCCGGGCGTGCCGTCGGGATAATTGTGCGGGCGCAGCAGGCGCGGTTCGGTGGTGATGTATTCGAGCGCTTCTTTCTTGTCCCAGGCGTGGTTGCCGTTGGACAGCACGTCCACGCCCGCGGCGAACAGTTCGTTGGCGGTTTTTTTGGTGATGCCGGCGCCGTCGGCGATGTTCTCGGCGTTGGCTACGACGAGGTCGAGCTTGAAGCGCTGACGCAAACCGGGCAGTTGATCGGTGATGGCGCGCCGTCCGGGTTGACCGACCACGTCGCCGATGAAGAGCAGATTCATGATGCTTACCTTTCCGGATAAATCGGAGAACTCTAATAAAGATAGACCGCCTGGTCCGTGATGACGCCTTGCAACGGGACGTCCCAGGGATCGGCCGTCAATCCGTTGACGCGCTGGAAATCATACGCGATTCCGAGCAAATGTGGCTTGCGCCAATGGTTCCGGTGGCGCAGGAATTCCAGGCTGCGGTCGTAAAAGCCGCCGCCCATGCCCAGCCGGTTGCCCTGGTCGTCGAAGCCGACCAGGGGCATGAGGATCAGGTCGAGTTCCTGCGCGCGCACCAGATCGCGCGATTTCACCACCGGTTCGGGGATGCCGAAGCGGTTGGGAGTCAGCTTCGTTTTGGGCCCGGCCTCGGCAAACCACAGGCGGTCGTGCGACAGGCGCGACAGCACCGGCAGGTAGCAGGTCTTGCGCAGGTGACGGATGTGCTCGATCACCGGTCCGGTGTCGATCTCGCCGTCGTTCGGCAGATAGCAGGCGACGCGACGGCTGGTGAGAAACAGGCGCGTGCCGGCCAGGTTCACCGCGAGACGGCGGGCGGCCTGGTGCTGCTCATCGGCGGACAGGGCGCGGCGGCGGGCGCGCAGTTTCTGGCGCAGGTCGGATTTGTCTGTGGGCACGGAGATATTCAATGCGGAAAAATAAAGACGCCCTCCGCAGATGCCGTGTTGCCCCGTAGCCTTGAACCGTGAGGTCCAAGTTGGGTGCCTCAGAGATGCTTCAGGCTTCCCGCTACGAGGCGGGCTTGCACAACGGCATCTACAATCCGGCTCCCGTTAAAAGCACTTATAGGTTCAGAGGATAACTGGAGCAATCACGCGCACCGCAGGGGGCGCACTTCAACTATATACCTATTGGCGGGTTTGTGCATCCCAGCGCAGGGCGGCGTCGATCTTGGTCTGGAGGAATTTGATTTTCTGCACTGTATCAACGGCCATGCCGCCACGCTGGCGCAGATCGAGAAGTTCGTGCGCGATATTGAGCGCCGCCATGACGGCGGTACGCTCGGTGCCGATGACCTTGCCGGTGGACTGGATCTCGCGCATTTTCTTGTCGAGATAGCCGGCGGCGGCGACCAGCGCCGCGCGTTCGTCCTCGGGACAGGCCACCATGAATTCCTTGCCGAGGATGGTGACGGTCACGCCGTCGCGGTTTTCCTTCACGTCAGCTGCGCTCCAGCGCCTTGAGGCGGTCGATCATGGTTTCGATGCGTGCGCGGGCGTGACGGGTTTTTTCCATCAGGCGCGCGTGCTGCTCGCTGAGACTGTCCTGGTCCGACTTGAGCGCCTGGTTTTCGTTTTTCAGGCGCCGGCAGGTCTCGATGAGTTCGTCGATGCGGCTCTCGAGAATCTTGAGGTCCGTGCTGTCCAGACGGGAATCATCGCTTGCCATGTCGCACACTATATGACCGGCGCCGGTACGGGTCAACGCTTCCGGTCGCCGACGGAGGGGTGTAAACTTTTCTTCCCCTCACCGCCGACCGCTGCGCGCGTCCCGACCCCGCCGTGGAAAACACACCCGACTTTCCCGCCTATGACGACGCCGCGCGGCTGCTGCACGAGGCCGGCGTGACGACCAGCCCTGCCGAAGTGCACGGCATCATCGCCGGCGTGTTGTGCGCGCCCCAGGGCGCGCGCGTGGCCTGGCAGGAGCTGGTGCTGGGCCGTGACGTGCCGATGCCGCCGCCCCTGGCGCAAGTGCTCACGTCACTGCACCGCGCGACCCATGCCCATTTGAACGGGATGGAGTGCGATTTTGCCCTGCTGCTGCCGGACGACGAACACGGCCTGGCCGGGCAGATCGAGGGCCTGTCCGACTGGTGCCGCGGCTACCTGCTGGGGCTGCACGCCGGCGGCGTGAAGCAGGGGCAGACCCTGCCCGGCGACGCCGGCGAGATCATCCGCGACATCACGAGCATTTCCGAGGCCGATCTGGACGCCTCCGGGGCCGGTGAAGAGGAGGCGCGGGCGCTGACGGAGATCGTGGAATACCTGCGGGTGGGGGTGCAGCTGGTGTTCGAGGAATTGCAGCCGCCGGTGGCGAAGCATTAAAAAACAATAGACAGGATTAAGCAGGGCGAGCCGGAAACAGACGAAGACACTTAACGTGTCTTCGTCCCGGCGAGCGCCCCGCCACGGATGGCGGGGCCGTGTGTATCGAAGCCTTCATGGCCACGCCAAGGACGGCATGCGCGCCTTCCCTGGCGTCGCGACAGAGGCTTCGTTTTACCCCGGCCCGCACTTCTCGCTGCGCATTCCATGCTTCGCTCGAAGTCCAGCCCGGCCATCCCTGGCCGGGCGTTCGTCGCTGTCGCGACTCACCCCTGTGCGGGCGCTCAGCGGCGCCGATGTACGTTAAGTACATCGGCGACAACCCCGCTTCGCCCTGTGAATCCTGTCAATTTTTGTTTTCGATTTTTGTCTCTATTTGCTTCAAAGTTTCACGGAAGGTTTTGTGTTGCGGTCCGCCGAGTTCCACCGCGCGCTGTGCCGCGGCCTGCGCCTCCGGCAGGCGGCCCTGATCTGCAAGCGTCTGCGCCAGATTGTTGAACGTCGCGCCGGCATCGGGATGATCCTGCGTCGCCCGCCGGAAGGCTTCCTCCGCGCCGCGCAGGTCGCCCAGCGCGTAGCGGCTGTTGCCGAGACCCATGCGCGCCGCGAGGCTCTTCGGCCAGCGCGTGAGCGCCGTGGCATAGGCCGTCGCCGTTTCCGGCCAGCGTGACAGGCGCTCGAGCGGCGCGACCGCCTGCACGTAGGGAATCTCCTCGGCGGTGAACGGCAGGCGGTCGGGCGACAGCACCACCAGCGCCCAGTAATTCGAGCGGCGCCAAGTACGCTCGAAGACCTTGAACGGCGTCTCGTGGCGCTCAATCGGCCCGGAGCGCAGTATCACGCGGTCACGCTTCAGGTCGAATCCGACCACCACGGCGTAATGCCATTTCGGGTACCACGGCAGGCTCAGGTTTTGCAGCACCAGCACCGGGTTGCCGGACGATACCTCGGCCAGCAGCGTTTCCAGCTGCGGCTGCAACACGTAGGGAACGCGCCCGTGGCGGCGCGCGGTGCCGAGCAGTTCCAGTTGCAGGCTGCCGCGGCGCTCGGGCAGGTACATCTGCGGTGCGAGTTCCGCGGGCGTGATGCTGACGCCGCTCCAGTTGAGCACCGTTGCCAGCGCCGCCGGGCCGCACTGGTATTCCTCCTGCGGGAAAAACGGAACCGCGGTCAATTCGACCGGTTCCGGCAGCGCCCCGGCGGTGGCGAGTATCCGGTCCGTGTGCAGTGAGGCGCAGCCCGATACAAGCAGAGCCGTCAGAATGAAAAAACCGCCCGTGAAAAACCGGGCGGTCTGGGTACGACTCACGCGAGCCATCTCCAACGACGACTAGCGGCGCTGCGGATGCTTGACGAAGGGATAAACGTTGGTGAATCCCAGAATGTCCGTGATCAGCAGCAGGACGAAGATGAATACCAGCAAGCCGAGGGCGTCACCGCCGGCCGGCAGCTGATCCATCTTGGCGGCCAGCGTCTGGACTTCCTCGTCCGTCAGGCTGTCGAGACGCGCCTGTACCTGCGCCGGATCGACACCGCGGGCCACGAGTTGCTGCTGCACGTCGGCGCGGTTCAGCGTGCTCAAGACGCGCTCGCGGTTCTGTTGCGCCTGGGCCGCGTTGACCACCGTTTCGGTGCCGACCATGGCGGCGTTGGCGGCGGGCAGGTGCAGGCTGAGTGCCAGCAAACCGAGGACGACCAGATGGCTGACGGGTTTGGTGAGGCGGCGAATTTTATCCATTAGTTGTGTCTCCTGAGGCATGGGTAAGAGGCGGTTAGCTTATATCTGTTCCGGCCGTGTTTGGACATGGGTCCCGCCTGTCTGATCCCCGGCGGATGACCGGCCGTCGGATATGCCGCCGGGGACATCGGTCCGGCCGGGGATTATAACAACCCGCCGCCTTGTCACCAGCGTCCGACGCAGCGCCCCTGATTTTGGCATAATGCCGCCATGGACATGAAAATTTTCCAGAAGCGGCGCGAGACGCTGATGAGCCACATGGGCGGCGGCGTGGCCATCCTGCCGACGGCGCCGGTGCGCGTGCGCAACCGCGATGTGCATTACCCGTACCGTGCCGACAGCGATTTCTATTACCTCACCCATTTTCCCGAGCCTGAGGCGGTGATGGTGCTGGTGCCGGGGCGCGAACACGGTGAGTACATCCTGTTCTGCCGTGAGCGCAATCCGGAAAAGGAAATCTGGGAAGGGCGGCGCGCCGGCCTCGAGGGTGCGCGCGAAATCTACGGCGCCGACGACGCCTTTCCCATCGACGATATAGATGAAATTCTGCCCGGCCTGCTGGAGAACCGTGACAAGGTGTTCTACAGCATGGGGCGCGATCCGGATTTCGACGCGCATCTGATGAACTGGGTGAATGAAGTGCGCGCCAAGAGCCGCAACGGCGTGCACGCGCCCGGCGAGTTCGTCACGCTCGATCACATCCTGCACGAGATGCGCCTGTTCAAGGGGCCGGAGGAGATCCGGCTGATGAAGCGTGCCGCGAAAATCTCGGCTAACGCGCACCGGCGCGCAATGCAGACGTGCAAGCCGGGAATGATGGAATACGAGATCGAGGCCGAGCTGCTATACGAGTTCAAGAAGGGCGGCAGCCCGTTCCCGGCCTACCCGCCGATCGTCGGCGGCGGCGCCAACGGCTGCATCCTGCATTACACCGAAAACAACGCCGAACTGAAGCCCGGCGACCTGCTGCTGATCGACGCCGGCGCCGAGATCGACGGCTACGCCGCCGACGTCACGCGCACCTTCCCCGTCAGCGGCCGCTACAGCGGCGAGCAGCGCGCAATCTACGAACTGGTGCTGGCCGCGCAATCGGCGGCGATCGAGCAGGTCAAACCCGGCAAGCACTGGAACGACCCGCACGAGAACGCGGTGCGCGTGCTGACCCAGGGGCTCAGGGACCTGGGCCTGCTCAACGGCGCGGTGGACGGGCATATCGAGAACGGCGACTACAAGCGCTTCTATATGCACCGCACCGGCCACTGGCTCGGCATGGACGTGCACGACGTCGGCGACTACAAGCTGGACGACACCTGGCGCCTGCTCGAGCCCGGTATGGTGCTCACCGTCGAGCCCGGCCTGTACATCGCCGCGGCTCAGGACATCCCGGAGGGTTTCCGCAACATCGGCGTGCGCATCGAGGACGACGTGCTGGTCACGCGCGACGGCAACGAGGTGCTGTCGCGCGACGCGCCCAAGACGATCGCCGAGATCGAAGCGCTGATGAAGCATTAATATTATTTTTGCCACAGAGAACACAGAGTACACAGAGAATTGGAAATAGTTTTTTTTATCTCTGTGCCCTCTGTGAACTCTGTGGCCAAGTAATCATATGAAAACCGATTTCGATATTTTGATCATCGGCGGCGGGCTGGTTGGCGCCAGCCTGGCTTGTGCCTTGCGCGCCAGCACCCTGCGCATCGGCGTGATCGAGGCGGTGCCGCTCGCGGCCTCCGCCCAGCCGAGCTATGACGACCGCACGCTGGCGCTGGCCTGGGGTTCGAAAAAGATATTCGAAGGCATGGGTGTCTGGAACGAGGTGGCGCCGGAGGCCACGCCCATCGAACGTATCCACATTTCCGACCGCGGCCATTTCGGCGTGACCCGCCTGTCCGCCGCCGAGGCCGGGCTGCCGGCATTGGGCTATGTCGTAGCCAATCGCGCGCTCGGGGTCGTGCTGCTGAAGACCATGCAGGCGTCGAAAAACATCGAGTGGCTGTGCCCGGCGGAAATGCAGGAAATCAGGCTCGATCCGGCCGCGGCGTCGGTAACGGTGCGCCACGACAACACCAGCAAGACGCTCACGGCGCGCCTGGTCATCGCCGCCGACGGCGCGCATTCCGCGGTGCGCGCGGCCCTCGGCATCGAGGCGGAGCGCACCGAATATTGCCAGAGCGCGGTCGTGACCACGGTCACGGCGAGTGAACCCCACGGCAACACCGCCTATGAGCGCTTCACCGACACCGGCCCTCTGGCCCTGCTGCCCCTACGCAAAAATGAATGCGCGGTGGTATGGAGCGCGAAAGAGGCCGAGGTGCCGACCATTCTCGGCTGGAGCGATGCGGAATTTTTGAACCGCTTGCAGGATCGTTTCGGCGACCGGCTCGGAACCTTCACGCGCCCCGGCAAGCGCGCCGCCTACCCGCTCGCGCTCACGCGGGTGAAAGAACAGGTGCGCGAACGCCTGGCGCTCATCGGCAACGCCGCGCACACGGTGCATCCGGTGGCCGGGCAGGGCTTCAATCTCGGCCTGCGCGACGTGGCATCCATCGCGGAAATCCTCGCGGACGCCGTGCGCGCCGGCGAGGACATCGGCAGCCTCGCGGTGCTGCGCCGTTATGCCAGCTGGCGCCAGCGCGACAACCAGGTCACGGCCGGTTTCACCAACGGCCTGATCCGGGTTTTTTCCAACAACGCCTTCCCGCTCACGTTCCTGCGCAACGCCGGGCTGCTGGCGGTGGACCTGATGCCCGGCGTGAAGCGCGGTTTCGTGCGCGTCACCAGCGGATTGTCCGGACGGCTCCCGCGCCTCGCGCGCGGCCTGCCGCTTTGAATTTCACAGGATTTACAGGGCGAAGCGGAGCAGTCGCCGATGTACTTAACGTACATCGGCGCCGCTGAGCGCCCGCACAGGGAGGTGCGGGCCGGGGTTTATCGAAGTCTGTGTCGCGACGTCAGGGAGGGCGTGCCCGCCGTCCTTGGCGTAACCATGGAGGCTTCGATACACTCGGCCCCGCCATCCGTGGCGGGGCGCTCGCCGGGACGAAGACACGTTAAGTGTCTTCGTCTGTTTCCGGCTCGCCCTGCTTAATCCTGTCTATTCGAATTCTTAAATGAAATCTTCTTATGACATCGTAATCGTTGGCGGCGGCATGGTCGGCGCGGCGCTCGCCTGCGCGCTGGGAAATTCGGCGTTCAAGGTCGTGCTGCTGGATCGCTCGCCCGCCATGCGTCCGCCGGAAAAAGGCTACGACCAGCGCGTCAGCGCGCTCACGCTGGCCTCGCGCGCCCTGTTCGAAAATCTCGGCGCGTGGGAGGGCATGGCCCGGCGGCGCGTTTCGCCGGTGCGGGAGATGCGGGTGTCGGGCGGCGCGGGCAGCGGCGCGATTCATTTCAACGCCGCCGAGATCGGCGAGCCGGCGCTGACATATATCGTCGAGAACAGCGTGATCCAGACGGCGCTGATCGAGCGCCTGCACCAGTTCACCAATGTCCATCATCTGTGCCCGGTCGAGATCGTCGATATCACCCTGGCGGACAACGGTGCGGTGGTGACGCTGAAAGATGGCCGCAGCCTGCAGGCGAAACTGCTGGTCGGCGCCGACGGGGCCGATTCCGGGGTGCGACGCGCGGCCGGCATCGAAACCCAGGCGCTTAATCTGCACCAGAAGGGCATCGTGGCCACGACCACGACCGAAAAGCCGCATGAGGCAACGGCGCGTCAGGTGTTCCTGACCACCGGCCCGCTCGCCTTCCTGCCGCTCGATGAGCCACATACCTGTTCCATCGTGTGGTCGGCTGACACCGCCCATGCCGATCAATTGCTGGCGCTCGATGACGCGGCCTTTATCGCCGAATTGCAGCAGGTTTTCGGCGATTCCCTGGGGAAAATCCAGACGCTCGGACCGCGCGCGGGATTCCCGCTCGCCTTATCGCACGCCAGAGCCTACACCGCGCCGCACCTGGCCCTGGTCGGCGATGCCGCGCATACGGTGCATCCGCTCGCCGGACAGGGCGTGAACCTGGGATTTCTCGACGCCGCCACGCTGGCCGAGGTGCTGCTGGACGCGGCCGCGAAACAAAAAGACATCGGCGCCCATGCCGTGCTGCGGCGCTACGAGCGCTGGCGCAAGGGCGACAACTTGGCCATGGTTTCCATAACCGGTGGATTTAAATATTTATTTGGCAATGAGCTGCCGGTGGTGAGTCAGTTGCGGAATTGGGGGCTGGATCTCACCAATGCGGCGACGCCGATCAAGAATTTGATCATGCGAAGGGCTTCGGGATTGGAAGGGGATTTGCCGAAGCTCGCGAGGCGAGCTTTGCATTAAGTTTGGGTGCGCGTTCCGCGCACGAGCTCTCGTCATTCCCGCGAAAGCGGGAATCCAGGTCTTGAATGGTTCGCGCGCTTTGCGCGCGACTCAAAAGCTACTTGTGGGTGGCTGACCCACGGCAGGTTACTTTTCTTTGCTTGTGCAAAGAAAAGTAACCAAAAGAAACACACCCCGGAGCGCGCGAAAGCTTCCTTCGTTCCTCGCCCCACCGGGCGCTCGACCAACTCGCCGGGCGCTGGGAAACGCGCCTCGGGCTCGAACACGGTCTCGCTTAACTACTCCCGGTGGGGCTGCGGTACTCGGCGCGCGCTACGGGGAGGTTAGCAAAACCATTCGGGGCTTAACTTGACTCAGGGGGGCGGATAGCACAAACATGCTATTTCTAAAATCAAGAATTATGATGCGCCACTCATGAAGGTGCCATCAAATAGATATGTAAAGGCGCTTATTGTTGCAACAGCGCTATTTACCGGATGCGCAACTTCAGATGCGCAACGCACGTTAACACCCGTATATTTGACTCATCAGGAATTTTTGGATGGCGTTGTAATGCCGGCTATTAAGCTTATGGCCCTGTTTGAGGGGTATTACGTCGAAAACGGGATTGCACCTGAGAATCGTGAACAACTGGAGGCCTATGCGGGTAAGGCCGACAAGCAAATAGAATGGAAATACTTTCCCTTGGTCGAATTTTTTCAAACAGCGAATGAAAATGTAATTCGGACCGACATTGTTTCGCGATCATCGGCTGTGGAGTCGGGTGAAATCCGCACGTCCTGGAAGTTTCATCTGAGCAGAACATCCTCATCTGAAAAAAACATACACGTGGCAATTTCGCCACTATCGTATGTGTGCGTGCGAGGCAAAACCGACCCTGCCGATACTATGGGAAAATTCTTCCTGGAGCTTGTTATTGGTTATTTGGCAAAAAGTCCTGTCCCCAGGAGCACTGAATCCTGCCTACGGCCGTATGCTGATCAAGCTGATACGACAAATCAAAGAACTGATCTTATGAAGAAAAAGCTGGATGAAAAAATGAAAGTACTGCAAATGAAAAGCAAAGAGGCTCCGCAGGGGGCTAATTAATCAATATTTTTCATGAAAGACTACAAATACCTCGCTTCCCGTGACCACCAACAACCCCAGGGGAAAACCCCGGAGAATGAAACCATGAACTATATTGCGCGTCCGGCGTGGCTGAACCAGTGGTGGCAGATCGGCGTCATGATCCTGATGCCGGTTGTGTTCATTCTGGCCCTCCTCAAGGGCAATCAGTATTTCTCGCCCGAGAACCTGCGGGTGGTGCAGGTGGTGATCGTGGGGGTGTTCGTTTATCTCATCGCCGTGGTGATTTACCGGCGTTATTCCTGGGCCTACAAGATCGACAACGAGACCATCGAGAGCCGCGAGGGGTTGATCGCGCGCAAGGTGAAATCCATCCGTATCCAGGACCTGCGCAATATCAACGTGAACCAGTCGCTGGTGGGGCGGATCGTGGGCGTGGGGGACGTGGAGTTCTCCAGCGCTGGCGGCAGCGGCATCGAGGTGACATTCCGCGGCGTGGACAAGCCGCTGGAGGTCAAGGCGCTGGCGCAGCGGCTGCAGGGTCACCAGCCTGTGAAGCCCGCGGATGCTTGATTTCCGGGTGGAACAGGCATAGGTTTTCACTATGGATTACCGCGATATCATCACGATTGAACCCGGCAAGCGCGGCGGCAAGCCCTGCATCCGTCATATGCGCATCAGTGTTTATGACGTGCTGGGCTGGCTGGCCTCCGGCATGACGCAGGAACAAATCCTGCGCGATTACCCTGAATTGACTTCCGAAGACATCCAGGCCTGTTTGATGTTCGCGGCTGACCGCGAACATCAGCTTACCTACAAACAGGCTTGAAGCTTCTTTTCGACCAGAACTTTCCTTCCGTCTGGTGGCGGCCCTGGAGGATCTCTATCCGGGGTCGTCGCACGTGCGTCTGCTGGGCATGGAAACCGCCGACGACGAAACAATCTGGCAATACGCCAGGAAAAACGGTTTCGTGATAGTCAGTCAGGACTCGGATTTCAACGAGCGCGGACTGATTCACGGCTACCCGCCGAAAGTGATCTGGATAAGATGTGGCAACACAGTCACAGATTACATTCAAGACATCCTGCGACGACATCATTCCGATTTGCTGGAATTCCATGCAAATCGTGACTCCGCCTGTATCGAGCTTTATTAGTCGTTTGATCGTGTACGGTTGGTAAATGCCATGACCCACGATTTCTGGAACGCCCGTTACGCCGAGCCCGGCTTCGCCTATGGCACCGAGCCCAATTCCTTTCTCGTTTCCCAGAAACAGTATTTGAAACCCGGCATGAAGGCGCTCGCCGTGGCCGACGGCGAGGGGCGCAACGGGGTGTGGCTGGCGCAGCAGGGACTGGAGGTGCTGTCGGTGGACGGCTCGGAGGTGGGGCTGCGCAAGGCGCGGGAGCTGGCCAAAAGTCGTGGGGTGGCGATTCGCACGGAGCTGGCCGATCTCACGACCTGGAAATGGCCCGAGCATGAATTCGACCTCGTCGTGGCCATCTTCATTCATTTCACGCCCGAATTCCGCGCACGCCTGCACCGGCAAATGTTCCGGACGCTCAAGCCCGGTGGCATCCTGATCATGGAGGCGTTCACGCCGAAGCAGCTGGAATACAAAACCGGTGGCCCACCGGTGAAGGAAATGCTCTATACCGCCGACATGTTGCGGCAGGAGTTCAGGGAAGGCGAGATTTTACGGCTGGAAGAAATACTGACCGGCCTGAATGAAGGACCGTACCACCGCGGCACGGCCGCGGTGGTACGGTTGGTTGTGAAATGTCCCGGCGCGCCTCAGCGCGCGTAGCCCCAGCTGTTCTTCAGGTAGGCATCGAACCCGGCGTATTCATCCTTGCTGGCATAGGCCAGGCCCTTGTTGTCGGTGCCGTAGGCCGATACCAGCCGGGCGACGACGGGCGATCCATCCTTGGACAGCAGCGCCGCGGCGATCAGCGCCTGGTCCTGGCTGGTGATGCGCGGACCGGCCGAGAACGCCTGGTTCGGCAGCGACTTGGTGGTGTACACCGCGCGCACGACGTTCGCGTAGTTGGAGAATTTCATCAGGTTCGCCACCGGCACGATGGCGGCGGCGCACTTCTTCTCGAACGCCACGCCCTCGTAGGCCTTGGTCCAGCCGACGCTGTTCATGATCAGCGGCTGGCGCGCCGGGTTGTCGAACTGTTCGAGCACCGCGAGCGTGCCCAGGTTGGGCGGGTCCATGCTGCAGATTCTCTGCCCGGCGAGTTGCCTGAGCTCGGTAACGCGCGCGTTGTCTTTCCGCACCACCACGACGAAGGCGTGTTCGCCGGCGACCTTCACCAGCGAGTTGTGCCGCAGATGCGAGATGCGCCAGCTGTTGAAGTGCGGGCCATCGAACACCAGGTCGTAGCTGCCGCGCTGCATCTCCGTCTGGTAGGTGAGCCAGTCCTTCGAATAGCGGTACACGATCGGCTTGTTGATGATGCGCGAGAGGTACTCGGCGATCGGCTGGTAGGTGCGCAGGGCCTCTTCTTCGGTTTCACGCGGCGGCGCGCTGAACACCAGCACGTTGTCGGCGCCGGCCGGCAGGCCGCGCGCCACGCCTTCGAGCGACGGCTTGTTGAGATTGACTGTTGCTTCCGGCGGCGCGAACGAGGTCTTGCGCGCGCCGGGCACCGGGTCCGCGGCGTTGGCGCCGGTGGCGGACACCAGCGCACTTAAGGAAACCGCGACGGCGGCGTTTATGATGGTTTGCCTGAATCCTGACACGAGACCTCCTTGATCAAACGAAATGATGTATCCAGATCGGGTTTACCGGCGGCGCGGACGCGTCTCAGTAGTAGCCCCATTCGTTGCGAAGATAGACCGCCAGGCCCTGGTACTCCTGGTTGTTGGCGAGGGCGAAGCCGTCGCCGACCTTGTAGGCGGTGCGCAATTTTTCCGTCGGCACGGCGGCATCCGGCGACGCCAGCGCCTGCGCGAGTTTCATCTGGTCTTCCAGCGACACGCGCGGGCCGGCGGAGAACGCCTGGTTCGGCATGGCCGCGGTCTTGAAGATCACCTTGGCAATGTTGGCCTTGTCGACCTTCTTCAGATTCGCCATGGGCAGCACGCCGCCGGCGCATTTGCCGGAGGCCACGCCGTTATAGATGTTCTCCCAGCCGTTGGTGCTGATGATGACGGGCTGGCGCGACGGGTTGTCGAACTGGCTGAGCAGCACCAGCGTTCCGAGATTTGGCGGCGCGTGGGTGCAGAAGCTGCGGCCCGCCATCTGCGACAAATTCTGGAATGGTTTGTCCTTGCGCACGATGACCGCGAATTCGTGGCGCTCGGGAATCTTGACCAGGATGTTGTGGCTCAGCTTCTCCAGACGGTAGCTGTTGAAGTGCGGGCCGTCGAAAATAATGTCGTAGCTGCCCTTGAGCATTTCGGTGCGGTACACGCCCCAGGTGCCGGGATGCTTGTAGCGCACCTTCTTGCCGATGGCCTGGCTCAGGTAGTCCGCCACGGGCTGATAAATCTCGATGCCGGCCTCAGGCGTTTCGCGCGGCGGCGCGGTGAATACCAGCGCCTCCTGCTCCTCGACGATGCGTTCCGGGAGGGAGTTTTTCGCGGGCGCGGGAGCCGTGGGGGTGAATACGACTTTCTTGATGGCGGCGGCGATGGCCTGCATCGGCGCCGGTTTATCACCGGATGAATCAGCGGCCAATACAGGCGAGAAAACGACCGAAATCGCAACCAGTGAAACTATCACGGTGGACTTGATACTCATGACAACTCTCCTTGTTGCACCCACTTCCCCGAATGTTTGAACGCTTCTCGTCTGCTCCAAAAGCCGGGACAGCCGCGCTCTTATAGGAGACAGAGCCTAGCGTGGGTTTTCACCAATTCCAGTGACTATTTTTTGCCGTGAGCCGTGGGCCGACAGGCGGCCGGAATGCTTGCGCGAGCGGTCGTGCAGCCGCCAAGACCACGGCTTAACTTAACCTTGTCGCTCGGGAAATGCCGCCGCCATAATGCGCGCACCATAAGTTTGATTTTGTTCGCGATAGGGAAGTTAATGCCAGTCACGCCTCCGCATTCTGATTCCTCCGCCCCGGAACTTTCCCTGTCCTCGCTGTTCTGGATTTTTTTTCGCATCGCCTGCACCAGTTTCGGCGGCTTCATGGCCATGATCTCGGTGGTCGAGAACGTGGTGGTGGAGCGCAAGAAACTGCTCACGCATCAGGCCATGCTCGACGGTATTTCGCTCGCCTCCATGCTGCCCGGCCCGGTCGCGGTCAATGTCTGCACCTACGTGGGTTACCGCCTGCGCGGCCGCCTGGGCGCGCTGGTGGCAGCCGTGGCCGCGATCCTGCCGGCCTTCGTACTGGTGGTGGCCCTGTCGGCCGCCTATTTCCGCTGGGGCCAGATCCCGGCGGTGAGCAAGCTGTTCATGGGTTTCATTCCGGCGGTGACGGCCGTGATCGTGGCGGCTGCCTGGAACATGAGCCGCAAGTCCCTCGTGGGTTTGCGCGAGGAGGCCATCGCTATTGCCGCTTTCGCCGCGCTGCTTGGCATCGGCGGGTTCTACAGCACGCTCGGAATCATTCTCGGTGCCGGCGTGATCGGCTGGCTGCTGTTCCGGACCGACCATGGCTCGCCCTCGCAGCCGCCGCCGGATAAAAAACCGGCCATCCCGGGAACCCAGCTCAACGCCAATGCCCTGCTGTTAAGCACCGCGCCGCTGGTGCAGATACCGTGGTGGAGCATCGACCCCGCCATTCTGATGAAGCTGGGCGCCGTGTTCGCCGGTATGAGTGTCATGCTCTTCGGCGGCGGTTACGTGTTCATTCCGATGATCCAGGAAATCGTCGTGACCAACCAGAAATGGGTCACCTCGCAGGAATTCGTTGACGGCATCGCGCTCGGGCAGATCACGCCCGGCCCGATTCTGGTGAGCGCGGCCTTCATCGGGCTCAAGGTCGCGGGACTGGCCGGCGCGACGGTCGCCACCACCGCCATTTTTGCGCCACCGGCGGTGCTCATGGTTCTGGCCTCCAATGCCTTCGAGCGGCTGCAACGCGCCAGCGCGATTCAGGCGGCGCTGCGCGGCGTGCGTCCGGCGGTGATCGGCATGATCTTCGCGGCCGCCGTGGTGGTGGGGCGGACCGCGGCGCCGGTGTGGTATTCGATCGCGATTTTCGCGGTCGCGTTGTATGCGCTGATACGTTTTCGCGTGGACGCGGTGTGGATTATTCCTGTCGCTGGCGCGGCGGGCTGGTGGCTGTATTAAGCAGATCAAGTAGGGAGGCGCGCCACGTTGGCGCGCATGATTCAACAGTGATTCAGGAGTGATTGCCATGAACATCTTCATGATCGGAACCCAGCGCTCGGGCTCGAACCTGCTGCGCCTGATGCTGAACGAACTGCCCCGCATTGCCGCGCCGCATCCGCCGCATATCCTGCAACGCCTGATGCCGCTGGTGCCGAACTATGGTGACCTGGAGCAACGCGGGAATTTCGCGCAACTGGTGGATGACGTGTGCCGCCTGGTCGAGCTCAACCCGGTGCCGTGGGAAGGCGTGACGCTCAATCGTCTCGACATCCAGCTGCGCTGCCGCCGCCACACGCTCATGGCCGTGTACGAGGCGGTATATGACGCGATGGCCAGGGCCTGGGAGGCGCGCAGCTGGTGCTGCAAGAGCATGGCCAACATCCAGTATCTGCCGCAGATCGAAGAGCACTTTCGCAGCCCGCGCTACATCTATCTGTATCGCGACGGGCGCGACGTGGCCTGCTCGTTCCGCAAGGCCGTGGTGGGCGAGAAACACTTCTATCACATCGCGAAGGAATGGGCCGCGGCCCAGCAGCTGGCGCTCGGTATGCGCGAGCGCATCGGCCCAGGCCGATTCATCAGCATCAGCTACGAGTCGCTGACCAGCGAACCGGAGCACACCATGCGTCTGCTGTGCAAGTTCCTGGGCGTGCGTTTCAACAAGAAGATGCTGGAGTTCTACAAATCCGACGAGGCCAAGCGCGCGGCCGAGTCGAGCGACCTGTGGGGCAACGTGGCCAGGCCGATCATGGCTGACAACACCCGCAAGTTCCTGCGCGATGCGAACCAGGAAGACATTCGCATCTTCGAGTCCGTCGCAGGCGATGTGCTGAACGCCCTCGGTTACGAGTGCATGTACGTTCCGGAGGGCAGCAAGCCGGCTTTCACCGAGGAGGAGATCCGCCGGTTCGACGCGGAAAACCGGCGGCTCAAGGACGAGGTGTTGCAGCGTACCAGCGCCGATGACCTCAAGCGTCGCGATCGCCAAGCGGGTTTGATCCAGGAGATCCGTGAACGCGGCCAGATGGCGCCGCCGTCGATGCGCGCCATCGCCTGATTATGATTTTGAACCGCCAAGACGCCAAGGGTGAGGCGGGGTTTTCACGAAGGTTCAGTGAACCTTCGTGCCGCCGAACGGGTGCAACGAGTTTTGTTGCACCCTGGGCCGCAATCAACAAAACTTGGCGCTCTTGGCGTCTTGGCGGTTAATCTCTTTTAAGTTAAATCGAGGTCCTTGAGCTTGCGCGTGAGGGTATTGCGCCCCCAGCCCAGCTTCTTGGCCGCGTCCTGCTTGCGTCCGCCGGCGTGCTTGAGCGCGGCTTCGATCAGGATGCGCTCGAAGCTGTCGTTGATGCCCTTGAAGATCTCGTCCTCGCCGCGCGCCAGGCGCTGTTCCACGGTGTTCTTGAGCTGGTCTTCCCAGTCCGCGCCATGCGCGCTTCCGGTGTCGGCCGCCAGCAGTTCCGGCGGCAGGTCCTCGACGCGTACGGTCTGGCCCGGGGCCATGACGGTCAGCCAGCGGCAGGTGTTCTCCAGTTGTCGCACGTTGCCCGGCCAGGGCAGACGGCTCAGAAATTCCTCCGCCGCCGGCGCCAGCTGTTTCGCCTCCACGCCGAGTTCGGTCGCGGACTTCTTCAGGAAGTAACCCGCCAGCGTCGGGATGTCCTCGCGCCGCTCGCGCAACGGTGGCAGATGGATGCGGATCACGTTCAACCGGTGGAACAGGTCCTCGCGGAATTTGCCGTCCTTGACGCGGCTTTCCAGGTCCTGGTTGGTGGCGGCGATGATGCGCACGTTGGTCTCCACCTGCTCGTGCCCGCCCACGCGGTAGAACTTGCCGTCCTGCAACACGCGCAGCAGGCGTGTTTGCAGGCCCGGCGGCATGTCACCGATCTCGTCCAGGAACAGCGTGCCTTCATTGGCTTGCTCGAAACGGCCCTTGCGCTGGTGGGTGGCGCCGGTGAAGGCGCCTTTCTCGTGGCCAAACAGCTCGGATTCGAGCAGCTCGCTCGGAATCGCGGCGATGTTGAGCGCGACAAAAACCTTGTCGGCGCGCGGGCTGTGATTGTGCAGGGCGCGCGCCACCAGTTCCTTGCCGGTGCCGGATTCGCCGTTGATGAGCACACTCAGATGAGAGCCCGACAGCCGCCCGATGGCGCGGAACACCTCCTGCATCGACGCCGCCGAGCCGATGATTTCCGGTGTTTCCTCGCTGACCGGCGCCTCCACCTTTTGCCGCCGCCGGTGCTCGATGGCGCGACGCGTGAGGCGCACGGCCTCGTCCACGTCGAACGGCTTGGGCAGGTACTCGAACGCGCCGCCGCGGTAGGAGGCGACCGCGCTTTCGAGGTCGGTGTGGGCAGTGATGATGATGACCGGAATCTCCGGCGCCTTGGCGTGGATGGTCTTGAGCAATTCGAGCCCGCTGATACCGGGCATGCGGATGTCGGAGATCACCACATCCGGCCGCTGGCGTTCGAGCAGGTCGGCGATGTCATTCGCCGAGTCGAAGGTCTTCACCGCCATGTCCGCCTGGGTCAGGGCCTTTTCCAGCACCCAGCGGATCGAGCGGTCATCGTCGATGACCCAAACAATATCCTGTCTAGCCATGTCCGTTCTCCAGCGGCAGATAAATACTGAACACGGTATGTCCCGGCCGGCTGCGGCATTCGATCAGCCCGCCATGCTTGGCGATGATGTCCTGGGCGATGGAAAGCCCGAGGCCGGTACCGCCGGGCTTGGCCGTGACCATGGGGTAAAAAATGTGTTCCTGGATTTCCTCGGGGATGCCCGGGCCGCTGTCCTCGATGTCGGCGCGCAGCACCAAACGGTGACGCTTCTGGCCGATGGTGAAGCTGCGCTCGATGCCGGTGCGCAGGCGGATCGTTCCCTGGTGCTGGATGGCCTCGGCCGAGTTGCGCACGATATTGAGCACTGCCTGGGTCAGCTGCTCGGGCTCGCCGTCAAATTCGGGCAGGCTCGGATCGTAGTCGCGCTCGAGAGTGAGCCCGACCGGTACCTCCACCAGCATCAGCTTGCGCACGTGTTCCAGGATTTCATGGATATTGACCGGCTGCTTCTTCAGCGGCTTGTGCGGCCCCATCATGCGGTCCACCAGGTTACGCAGGCGATCGGCCTCGTGGATGATGATGCGGGTGTATTCCCGGAGTGATTTGTCCGGCAGCTCGCGTTCCAGCAGCTGTGCCGCGCCGCGCAGTCCGCCGAGCGGGTTTTTGATCTCGTGCGCCAGCCCGCGCATCACCGCGCGGTTGGCCGCCTGGCGTTCCAGCATGCTTTCGTCGCGCGCCAGGCGCAGCAGCCGGTCCACCTGCGTGAGTTCCACCAGCAGCGCCCCGTCCGCACCGGCGTCGGTCAGCGGCGTCACCGTGCAATCCACGGTAATGATTCGATGGCCCGGCAGTTTCAGTGGCACGCCGCGGGCGGTGATGGGGTGACGGCTTTCCAGGGTCTGGTTCAGCGTCCTGGTGGCCAGGCGGGCATGCGGCAGCAGTTCCGCCAGCCTCTGTCCCACGGCTTTCTTGGCGCTGATCTCGAACAGCATCTCGCCGGCCGGGTTGATGCTGGTCAGACGCAGATCGGCGTCGAAGGTCAGCACCGCCGTCGTCAGGTTGTCGAGAATCCGCGGGGACGATCCTGTATGCATGGGCCACCTGTGAGGCGCTGGCTGGGCTGAGGCAACATGTTTCACGACTCTAAATCCTTATAAATAAACGACTTGCAAATATCCCTGATTGCAGGATCTATCATGCACCAAAATGGTGCATGATGATATATCCATCTCCGGCCCCCAAAAACAATCGCCCCCAGTGCGGGGGCGATTGCGGGTTTACCTCACAGACCGGCGCCCCTTAGACGCTGTAATACATGTCGAACTCAATAGGATGCGTGGTCATGCGGAAGCGCGTGACGTCCTGCATCTTGAGATCGATATAGGCATCGATCACATCGTCGGTGAACACGCCGCCGGCCTTGAGGAAGGCGCGATCCTTGTCGAGCGCCTCGAGCGCCTGGTCGAGCGCATGGCACACAGTCGGGATCTTCTTGGCCTCTTCCGCCGGCAGGTCGTACAGGTCCTTGTCCATGGCCTCGCCCGGATGGGTCTTGTTCATGATGCCGTCCAGACCCGCCATCATCATGGCGGCAAAGGCGAGATAGGGATTGCTGCCGGCGTCCGGGAAGCGTACCTCGATGCGCCGGCCTTTCGGGTTCGGCACGTACGGAATGCGAATCGAGGCCGAACGGTTGCGCGCCGAGTAGGCCAGCATCACCGGGGCTTCGAAGCCCGGCACCAGGCGCTTGTAGCTGTTGGTGAGCGGGTTGGTGATGGCGTTGAGCGCGCGTGCGTGCTTGATGATGCCGCCGATGTAATACAGCGCGGTTTGCGACAGCCCGCCGTACTCGTTGCCGGAGAACAGGTTCTTGCCGTCTTTGGCGAGCGACTGATGCACGTGCATGCCGGAACCGTTGTCGCCGACGATGGGCTTGGGCATGAAGGTCGCAGTCTTGCCGTAGCTGTGCGCCACGTTATGCACGCAGTATTTGTAGATCTGGAGCTCGTCGGCCTTTTTCACCAGGGTATTGAACAGCATGCCGATTTCGTTCTGGCCGGCGGTCGCCACTTCGTGGTGATGGGTCTCGATGGAAAGTCCCATTTCTTCCATGGCGAGACACATGGCCGAGCGGATGTCCTGCTGCGAATCGACCGGCGGGACCGGGAAGTAACCGCCCTTGACCGTCGGGCGATGGCCGAGGTTGCCGCCTTCATACACCTTTTCGGTGTTCCAGGAGGCTTCCTCGGAATCGATTTTCACGAAGCAGCCGCTGATGTCGGCGCCCCAGCGGATGTCGTCGAAAATGAAGAATTCGGCCTCGGGACCGAAGAAGGCGGTGTCGGCCACGCCGGTGCTCTTGAGGTAGGCTTCGGCACGCTTGGCGAGCGAACGCGGGCAGCGCTCGTAGCCCTGCATGGTGGAGGGCTCGACCACGTCGCAGCGCAGGATGAGGGTCGGTTCCTCCATGAACGGGTCCATGACCGCGGTGTCGGCGGCCGGCATCAGGATCATGTCGGATTCCTGGATGCCCTTCCAGCCGGAGATCGAGGAGCCGTCGAACATCTTGCCGTGCTCGAAGGTGTCGGTCTCGATCGTGTGCGCCGGAACCGAAACGTGTTGTTCCTTGCCTTTGGTGTCGGTGAAGCGAAAGTCAACGAACTTGACCTTCTGGTCTTTGATCAGTTTGAGAACATCTGCGCCGGACGACATGGGTTTCCTCCTGGGAAAGGTAAGTGTGCTGCGAGCACAGCTAAAAATTGAGCTCGTATTTTTGCACGATTTGTGCCATTAAAATCTATAATTAAAATCAATTAGTTAATTAACAGTCTCCATTAAAAATGCCATTTTATGCACTAAAACGGTGCATAATTTTAACTAGATGCACCAATATAGTGCGATTATTACGCTTTAGTCAGTGGTATCGCACACTTACGGTGCGAATCTGCTTGTCGTGCTGAGTAGCCTCGGCGAAACGCGAGGCCAGTGCCTGGGCCGCGGCAGCATCGGCCGCGACTGACAGCGGCAACAGCAGTTCGATATCGATGCGCCCATCCAGGTAATGCAGCGTGACATGTTCGATGCAGCGCGCCTCGGGGATGGCACGAAAGTAATCGTCCAGGCGCTTCTGCACCTCGTCGCGCAGCGGCAGGCCTTCACAGCTCGGACCTTCCACGTCCTCTTCGGTGTCGATGTGCACCATGACATCCGTCACTGGGTCGATTTCCTTGACGAGCTTGGCGCGCACCGCCTCGCTGATCTGATGCCCCTCGGACACGCTCACCCGATCATCCACGATGATGTGCACGTCCGCCAGTGCCTGCCCGCCCACGCGCCGCGTGCGCAACAGGTGCAGCGCCTTGACCCCGCTGACCGAGAGTATGGTCTGGCGGATGGAATCGAGATCATCCGTGCCCAGCCCGGTGTCCACCAGCTCGCGCAACGATTGCCAGCTGAGCTGTGCGCCGACCTTGATGATCATCACGGCAATCACGATGGCGGCGATGGCATCGAAGTAGGCAAAGCCGATCAGGCTGCCGCCAATACCGGCCGCCACGATGAGCGAGGACAGGGCATCTGAACGATGGTGCCAGGCGCTGGCGCGCAGCATGTTCGAGCCGAAGCGGTTGGCGATGGCGATGGTGTAGCGGTACATGGCCTCCTTGGCCGCGAGGGTGCCCAGGGCGGTCCACAGGGTCAGCGCGCTGGGTGTCACAATCGCGCTGACAGTCATAAGTTTCATGCCGGCGCGCACACCGATGCCGATGGCGACGCCGATCAGGACGATGCCGAGGATCATGGTGACCGCGGTTTCGATGCGCTCATGCCCGTAAGGGTGCTCCTGGTCGGCGCCCTTGCGCCCATGTTTGAGGGCGAAAATGACGAGCAGGTCGGCGAGCGTGTCGGACAGGGTATGCATGCCATCGGCCACCAGCGCCTGCGAATGCCCGAGGAAGCCGATGATGACCTGGGCCGTGGTCAGCAGGAAATTGGCGGTAATGTTGACCAGCGCCACGCGCAGGCTGGCGCGGTAACGCTCGGGGCTGGAGGCGTCGAAATGGCTGTGTTCGCCAGTGGCGCTCATGAGATCACGCGTACGGTAATGACGATATCGTTACCGTCACGGCGCGTTTCCAATATTTCATGACCGTGCACCCGGCACCAGGCGGGGATATCGTGCAGCGCCCCCGGATCGGTGGCCTGCACTTCCAGGGTGTCGCCCGGCTGCAATTCCGCGATCCGGTTCTGGGTGCGGATCACCGGCATGGGGCAGAGCAGGTAGCGTGCGTCCAGCACGAAATGGCTCATGTTCGTGAAGATATCGCTACAGGTACCACTCGGGCGGGATGTCGTTGGCCGCGATCGGCACGACCTGGAGTTCGCGGCTGTTGCCCGCGGCATCGGTCACGGTCAGGGTCACCGTCTCGGCTTCGCGGCCCTTGCCGAAGCGCGCCGTCAGGCGCGCCGCGAGTTCGAGATCATCCTCGCTGACGGCTCCGTCAATCAGCACCAGCGGGCCCTGGTGGCTGGTGGCGTGGAGATGCGTGAAGCGCTTGCGGTAGCCGTTGAGAAAATTGTTCTCGCCATCGTCGCGCCCGACAATCAGCTTGAAATTCGGACGTGGGCGCAGGTGCCGGCCGACCTTGAGCAGCATGATGTCGTCGATCTCGTATTGCTTGGTGCCGCGCGTGGTCCACAGGTCGGTGAGCTTGTGCGAATACTGCTCGTTGGTGAGAAAGCAGCAGCCGCCGGCCGGCTGGGCATAATCCGTGAAGCCATATTGGGCGGCGAGCCGAATCTGCGGCTTGCGGCTGCGGCCGTTGAAGTCCAGCAGCTTGCTCCGGTCCACCCAGCCCTCGCGCTCGGGCAGGGTCTCGGGCAGGAGTTTGGCGCACAGCGGCCGCAGCAGCCGGTCGAAGGCGCCGGACTCGCGCGCCACCACCGGCATGGTGTCACGGCGCTGCGACATCGGACGCTGACCGAGCACCTCGCCGGTGATGATGAAATCGAAGCCGTTTTTTTCCATCCACTCGCGCGCCTTGCGCACCATGAAGCCCTTGCAGTCGAGGCAGGGGTTGAGGTTGGCGCCGTAGCCGTGCTTCGGATTGATCACGACGTCCTTGTACTCCTCGATGACCTCGATGATGTGCAGTTTGATGCCGAGCTGTTCCGCGGTCCACAGCGCGTTGTTGCGTTTCGGTTTAGCGTGCTCGTGGTTGCGGATCGCGTGCGTGTGCCCCTCGACGCAGAAGCCGGTGTAGAAGTTGATGCCCTCGACGTGGATGCCCTGTTCCAGCATGACCTTGGCGGCGAGCATGGAATCCAGCCCGCCCGAGATCAGCGCCACGGCCTTGCGCGCCGCGCCGGGTGCGGCGGCACGGGGGCTGGCAATGGGCGAGGCAGGAAATGACATGGGGGTACCGTTAAAAATTCCGGGGGAGCACATACTAGCCCAAACCATGGATTCCGGCACGCCTTGGGACACGGGAGCCGCCGCGGTTAAAGCGCTGGCGGGCGGGCATCGCCGGGGCAAAAAAACGGGCCCTTGCGGGCCCATTTTATGATACCGGCTTGCGTGGGCCGGATCTCTCCTCCGTGGTGATCCAGGCGCGACCTGAAACACGCGCGGCACAGTAACCAAATCCTGCGCCCCTGTCTATTGTTGATTCATTGCCTGATCCGTCCGGAGCGGACGGGCGGCGCATTCCCTGTCGGAGTCGGGGCGGCCGTGATGCTAATATTACGGCGAGACGAACGGAGCGAAGTGGAGTAGGGCTACGTTAACAGGCGGCATTGCGGTCACGGATAAATCACCCCGGCATGTTCTGGAAACGGCGTCGCGGCAAGCGCGGCTTCAAGGCTTTGGTGCGGCGCTCCGCGCGCGTGATGCGCTGGACGTTCCGCATTCTTCTGTTGTTGCTGATTCTCGATCTGGTTTACCTCGGGCTCACCTGGCCGGACTGGAACAAGATCGCCAACGGGCCGGTACCGAAGTCGGCCTTCATGCACGAGTATGAAAAACAGCGGGCCGACAACAGGAACTGGCCAAGACTGCGCTGGCAGCCGGTGGCGTTCTCGAATTTCCCCAAGCATCTGCAGCGCGCGGTGATCCTGGCCGAGGACAGCCGCTTCTATGAGCACAGCGGTTTCGATCTCATCGCTTTCAAGGAGGCGATGGATTACAACCTCCGGGAAGGCCGTTTCGTTTTCGGCGGCAGCACCATCTCGCAGCAGACAGTGAAAAACCTGTTTCTGACACCGTCGCGCAATCCGTTGCGCAAGTGGCATGAACTGATCCTGACCTGGGGCATGGAGCGCAGTCTCAGCAAGCGCCGCATTCTTGAAATCTACCTGAACGTGGTGGAGTTCGGGCGCGGGATTTACGGCGTGCAGGCGGCGTCGGAGGCCTACTGGGGAATCGGCCCGGCGCAATTGTCGCCGGCGCAGGCGGCGGAACTGGTGGCCACGCTGCCGAGCCCGGTGAAGAACAATCCCGCCACACACACACGCCAGTTCGAACGGCGCTCGAAAAAACTTCTGGCGCTGCTCGAGCGTTATCCGGGCGATGCCGCCGAGACGGTGCGCGAACGTCCCTTCGACCTGTTCCTGCCGCCGCCGGACGATGGAACCGAAACACCGCGGGACGGCGAACATGAACTGTGGCCGGCCGGGCCGCCCCCGGCGGAAAGCGGCGAGGTGCCGCCGCCGGATGCCGGTGATGAACCGCCGCCGGCGGACGGCGACCGCGCGTACCCGCCGGTGGAAGAGCGCTCGATCCGGCCGCATTCCCTCTGAAGCGCGCGGTGTACCGGGCAGCGGGGCGGGGTATAATCGCCGGCCAAACAAGCCGGATGTCCCGCATAAAACCACCCGTGACCTTCCAGGAACTGATCTTCACGCTGTCCCGCTACTGGGCGCGCCAGGGCTGCGTCGTCTTGCAGCCGTACGACATGGAGATGGGCGCGGGCACGTTCCATACCGCCACCTTCCTGCGCGCGCTCGGCCCCGAGCCGTGGAAGGCCGCCTACGTGCAGCCGTCGCGCCGTCCCAAGGATGGCCGCTATGGCGAGAACCCCAACCGCCTGCAGCATTACTACCAGTTCCAGGTGGTGCTCAAGCCCACGCCGGATGACATCCAGGACCTCTATCTCGACTCGCTGCGCGAGATCGGCATCGACACGAAAAAGCACGACATCCGCTTCGTCGAGGACGACTGGGAATCGCCCACGCTCGGCGCCTGGGGTCTCGGCTGGGAAGTGTGGCTCGACGGCATGGAGGTCACGCAGTTCACCTATTTCCAGGAGGTCGGTTCGCTCCCCTGCAAGCCGGTGCTGGGCGAAATCACCTACGGCCTCGAGCGTCTCGCGATGTACCTGCAAGGGGTCGAGAATGTCTTCGATCTGGTGTGGACGAAAGGCACGAACTACGGCGACGTGTATCACCAGAACGAGGTCGAGCAGTCGAAATACAATTTCGAACACTCCAACGTCAATTGGTTGTTCCAGCAGTTCAACGATTACGAGTCCGAGGCCAAACGGCTGATGGAGTCGAATCTGCCGCTGCCCGGCTTCGAGATGGTCATGAAGTGCTCGCATGCCTTCAACCTGCTCGACGCGCGCGGCGCGATCTCCACCACCGAGCGCGCCGCCTACATCGGCCGCGTGCGCACGCTGGCGCGCCTGGTGGCGCAGAGCTACCACGACTCGCGCGAGCGCCTCGGCTTCCCGCTGCTCAAGCAGAAAAAGGCGAAAGCATGACGGCGCCGCTGCTGGTGGAATTGCTGACGGAAGAGCTGCCACCCAGGGCGCTCAAGCGATTATCGATCGCGTTTGCCGTCGCGATTACCGACTATCTCAAGGATAAAGATTTTATCGATCATAACGATTTTGAGGAGTTTTCCACGCCACGGCGCTTAGCAGTGATTGTCCCACGTGTGCTTGATAAACAATTGGACCGCATGGTCGAGCGCAAGGGACCGGCAGTGGCGACCGCGCTCGATGCCAATGGCCGCCCGACACCGGCGCTGATCGGCTTCGCCAAATCCTGCGGCGTGGAGCTGGCGAAACTGGAAAAGCGCGCCGGCGACAAGGGTGAATATTTCGTTTACCGCTCCAGACAGAAGGGCGAGGCCCTGAAGCAGCATCTGGCAGGTATCGTCGAGGCCGCGCTCAAGAAACTGCCAATCCCCAAGCTCATGCGCTGGGGCGCGGGCGAGGCGCAGTTCGTGCGCCCGGTGCACGGCGTGATCCTGCTGTACGGCAACAAGCTGGTGCCGGGCACGGTGCTGGGCCTGAAGAGCGGCAACAAGACCCGCGGGCACCGCTTTCTCAGCAAGGGTCCGATCACGATCAAACAGGCCAGGGATTACGAAAAAATCCTGAAGCAGTCGGGCAAGGTCATCGCCGCCTTCGACGCACGCCGCGAAATTATCACCAAGGCGCTGGAGACCGCCGCGAAAAAGCTCGACGCCAGCTGGAATCTGGGCAAGAGCGACGAACTCGTGGGCGAGGTGACCAGCCTGGTCGAATATCCGGTGATGCTGGTGGGCGGTTTCGACCCGGCCTTTCTCGAGGTCCCGAAGGAATGTCTCATCATCAGCATGCAGCAGCACCAGAAATATTTCCCGCTCGCCGATAAGGAAGGGAAGCTGCTGCCACGGTTCCTGTTCGTGAGCAACATGCAGGCCGCCAATCCGAAAGAGATCATTCACGGCAACGAGCGCGTGCTGCGCGCACGGCTGTCGGATGCGCGCTTCTTCTACGACCAGGACCGCAAGCAGCGGCTCGCCGACCGCCTGCCGCGGCTGGCCAATGTCGTCTATCACAACAAGCTCGGCAGCCAGCTCGAACGCGTGCAGCGGCTGGAAAAACTCGCCGGCCGGATCGCGCAGTTGCTCAAGGCCGACCGGGCGCACGCCGAGCGTGCGGCGCAGTTGTGCAAGGCCGACCTGCTCACCGAGATGGTGGGCGAGTTCCCGGAGTTGCAGGGCATCATGGGGCGCTACTACGCCAAGTACGACCACGAGCCGACGGTGGTGGCGGACGCGGTCGAGCAGCATTACTGGCCGCGCACCGCGGGCGGTGAGTTGCCACGGCAGCCGATTGCGGTATGCGTGGCGCTGGCGGACAAGCTCGACACCCTGGTCGGCATCTACGGCATCGGTCTGGTGCCGACCGGCGAGAAAGACCCCTTCGGCCTGCGCCGCGCGGCCCTGGGCGTGGTGCGCATCCTGGTGGAAAAATCCCTGGCGCTCGATGTGAAAGACCTGCTGACCAGTGCCCGCAGCCAGTTTCCCAGCGGCGTCATTGCCGACAGCGTGGTGCAGGACCTGCATGGCTTCATGCTCGAGCGACTGAAGCCTTATCTGAAGGAAAAGGGTTTCGAAGCGGACGAGATCGACGCCGTGGTGTCGCTCAACCCGGCGCGCCTGGACCAGGTGCTGCCGCGCCTGCAGGCGCTCAAGGAGTTCCGCGCCCTGCCCGAGGGCCAGGCGCTGGCCGCGGCCAACAAGCGCATCCGCAACATCCTGCGTCAGGCCGGCGGGACGCCCTCCGACAAGGTGGACGCGGGAAAACTGGCCGAGCCGGCGGAACGCCAGTTGGCCGAGGCGGTGCAGACACTGGAGGCGCAGGTGGCGCCGCTGTTCAAGGCCGGCAATTACGCCGGGGCCATGAAGCACCTGGCAGGGTTGCGTCCGGCGGTGGACGAGTTTTTCGACAAGGTCATGGTGATGGTGGACGATGCCGCCGTGCGCGATAATCGCCTCGCGTTGCTCAATCGGCTCGGCAACCTGTTTCTGAACGTCGCGGACATCTCGCGCCTGCAAAGTTGAGGATATGTCGATGAACAGGGATTCCTACCAGGACATGCTCGCCACGGTGCAGGCCTTTCACGACAAGCACCGTTTCCGCGAAACCGGCGGCGAAGAACTGGCCTATCGCGTGGCGCTCATGACGGAAGAACTGGGAGAGATCTCCGCCTGCGTGACCAAGGGCAAATCGAAGGAGCATCTGGCCGAGGAATGCGCCGACCTGTTGATTCTGCTGCTCGGCACCGCCATCGCCGCGGATTTCGACCTCAAACAGGCGTTCTGGGACAAGATGCAAAAGGTGCAGAGCCGTAAATCGCGCATGATCAACGGCCGCATCCGGGTGTCGGAGTTCAAAGAATAGTTATGAAGCTCGTCATCCTCGACCGCGACGGCGTCATCAACCACGACTCGGACGACTACATCAAGTCGCCCGAGGAATGGGTGCCGATCCCGGGCAGCCTCGAGGCCATCGCGCGCCTGCATCGCGAGGGCTACAAGGTCATCCTCGCCACCAACCAGTCCGGCGTCGGCCGGGGGCTGTTCGACATGAATACGCTCGGGCGCATCCACGCGCGCATGCTCGAGGCGGTGCGCGCCAAGGGCGGCGAGATTGACGCGATTTTCTTCTGTCCGCACAAGCCTGAGGACAACTGCGGCTGCCGCAAGCCGCAGCCGGGCCTGTTCGAGGAGATCGCCGAACGTCTCAAGGTGAACCTGAACGGCGTGTACGCCGTTGGCGACAGCGAGCGTGACGTGGCGGCGGCGCGCCTGGTCTCGGCACGACCGGTGCTGGTGCGCACCGGCAAGGGCAAGCGCACCCTCAAGAAGAGCAAGGCGCTCACGGACGTTCCGGTGTTCGACGACCTGGCCGCGTTCACCGACGCCTTTCTCACCGGCAAACTGCCCGCGAACTGACTTGATCGCCCTCCGCTCCCTGCTGTTCAACCTGGTGATGTTCGTTTCGGTGCTGATCTACGCGCCGCTGATGCTGCCGACCGCGCTACTGCCCTACCCGCTGCGCTACCGCCTCATCAGTCAGTGGGCGCGGTTCCAGGTGTTCCTGCTGAAAACCCTGTGCCGCCTCGATTACCGCGTGGAAGGCCTCGAACACCTGCCGCCGGGCGCGGCGATTCTCCTGTCCAAGCACCAGTCGGCGTGGGAGACCATCGCGTTCCAGCAGATCTTTCCGGCCCAGACCTGGGTGCTCAAGCGCGAGCTGATGTGGATCCCGCTGTTCGGCTGGGCGCTGGCGCTGACGCGCCCCATCGCCATTGACCGCGGCGCCGGGCGCAAGGCGGTGGAGGCGGTGGTCACGCAGGGGCGCGAGCGCCTGCAATCCGGCATCTGGGTGGTGGTGTTCCCGGAGGGCACGCGCGTGGCGCCGGGGACGCGCAAGCGCTACGCCATGGGCGGCGCCATCCTTGCCGCCGAGACCGGCTACCCGGTGGTGCCGGTGGCGCACAACGCCGGCTCGTTCTGGTTGCGTCGCGGCTTCCTGAAAAAGCCCGGCACCGTGCGCGTGGTCATCGGCCCCACGATCAACCCGCGCGGCCGCAAGGCCGAGGAGATCATCAAGCAGGTGGAGGAGTGGATCGAGGGCAGGATGGTGGAGTTGGAGAGGTCCTAAAACGGGACGGAGGGATTAAAGTTTAATCCCTCCGTCCCGTTTTAGTCCGAGCAGCAGGTTAGGCTTGATGCCTGCGTCGTTTCTTCAAAAAACCAAATGAACCAAACGATACGAATAAGCCCGACACGAACAACAGCAGAGCACCGGGAAGCGGAACAACGCTTGTTGTTATCGAGGTAATCTCGCCATCAAGGACATGATCAATCATGGTGAGCGGATCGACGTACTCCGTAAATATTAACTGGAATTGTTGATTGTCAAAGGATGCCAATTGTGAGGCGTCTACGGGCAGTGCCAACGATGACAGCGCCATTCCGGTCCAATCATTCATGGCAGTGACAAAAAAACTGGGCGGAATTCCTCCAATACTGGCACCGCTCATACCCGCCCATACCTCGTATGAATCACCCCAACCAGTGAGGTCGTTGACAATTCTAATCATCCCCGGAAATGACGAGGGGTTGTACGTTGCGGTGTAATCCCCAATCGTCAGAGAGATATTTAACAATCCGGGGTAATCCACAACGTTAGGGTTGGATATATTAGGGTAAGTAGCCAGGGCGGTTGACTCAAACGTGTATGAGCCTGAAACAGCTTGATTCTCCGAGAAGCGGTTCGCCAACAGTGGATCAATAACTTCATAGACGAACCCAGTAAATCCAAATGTTACGGGCGCAGCTTTGGCGCACGGCACCGCCAACAGTCCTAACAGAAAAATAAACGATCTTGATAAGGATTTATTTGTAAGCATGCTCGTCTCCTCCTTAATTTATTTATTGAATAAGAGTTTCGAATCCAAGAAATTGCACGTATCGCAGATATATGCCTAACTAAAACCAACTGGATGGCCTGAGCGCCGCTTACAAAGCGACAAGTAGTCTATAACGGTAACTGTATAGCGGTATCGTATGATTTTAATATATATATTTTTTCAATGAGTTAGTATTTTTTATCGCGACCTGAATCAAAAATACAAACACGACATACGCCATCAAGCCGACAGTAGGGAAATTTCATTGCTCAGCGCGGCAAACTCCATGAGCGTGAGCGTTTCGGCGCGCCGGGTGGGATCAATGCCCAGCGCTGTCATGTCCTCGGCGCTGAGCAAGCCCTTCATGTTGTTACGCAGGGTCTTGCGGCGACTGGCGAAGGCGGCGCGCACCACCTTGGCGAACTGGGCCTCGTCGTTGACGGCCACGGGCGGTTTTGCATGGGGGACCAGGCGCACCACGCTTGAATCCACCTTCGGCGGCGGTGTGAAGGAGCCGGGCGCGACATCGAACAGTTTTTCCACCGCGCAGCGATACTGGATCATCACCGACAGCCGGCCGTAATCCTTGCCGCCGGGCGCGGCGGCCAGGCGCTGCACCACTTCCTTTTGCAGCATGAACAGCATGTCCTGGATGCAGCCGGCCTGGTCCAGCAGGTGGAACAGCAGGGGCGTGGAGATGTTGTAGGGCAGGTTGCCGACGAGGCGCAGCTTGCGGTCTTGCTGCATGAGCTGGCAGAAATCGTATTTCAGCGCATCGGCGCCGTGCAGCGTGAGCTTGCCGGCGGGAATGGTCGCATGCAAATGCGCCAGCAGGTCGCGGTCGAGTTCCACGGCATCGAAATGGGGCAGGTGCGCGGCCAGCTCGCGCGTGAGCGCGCCCTTGCCCGGGCCGATCTCGACGATGTGATCCCCGGGCCGCGGCGCCAGCGTCGCGACGATGCGGCCGATGACGTTGCGGTCATGCAGGAAATGCTGGCCGAAACGTTTTTTTGGATGAAGCATAAGAGAATGGACAGGATTAACAGGATTTACAGGATTAGAACAGAAGTCACATTAGTTTGTTTTTCAAAATCCTGTTAGTCCCGTGAATCCTGTCTATTTTTTCTTTACAAGTTTTATAGCCATTTCGATCGCGGCGACCAGGCTGGAGAGGTCGGCGCGCCCGGTTCCGGCGAGTTCCAGCGCCGTGCCGTGATCCACCGAGGTGCGCACGAACGGCAGGCCCAGCGTGACGTTCACGGCGTGCGCGAAGTCATGATGCTTCAGCACCGGCAGGCCCTGGTCGTGATACATGGCCAGCACCGCGTCCACGCCCTGCAACTGGGAGGGAATGAACGCGGTGTCGGCCGGCACCGGGCCGCGCAGGCGCAGGCCCCGGGCGGCAAGGGATTTGATCACCGGTTCGATCACCTCGATTTCCTCGCGCCCGAGATGGCCGGATTCCCCGGCGTGCGGGTTGAGTCCGCAAACGAGAATGACCGGATCGGCAATGCCGAATTTGTGCTTGAGGTCGGCGTGCAGCACCTCAATCACCGCCGTGAGGCGTTCGCGTGTGATGGCGCGTGGCACGGCGGACAGTGGTAGATGGATGGTGGCAAGCGCCACGCGCAGGCCGGGGGCCGCCAGCATCATCACTGGCTGCACCGCACCGCTCAGTTTCGCCAGGATTTCGGTGTGTCCCGTGAAGGCAATGCCAGCATCGTTGATGCTGCCCTTGTGCACCGGTCCGGTGACCAGCGCGTCGAATTCGCCGCTCGTGCAGCCGGCGACTGCGGATTTTAGTGTCTCGATGACATAGGGCGCATTGGCCGTGTCGAGCCGTCCGGCGCTGACGGGCCGTGCGGTTTGGACCGGCAGCACGTACACGCCCTGACCGGCGGACTTGCGGCCTTTCCATTCACCCGCGGCAAATGGCAGATGCAGCTGCTGTGCACGCTCCGCCAGCAACGCGGGATCGGCGATCAGCACCAGCGCGCAGGCCGGCGGCCGCTGCGCGAGCTGGATCGCCAGGTCGGGTCCGACGCCGGCGGGTTCGCCGGGGGTGAGGGCAATGACGGGGATAGACATAACTGAGGATTTCACCGCAAAGACGCGAAGGACGCAAAGAAAAAGAATTGCTGGAAAAAGCTTTTTTAACTCTTCCTCTTAATTCCTTTGCGCTCTTTGCGCCTTTGCGGTGCGCTAATTGACTTCTTCCAGCAGATACTCGACGAAGGCCTCGTTGCGCAGCTGGCGCGCCCATTGTTCGTAGCGTTCGTCCGCCTTGCGCGCATGGATCTGCTGGCGCGCCGCGGCGAACTCGCGTTCCTGGGTCACGTCGTGGCTGCGCCGGCCGAGCACCTGGATGAGATGCAGGCCGAAAGGGGTTTTCACGGGCTGGCTCAACTGGTTCGGCTGGAGCGCGTTCATGGCCTTCTCGAACTCCGGAACCATCTGGCCGGGATTGGCCCAGCCCAGATCGCCGCCGTTGGCGGCGGAACCGGTGTCGTCGGAATGCGCGCGCGCCAGCGCGGCGAAGTCCTCGCCGTTCTCGATACGTTCGCGCAGCCCCGATAATTTCTGGCGGGCATCGTCCAGCGACTGGATTTCGCTCGGTTTCAGCAGGATGTGGCGCACGTGGGTCTGGGTCACGGCCTCCGCCTGGTCGCCGCCGCGCTTGCCGTTCAGTTTGAGAATATGGAAACCGTTGGGGCTGCGCAGGATCTCGCTGACGCTGCCAACCGCCATGTTTTTGATCGTGGCCAGGAACAGTTCCGGGAGCTCGCCCGCCTTCTTCCAGCCGAGATTGCCGCCCTTGAGGGCGTCCGCGCCCTGGGACTGGCTCACGGCGGTCTGCTCGAAATTGGCGCCCCCGGCGAGCTGGCGGTGAATATCCTCGGCGCGTTTCCGGGCCGCCTGGATCGCCTCGGGCGAGGCCGCTTCGGGAATGCCGATCAGGATATGCGACAACTGATAGGTCACGTCCATGTCGGCGCGGCTCTGGGGATTTTCCAGGAAATTCTCGACCTCGTTGTCGGTGACGGTGATGCGGTTGCTGATCTCGCGTTCGAGCAACTGCTGGATGGTCATCTGGTCGCGCAGCTGGTTGCGGTAAGCCGCGACGTCCATGCCCTTCTGCGCCAGGACCTTGCGGAATTCCTCGACGCCCAGCTTGTTGCGCAGCGCCACGGTTTCAAAGGCCCGGTCCACGTCGGATTCGCTGATGCGGATGCCGCTCTGGGCGGCGAGTTGCAGCTGCAAACGCTCCAGCACCATCCGTTCGAGCAGCTGTTTGCGCAGCGCCGCATCCGGCGGCGCGCTGATTTTCTCCATCTCCAGCTGCTTGCGGGTCTCGCGCAGCCGCTGGATGAGTTCGCTCTCGGTGATGACATCGTCGTTGACGACCACCACGATGCGATCGATGTCGCTGACGCGCTGCGCCGCGGCCGTCGCCAGGGCGGATGGCAGCGACAGCATCAGGACTGTCAGCGCCATGCCGAGCGCGGCGGATTTGAGGAAGGCATGCATGATTTTGTATCCGGGTATTCCGTGGACAGCGCGCAGGCGCCGGAGTTCGAGCGCGCTAGGATAACACGATCCAGGGTGCCGGGGCGCGCCACTGACGAAGCCGGGGACGCACTAGGGCGCGCCGGAAGCCCGAGGAGCGGCCATCGGCGACGCGAAGGAAAACACGCTTTCGCTCAGCGGGCTGCCCGGCATATGCCCGAGTCGCGAGAGGCCGGTCAGCTCAAGTTGAACCATGATGGAAAATTGTTCGGTGGCGGTATTGCTGTTCAGCGCATCCACCTCCAGTCGACGCCTTGCCATCAGGCGCAGTGCCCAGCAACACGCGTTGTATTGCACGCCGGCATAGCTCTCCAGGTTGCGGTTGCTTTCCTGGGAGTAAAGCGAGCGGCCACGGAAGGTCCAGCGCGCGGCGAAGGGCCATTCCGCGGAGATGTCGGTCTGTTCCAGTTCGCCGCGTGAGTAGCGCCGGCCGAGATTCACGATGCGGTCTTTCGCCGGATTGTATTGCAGGTAATAGCCGTATTTCTGGGTGTAGTTGTCCTCGCGATTCCATTGGGCGCTGCTGCGCACATGCCAGTGGCTGGCGAGCGTCGCCGTGAATTCGGCCACGATGTCCGAGGCATCGGTGCCGCTGGTGGCCGCCGGCAGGTTGACCTCCCTGTCGGCGAGGTAATAAATCCGTCCCAGGCTGGCGCGCGCCCGCTCGACGCCGTCCTGCTGATCGATGAAACGCGTGGTGGCGGCGACGGTGATCTGGTTGGCGTCCCCGATGCGGTCGCCACCGACGAAACGGTTGTCACGGAACAGGTTGTAGAAACTGAAGTCGGGCACGCCGGTGTCGAAGTTCGGCAGGGCGTCCTGGTTTTTGCCGGGGACGTAGAGGTAGTACAGGCGCGGCTCGAATGTCTGCGTGAACAGGCGTTCGCTCCAGCGCGAGTCGCGCTCGAAGATGAGCCCGCTGTCGAGACTGAATACGCCGCGCGTCAGCGCCGGGGTGGCATCCGGCACGCTGGAGAGACGGTAGGCGATGTGTCGCAGCCCGATCATCGGAGTCAGAAAGGCGTAGCTGTTGGATAACGGGAGGCTCACCGACGGGCTCAGATTCAGGCGCTCGCCGGTAAGACTGGCGTCGCGCTCGAAGCTCACCAGTTCGCTTTCGAAAGAATAATTGAGACGATTGGATTCGACCGGACGGTTAAGTGAAAGATTGAACTCGGGCAACCGTGCGTAGGGACGATCCGCGGGCACGATGGAACGGTCGATGGTTTGGTAGTCGGCGGCACGGGCGCTGAAATTCCATACCGGGCCGTGATAAGCCAGCTCGGCGTTCTGCGGCAGATGGGTCTGGCTGGTGACGCCCAGATCGTCGCGGAAGTCGTCGAAATACTGTTTGTCCGACACGCCGCGCACATCCACGTAACCGGACCACCGGGGACTGAAGGCCGTCGTGTGCTGGTAGATGCCCGCCGCGCGGTCGTCGCCATTGGCGAGCCTGTCGTTTTGCAGGGTCTCCAGTTGCAGCGTGCCATGAGAGCGCGGGGTGAGATAACGGAATTCGTTTTGCAGCATCAGTCCGCGCCTGGACATGTATTGGGGCGTCAGGGTGTCATCGTAATCGGGGGCGAGATTGATATAGTAGGGCGTGTCAATTTCGAGGCCCCGATTGCTGGCGTGACCCAGGCGCGGTATCAGAAAGCCGGATTTGCGCTCATCGGAAATCGGAAAACTGAGATAGGGCAGATAAAACACCGGCACGCCATAAAAGTTGATGGAGGTGTGGTGGGCGGTACCGATGTCCTCTTCGGTGTCGAGCTCGAGCTCCTTCATCTTGAGAAACCAGTCGTCCTGGCCCGGCGCGCAGGTGGTGTAACGCACCCGCGTGAAACGCGTGAATTCCGGGCCTTCGAAGTCGATGCGCTCGGCGTCACCGCGGGCGCTACCGTCTTCAAAGCGAAAACTGCCGGCGCCGCTGTAACCGGTGCGCGAACCCAGATTGATGTGCGTGTCCTGGGTCTGGTAGCTCAGGCCGGAGGTGTCCTTGAACGTGACGTTGCCGGTGGCGTCGATCATGCTGCTGCCCTTGTCGTGACGCAGGTAGTCGGCGCTGAGGGACTGGCCGTCGCGCCGCAGCTCCACGTCGCCGGTGAATTCACTGACACCTTCGCCTGTCAGGCGCAGTTCCCGGGCGTACAGCTCCGCCGGCGGATTTTCCGTCACCGCGATGCCAGGCCGCGCCGCGGCGGGTAGCCGTGGCGGGCGCTCCGGGCAGGGTGCCGTGTCTCCGGCCCGCACCGTCGAAGCCAAGCCCGCGCCCGTGACAACAATCAGGCACAGGGCGGCGCGAATCAGGCGGCAACGAGGCATGGGAACCGGGATGGCATTGTTTTATTATGTCCAGACGAACGAAGCAGGGCGATATTTTCGATGGCGGGCATAAAATTGCATACTATGTCGGCCCCATCAAGGCGTTTTCCCGCACGTGCGGGTTTTATTTACTGACCACCCTTGGATAAACGTTTCGAGGCACTCAAGGCATGGACCGGCCGGGTACTGGGCGCGGGCGCATTCGATATCCGCCCGGCCTCGGCGGATGCCAGTTTCCGCCGTTATTTCCGCGTCACGCTGGGAAGCCGAAGCCTGATCGTCATGGATGCGCCGCCGGACAAGGGTGGCATGCGCTCCTACGTCACCATTGCGCGCCATTTCCACGCCCTCGGCCTGAACGTGCCGGAAGTGCTGGAGCAGGACCACGAGCGCGGCTTTCTGCTCATTACCGACCTGGGCGAGCAGCTCTACCAGGGGAGTCTCAACGAACAGACGGTGGAACGGCTCTATGGCGACGCCCTGGGGGCGCTGATCGTGTTGCAGGCCGGGACCTCGACCAGCGCCGACCGATTCCTGCCGGACTACGACGAGGCGCTGCTGTTGCGCGAGATGGAGATCTTCCGCGAATGGTATCTCGGACATCACCTGGCCTTGCGGCTCAGCGCCGGCCAGAACCGGGTGCTGGACGAGGTATTCGCGCAACTGGCGCGCTCGGCCCTGGCCCAGCCGCGGGTGTGGGTGCATCGCGATTATCATTCGCGCAACCTGATGGTGACACGCCTGAATAACCCGGGGATTCTCGATTTTCAGGATGCCGTGCTGGGGCCGGTAACCTACGACCTGGCGTCGCTGTTGCGCGATTGCTACATCGCCTGGCCGCGCGTGCAGGTCGAGGACTGGGTCAAGGGTTATCACGAGCTCGCGCACCAGTCCGGGATCCCGGTGGGCGAGGACGATGCGCAATTTCTGCGCTGGTTCGACCTGATGGGGGTACAGCGGCACCTCAAGGCCAGCGGCATCTTCGCGCGCCTGAACCATCGCGATGGCAAACCCGGCTACCTGGCGGACATCCCGCGCACCCTCGGCTATGTGCACGAGGTGAGCGCCCGCTACCCGGATCTGCAACCGTTGCAGGCCTTGTTGCATGAACTCAAATTGCCGGGGGCGGCGTGACGAAACCCATGGTGATGATTCTCGCGGCCGGCCGCGGCGAGCGCATGCGGCCGCTGTCGGACACCGTTCCCAAACCCTTGCTCGAGGCCGGCGGCAAGCCGCTCATCGTGCATCTGATCGACGGCCTGGCGTGCGCCGGATTCCATAACCTCGTGATCAACCACTCGCATCTGGGCGAGCAGATCGAGCGGTATCTGGGTGATGGCGCTCGCCATGGGGCGCGCATCCGCTATTCCCACGAGGCTGCCGGGGGGCTTGAAACCGGTGGCGGCATCTTCAAGGCCCTGCCCCTGATCGACACCGACCCGTTCGTGGTGATCAACGGCGACATCTGGACGGATTTCCCGTTTGAACGCTTGCCGATCCGTCTCGAGGGTCTGGCGCATCTGGTGCTGGTGGATAACCCGCCGCAACATCCGCAGGGTGATTTTGCCTTGCGCGCCGGCCGGGTCCACGCCGAGGGTGAACCCCGGTTGACCTTCAGCGGGATCGGCGTCTATGCGCGCGCCCTGTTTGCGGAATGCCAGCCGGGAAAGTTTCCGCTGGCGCCATTACTGCGCGCCGCCATGGCGCGCGGACAGGTCAGCGGCGAACACTATGCCGGCGACTGGCGTGACGTGGGTACGCCGCAACGGCTGGAAGCGCTGGATCGGGAGTTGCGTCGTTCCCCTGAAAAGCACTAACCAGCTGTTTTCAAATAAAAATATTCAGGGTAGGCAGGAAGGGCCTTTGCGGCGAAAATACCCGGATGGGGACGTCGCTGACGCGGGCAACCGGGCAGTCAGACGGGCAATAAAAAACCGGTAACACCTCGCCAACCTCAACCGCGGCGGGTGTTACCGGCTATCGCTAACGAAGGCGGTAAGGTTATCCGAAGCAGCGACTGCTCCCCGCGCTTGGCGCGGAACGCGCTACGATCCGAACTCCCCTCGCCTCTCGCGTTATTTCTTTTTCTTAGCTGCTTTTTTCTTGGCTGCTTTTTTCTTAGCCATGATGAGCTCCTTTGGATTGTGGTTAAGGGACTTGCAGGGAAGTCAGGGGCCAAAACCCCCCGACGGTACTGCGCGTTGCCAATGGAAAAAGACGGCGCGCAGCCGTCTTTTCATGGATTCGGGACAGTGATGTGCGCCGGGAATGACCGGCGGACAAGGGTATGCGGGGAGAGCGGGAAGAACAGGACCTGGCAGCCAGACACTGCTGCAGGGGGGTGCTGATATCTTTGCTACCAGTTGTCGAGCTTCGCAATCGATCCATTAACTCTTGGTTGATCCTGGTTCCGCCCGGCGCCGCGATCTTGCTCATCTGCTTCCGCGGCATCCCGTCATCCGGGCAGTGACATCCGTATACAAAGTTCACTTCATGTCTAGCACAGTGACCTGATGTGTCAAGACATTAAAGCAACGGAAAAAAAATTGCAAACACTTTGTCCTGATTTTTTGCGCAACGATGATGCCTTCTCGTCTCGCTCGTTCATTGCAACGAACATCATCCGCACTTCGAGTCGCCGCAGTTGAGACAGGTCATGCATCCATCCATCTTGATGACGGCCTTGGTGGAACACTTGATGCAGAGCTGTGCGTCAGCGGGAAAGTCGCAGGGATCGGCAGCGGCGGTTTCCGTTGCCGCGGCGCGCTTTTTCAGCTCGGCGCGCTTCTCGGCGATCAGCTGCTGGCGCGCCGCGTCCGGTTCCTCGGTCTGGATCAGGCCGATCAGTTTCATGTGGCGCTCGATGACGTCGCCCAGGTCGGCAACCAGCGAGGGGGTGTACTTGCCCTTCTTGAAATAGCCGCCGCGCGGGTCGAATACCGAATGCAGCTCTTCCACCAGGAAGGTGACATCACCCCCCTTGCGGAACACCGCCGAGATGACCCGGGTCAGGGCCACCACCCACTGGAAGTGATCCATGTTCTTGGAGTTGATGAAGATCTCGAAGGGCCGGCGCTTCTCGTGCGGCGTGTCCGGGTTGAGCACGATGTCGTTGATGGTGACGTACAGGGCGTGCTCCGTGAGGGGGGTCTTGATCTTGTAGGTGGAACCGACCAGCACCTCGGGCCGTTCGAGCTTCTCGTGCATGTGCACGACGTTGTTCTCGACGCGCTTGGGCTCTTCCTTGACGACCTCGTACGCGGTGATTTTTTCGTTGATCTTGATGGCCATGTTCAAACTCCGTAAGTCATGTTTCGTGAACCGTGAGACGTCAGCGATTGGTTACGCGTTCGCGACCCACGGTCTACGGTATGCGGTTAAAAACGCCCGTAGTAGCCCTCTTTGAGGGCGTCATACAGGTTGGCGGCGTTATGGACCTCGCCGTCGTATTCGATTTCCTCGTTGCCCTTGACCTCGATGACCTCGCCGTTCTCCAGCTGGAAGCGGTAGGTGGTGTTCTCGAGGTCCTTGTCCTTCACCAGCACGCCCTGGAACGCCTCGGGGTTGAAGCGGAAGGTGGTGCAGCCTTTCAGGCCCTTCTCGTAGGCGTATAAATAAATGTCCTTGAAGTCCTCGTACGGGAAGTCGGTGGGGACATTGGCGGTCTTGGAAATGGAGGAATCCACCCATTTCTGCGCCGCCGCCTGCACGTCCACGTGCTCGCGCGGCTTGATGTGGTCGGCGGTGATGAAGTAGTCCGGCAGCCGGTTCTTGCCGTCGGTGGCATCCGGGTCGGCGTCGGGGTTCACCAGGATGCGGTAGGCGAGCAGCTCATGCGAGAACACCTCGACCTTTTCCTTGCTCTTCTTGCCTTCGCGCAGCACGTTGCGGCTGTACTTGTGGGCGAACGACGGCTCGATGCCGTTGCTGGCGTTGTTGGCCAGCGACAGTGAGATCGTGCCCGTGGGAGCGATCGAGGTGTGGTGCGTGAAGCGCGCCCCCTTCTCGGCGATGCGCTCGATCAGTGCGGCATCGAACTGCTGCATGTAGCGGCTGTAGCGGGCCAGCAGCACCTTGCCCTTGACCCGGTCGCCGACGGTGTAGCCATCACGGCGCATCTCCGGGCGCCGGATCAGCATCTCCTCGGTGACGCTGAATTCCTCCTCCATGATCGGAGCCGGGCCCTTTTCCTCGGCCAGCGCGATGCCCACCTCCCAGCCGACCTCGGCCATCTCGCGCGCCACGCGCTCGGTGAATTCGAGCGATTCGGGCGAGCCATATTTCATGCGCAGCATGGTGAGCGTGGAACCGAGGCCCAGGAAGCCCATGCCGTGGCGGCGTTTGTGGTGGATCTCGTGGCGCTGCTGCGCCAGCGGCAGGCCGTTGATCTCGACCACGTTGTCCAGCATGCGGGTGAAGGTGGCCACCACCTCGCGGTACTTGTCCCAGTTGAAGCGCGCCGCGTCGGTGAAGGGCTCTTCCACGAACTTGGTCAGGTTGACCGAACCCAGCAGGCAGGAGCCGTATTGCGGCAGGGGTTGCTCGCCGCAGGGGTTGGTGGCACGGATGTTCTCGCAGAACCAGTTGTTGTTCATCTCGTTGATCTTGTCGATCAGGATGAACCCGGGCTCGGCGTAATCGTAGGTCGAGGCCATGATCAGGTCCCACAGCCGGCGCGCCGGCAGGGTCTTGTACACCTTGCAGGCCACCTGGCCGAGGTTGTTGGTGATATAGCCCTCGGTCACCGGCCAGTAGCGCCACAGGATGCGCGCCTCGGGGTCTTCGTATTCGTGGCGGCTGACCGGGAATAGCAGGTCCCAGGAGCCGTTCTTTTTCACCGCCTGCATGAATTCGTCGGTGATCAGGCATGACAGGTTGAATTGGCGCAGCCGTCCGTCCTCGCGCTTGGCCTTGATGAAATCCATGATGTCCGGGTGGGCGATGTCGAAGGTGCCCATCTGCGCCCCGCGCCGGCCGCCGGCGGACGAGACGGTGAAGCACATGGCATCGAAGATATCCATAAAAGAGAGGGGGCCGGAGGTATAAGCCCCGGCCCCGCTCACAAACGCCCCTTTGGGGCGGAGGGTAGAGAACTCGTAACCGATGCCGCAGCCAGCCTTCAGGGTCAGGCCGGCCTCGTGGACGGAGGACAGGATGCCGTCCATGGAGTCCGGGACCGCCCGGGAAACCGTGCAATTAATGGTGCTGGTGGCGGGTTTGTGCTCCAGGGCGCCGGCGTTGGAAATGATGCGCCCGGCCGGGATCGCCCCGTTTTGCAAGGCCCAGAAGAAGCGCTCGAACCATTCCTCGCGTTTTTCCGGGATTTCCTCGACGTCGGCCAAGGCCCGGGCCACGCGGGCGTAGGTCCCGGCGATGTCCTGGTCGATGACCTCGCCGGTCTTGCTTTTAAGGCGGTATTTTTTGTCCCAGATGTCGAGGGAAGCGGGTTGTACGGGGATTTCCGCCCCCAGATCCGCGCGTTTCTCGGAGACAACCGGGTCTTCTGCCTGTAATTGGACGACCTTCATGGATTCCTGTCCTCCGGTGCCTGTGGGGCACACGCCGTGCTGTTTTTTTAGTGAATACTAGGTAATGGGCCTCTGACCGTGGCCAACCACTACATGTTGTAGTTTTAGTCTCATAAGGTGGTTGGTGTCAAGCTTGTAAAAAATTTATGACAAGGTCGCAAACGACGTCGGGGGTTTTACCTTAATATATGTTCATCCCAATCCCCCGGACGCGGCTTGCCCCGCTCCTGTTAACCGGCAGCAATTCCGCCGGTTAACAAAAACCGCGGGGATCGCGCCAGCGCCGGCTCAGATGGAAACCAGCCGTTCGCGTAATTGTCGCTCCAGGTACGGCATGTCCGGTGCCGCGCCATCCACGCTCAGGACATGACACTGTTCAGTGTCCGCGAGCGGTTCCCGGGTGGCCAGCTGATGATCCAGCACCGTCAACCCGGCCTCGGAAACCTCGTGCTGTTGTGCGGCGCGCTGCCGCAGGCGCTGGCGCAGGATGGTTTCCGGCGTGCGGATATCGAGAATCACGCAAGGCATGCGCCCTTGTTGCGCTACGCTGCGCAGCGAATCACGCTGTTCGCGTTTGAGACAGGCAGCGTCGACGATGACGCTGTGTCCCGCGCGCAGGATCGTGGCGGCGAGTTCCGCCAGATGCGCGTAGGTGCGTCGGCTGGCATCCGGGGCATAAATCCCGCTGGCAATGCCGGAGCCGCTGCGCGCGCCGGGCGCGAGCCCGTGCAAGCGCTTGCGCTCGATGTCGCTGCGCACGCGCACGGCGCCGAGCGCTTCCAGCAGCTGTTGCGACAGCCAGGTCTTGCCACTGCCGGACAAACCATGGGTGATGATGAGCGCGGGTGGCGGCGGCTGCGTGTAGCGCCCGGCGAGATTCGCGTAGCCCCGGTATTCCCCGCGCCCGCGGTTTTTTTCCGTATCGCTCAGGCCGCTCTGGCACAGGCGTATGCACGCCACCTTGGCGCGCACCAGTGCGCGATAAACCTGGTAGAAGCGGAACACGGCCAGGCCGGCGTAATCGCCGGTGTGTTCGAGGTAAGCGTTCAATGCGCGCCGCGCGAGCCCGGGACGCCCGCGATCATCGAGGTCCATGACAAGGAAGGCCAGCTCGCTCATGACGTCGATCCAGCGCAGGTTGTCGCTGAATTCGAGACAGTCGAAGAGCATGGCGCGTTCCTCGAGCCACACCATGTTGGCCAGATGCGCATCGCCATGACACTCGCGGATGAAGCCCCCGCGCTTGCGGGCCTCGAATGTCTGGCGCAGTTCGTTGAAATTCAGCTCGCTCCAGCTTTCCAGTCGTTGCAGCAGGGTCTCGTCCCCGGCCTCGATACGCGAGCGGATCTGGATGAAATTCTGCCGCACCGGTTCGTAGACGTGATCCGGATCGCCGAAGGGCTGGTCGTTGCCGGCCACGGCGACGCGGCCGTGAAATTCGGCCAGTTCCCGCGCCAGCAGATCGATGTGCGGCGGACCCAGCTCGCCGCGCGCCAGCATCCGGTCGAGCCGCGCCGCCTCGGGGAACTGGACCATCTTGACCGCGTACTCGATGGCCGCGCCGTTGCCGGAGAGCAAGGGTGATTCAGGCGAACCGCTGATGGAGACGACTTCGAGATACAGCGACGGCGCCAGCCGCCGGTTCAGGCGCAGCTCCTCTTCGCAGAAAAAGCGGCGTTTTTCGAGGCTGCTGAAATCGAGGAAACCCAGGTTGACCGGCTTCTTGATTTTGTAGGCGAAGGGACCGGTCAGCAGCACCCAGGAAATATGGGTCTCGACCAGGCGGATGTCCCGCACCGGGTGGCCATAGCAGGCAGGGTGCATCAGCGCCTGGATCAGGGGTGGCAGTCCGGTGTCCACCAAGGCCATCCCTCCTTGCGTCGACAGCTCCAGCGCGGGAACGCCGGAAAATCGCTACAGACTATACCCGAAACTTTCCTTGAAGCGGGACGCGAACTGATCGCGGCTGAAGAAGTGGTTCTGGGTGCCGTGACGCTCGATCTTGACGGCGCCCAGCAGGGCGGCGATGCGGCCGGTGGTTTCCCAGTCCATGTCACGTGACAGGCCATAAAGCAGCCCGGCGCGGTAGGCGTCGCCGCAGCCGGTCGGGTCGTTGACCGCGGCGGCGTTGACGGCCGGGATTTCGATCACTTTGCCGTCGGTATAGATACAGGAGCCGCGCGCCCCCAGCGTGACGATGATCGCCTTCACGTGGCTGGCCAGTTCGCTCAGGCGCTTTTCAGTGCGCTCCTGCATCAGCTCGGCCTCGTAGTCGTTGAGCGTGACCCAGGTGGCCTGTTCCAGGAAACCCAGCAGGTCGTCGCCGTTGAACAGCGGCATGCCTTGGCCGGGATCGAAGATGAAGGGGATGCCGGCCTCGGCGAACTGGCGCGCGTGCTGGATCATGCCCTCGCGCCCGTCGGGCGAGACGATCCCGAGCTTGACGCCCTGGGCGTCCGTCACGCGGGTTTCGTGCGAGCGGTTCATGGCGCCCGGATGAAACGCGGTGATCTGGTTGTCGTCCATGTCGGTGGTGATGAAGGCCTGGGCGGTGTAGGTGTCCTCGCAGACCTTGATATGACGGCGGCGGATGCCATGCTTGTCCATCCATTCGGCGTACGGGCCGAAATCCTTGCCCACGGTGCCCATCGGCAGTGGCTCGCCGCCGAGAAGCTTGAGGCTGTAAGCGATGTTGCCGGCGCAGCCACCGTATTCGCGGCGCATCTGCGGCACCTGGAACGAGACGTTCAGGATGTGCACCTTGTCCGGCAGGATGTGATTCTTGAACTGGTCCTGGAAGACCATGATGGTGTCGTAGGCGAAGGAACCGCAGATCAGCGCTGGCGCATCGGTAGCCTTGCTCGTGCCGCTCGCTGGTGTCGTCATAAGAGGTGACTCGTTGTTGTCGGGGGTGAACGGTGGCGCGAGTATACCCGCTCTTTTGGCGCCGGGGTTACCGTTCCGGCGGCGTTTTTTCCTTGTCGTCCTTGTGCATTACCCCCGTAATACGCTGCAGGCGGCGTTCAATCCGCTCGCGATAGATCATCACCAGCAGGATGATGATGAGACTCAGCCCGATGACGGTGAAGAGCGCCCCATAACGCGCATCGCGGAAGAAGGTCCCGCCCATGGTGAGCAGCACGGTGCCGAGCAGCCGGCCGGTCGCCGAGATGATCAGGAAATCGCGCAGGCGCATGTGGCCGAGGCCGAGGATGTAGCACAGGATGTCCTTGGGAAAGCCGGGGATGAGAAACATCAGGAACGCCAGCAGCAGCCCCTTGTGCTTCATCACGTAGTCGTAGCGTTCGATGGTTTCGCGGCTGGCGATGCGCTCCACGATCGGCCGTCCCAGCAGCCGCGCCAGCATGAAGGCGATCCACGAGCCGATGGTCAGCCCGATGGTGGAATAGACCACGCCCCATACCGGCCCGAACAGGATGCCGCCGACGAAACCGGTGACCTCGCCGGGCAACGGCGCGGCAACGACCTGAATGACCTGCATCCCGATGAAAATGGTCGCGGCGTGGAAGCGGTTTTCCCGGATGAACTGGAGCAACCGGTTTTTGCTGGTGAGCAGATCCATCAGACCGGTGGCGTACAGGGCGTAAACCATGCCGCCCATGACCGCGACCGCCAGCAGGATCAGCAGGATCGTTTTTTTGTCCGGTCTGAGCATGTCGGCGGTGCCCGTGGCAAAGGGTGAAAAAAGAACCCGTTTTTATTTCAGTTGGGTGGGTTTGGGCCCGAGCAGAATAAGGCCATCCTACCATCCGCCGTCTCGTGTCCAAAGGCAGGGGATTAGAGCGTCAACCGCCGGTATATATCCGATACTTTCAGCGGCAATTTGCGCACGTCGTCCACCAGCGTCCAGTTCACGGCGCCGTACATGTGTGGCAGGTAATCGCGGGCAGCTTCATCAATCGTGATGCAGAACGGGTGAATACCGGCGCGCTTGGCCTCGATCAGGCTCATGCGCGTGTCCTCGATGCCGTACTCGCCGCGGTAGCCGTCGTAGTCGTCGGGCTTGCCGTCGGAGAGCGTGATCAGCAGCTTGGTGCGCGCCTCGATATCGTTCAGCAGTTTGGTGAGATGACGGATGGTCACGCCCATGCGTGTGTAATCCTGCGGCTGGATGCCGGCGATGCGGCTTCGTACGTCGTCGCTGTAAGGCTCATCGAAGCGCTTGATGCGATACAGCTCGCAGCGCTTGCGCGTCATGCCGGAAAAGCCGTAGATGGCGTAGCGGTCGCCGAGGATTTCCAGCGCCTCGCACAACAGCACCAGCGACTCGCGTTCGGCGTCGTTGATCCAGCCCTTGGTCGAGCCGCTCATGTCGACCATGAACATCACGGCGATGTCGCGCTCGAACTTGTGCAGCTTGGTGAACAACCGTTCCGACAGCTCCATGCCGCTTTGCATGTCGGCGCGGGCCTCCACCAGCGCGTCGAAATCGACATCGTCGCCGTTGATCTGTTTCTTGAGCAGCTTGTTTTCGCCGCGCAGCGCCTCGAAGGTCTTGCGCAGCTGTGGCAGCACCCCGCGGTACTTGGCCAGCGTGCGCGCCACGAACGGCTCCGGGGCGGGGTGGACGTCGAGTTCGCGCAGCACGCACCAGTGCTTGCGGTAATGATTACGCCGGTGGTCCCACTCGTTGTACAGGAACGCGCCTTCCTCGTGGTAGGTCCCCTTCCACACGTCTTCCGGGCGTTTTTCGTCGGCCTGCCGGCGATAGCCGCCCGCGCCCGCCGCCACCAGATAGTCTTCCGGGATCTGCCCGAGATCCTGGAGGATCGAATTCATGAGCGTGCGCATGTCCGCCAACGGCTGCACCGGCTGGCCGTCAAGCAGCAGCTGGAAAATGAACTGCCCCGGATGATCCGGATCGGGAACCTGTTCGATGGCGTATTGCCGCGTGCTCTGTGTCGAGTCGGTTTCCGTTTCGGGTTTTTGCCCCGCTGTTTCTCCGCCAAGCTGTCCGAGCGCCTCGCGGAAAAGTTCTTTTTCACGCGCCAGGCGTTCCTGCATGGCCTGCTGCGCGCGCTCCGGTAAGAGGATGCCCTGGAAACAGAACGGTGCCGGAATTTCTCCCGCAAGCAGGGCTGGCAGCAGCGCCATGCTGTCGGACGCACTGGCAGCGGGATCCGTCAGGCGCTGTAGCGCCGGCTTCCAGGCATCGGGGTAACTCACTTCTCCGCAGAGCCGCTGGACCTCCTGCATGTCGCGATGCAGACCCGGCAGCTCGCGCGCGATGCAGGCATTCAGGCGCAGGGTTTCGAGCGCGTGGAACAGGCGCGTGGCTTTTTCAACATCACCGCAGGCCGCCAGCGTTTCGGTCAGCGCGGGCATTCCCGGCGCGAGACGCCAGGTGCCGTACCAGGTCTGCGCCCACAGATGGGCGGCCATGGCCTTGTAGAGACGGAAATTGTCGTGGCGCTCGGTGAAGCGGTGCAGGCGCGCGGGCAGGAACAGTGTGGCCGTATCAGTATAAGTATCCGCGGCCGCCTCGACCTTGAGCGGCCGCCCAGCCAGCCCCTGCACGAACAGTTCCAGGACGTGCTGGATTTCCTCCAGCGCCATGCTGTGTGCGGCCTCGGCGGTTTCGGCGGCAAAGGCCTGCAACTCGCCGAAGGCCGAGCAACCGGGATACAGCCCCTGTTTGTCGTACACGTCCATGGCCTGGATGATCCAGGCCTCGATCGCCGGCAGCGGCATGAGGCGGAAGGCCTCCGGCGCGCGCGCGGCGAACTGGTAGGCCATCTCGGCGTTGGTCTTGATGATGATGTCCACCCAGTGCAGCACGAAATCCTGTTGCGCGCGCTCCAGTTCAACCAGCGCCCTGGCCAGCGGCGCCGCGGTGCGGCGCGAGGACAGCACCGGGTCGAGCGCCTCGTCGAGGCGCGCTTCCAGCTCGATGACAGTTAACGATTGGGTAGACATAAGAATTCAGCCACAGAGAACACAGAGGGCACAGAGAGGAAAAGACTAGATGGGTTTCTCTGTGTGCTCTGTGACCTCTGTGGCAAAAATTAAAATAACGAAGAACTTAATTCGTTCACCGCCGCGATCATCTCGGGATCGTCGGTGAGCGCCTCGGCGATGGCGGTGCGGCAGGCGGTGCGCGGGTCGATGCCGGCGGCCATGAGTTTGCCGGCGTGCACCAGCAGGCGCGTGCTGGCGCCTTCATCGAGGCCGCTGCCTTTCAGGTTGCGCGTCATGCCGGCGAATTTCACCAAGCGCTCGGCCATGGCCTCGTCCACGCCGGTCTCGCGCCGCACGATTTTTTTCTCGAGCGCCGCGGACGGGTAGTTGAACTCGACCGCGACGAAACGCTGGCGCGTGCTCTGTTTCAGGTCCTTGAGCACGCTCTGGTAGCCCGGGTTGTAGGAAATGGCGAGGCAGAATTCGGGACCGGCGGTGAGCAGCTCGCCGGTCTTCTCGATCGGCAGCACGCGCCGGTCGTCGGCCAGCGGGTGGATCACCACGGTGGTGTCCTTGCGCGCCTCGACGATTTCATCGAGGTAGAGCATGGCGTTGGTGCGCACCGCGCGCGCCATCGGGCCGTCGACCCACACGGTTTCGTTGGCGGTGATGAGATAGCGCCCGACCAGGTCGGTGGCGGTGAGGTCGTCGTGGCACGAAACGGTGATAAGCGGGCGCTTGAGGCGCCAGGCCATGTGCTGCATGAAGCGCGTCTTGCCGCAGCCGGTCGGTCCCTTCAGCAGCACCGGCAATTGCTGCCGGTATGCCGCCTCGAAGACAGCGATCTCCTGGCCGACGGGCTCGTAGTAAGGCTCATCTTTTATGAGGTATTCCTCGACCCGGGTGGCGCGAGCGGTATTTTTTGATACTGACATGCTGTGGCCCTGCTACGTTCGTCTTGCCATGGATGTTGGTTAATCGTTGACTGCCCCAGTATGCCAAATTCACGGGCTTGATGTGCAAATTTGCCGGGAGGGTATGGCAGAGCCCGTGCCTTGGCGGTGGTCTTCATGCCGAACCCGGCCTCGCGCGCGAAACAGGACAGCCAAGTGCCGTAAGGGAGCGGGCAAATACATATTGACGCTAACCACGGTCTTACCGAGAATGCAGACAGCTGTGCGCCTGTTTCGTGTCGTGTGTGGATCACCGCATTCTATATAAGTGTTCTATCCGCACATACGAAATTTCAATCCAATTGATGCGATTTTATCATGGCACACCGCGCCCTGGCGGGGTATGGTTGCCGTCCCAATTCCGGCGGCGCTTATTTTCTGATTAATCCCGCAGCGAGCAGGGCGACAGATTCGACAAGACGAACCAGCGAAGCAAGAGGGCTGCAGATATGACGGATGTAGTCGCGACGAACGAGACTATATTGGTGGTCGGCGGGGGCATCAGCGGCATGACCGCGGCTCTTGAGGCCGCTGAATGTGGCAAGGACGTGGTGCTGGTCGAGAAAAACCCGAGCCTCGGCGGCCGGGTGAGCCAGCTCTACAAGTATTTCCCCAAGCTGTGCCATCCCACCTGCGGCCTGGAAATCAATCTCAAGCGCCTCAAGGCCAACAAGCGCATCCGCGTGCTGACGCTGGCCGAGGTGAGCGCGGTGACCGGCAAGGCCGGCGATTACACCGCCACGATCAAAATTTCCCCGCGTTACGTGAACGAGAACTGCACCGCCTGCGGCGCCTGCGCCGAGGCCGTCACGACCGAATTCGACAACGAGTTCAACTACGGCATGGGCAAGCGCAAGGGCGCGTACCTCACCTCCGCCATGGCCTATCCGCAGCGCTACGTGCTCGACCCGCGCATCATCGGCACGTCCGATGCCGAAAAAGCCAAGAGCGCGTGCAAGTACAACGCCGTCGATCTCGGCATGAAGGAAGAGACGATCAATTTCAAGGTCGGCGCCGTGGTCTGGGCCACCGGCTGGAAACCCTACGATGCCAACAAGATCCAGCCCTACGGCTACGATCGCTACGAGAACGTCATCACCAGCGTCGAGTTCGAGCGCCTCATGGACCCGTTCGGTCCCACCGGCGGCAAGCTGATCCGTCCGTCCGACGGCAAGGAGGCGAAGAACGTCGCCTTCATCCAGTGCGCCGGTTCGCGCGACCGCAACCATTTGAAGCATTGCTCGCGCATCTGCTGCATGGCCTCGCTCAAGCAATCTACTTATGTGCGCGAGAAGTATGCCGACGACGCCAATGTCTCGATCTATTACATCGACATCCGCGCCATTGACCGCTTCGAGGACTTCTACAAGAAAATCCAGGCCGACCCCAAGGTGAAATTCATCAAGTCCAAGGTGGCCAACATCACCGCGGACAAGGACGGCAATCCGATCCTGCACGGCGTGGACACCGAGGGCTATCACCGCTACGACAACCCGCATGACCTGGTGGTGCTCGCGATCGGCATGGAGCCGTCGGTGGACGCCTCGAAGATCATGAAGGGCGTGGCGGCGGACGCCAGCGGCTTCATCGACATCAATGCCACCACCGAGGCGGTGTTCGGCGCCGGCTGCGCGTCCAACGCGCTCGACGTCAACCGCTCGGTGCAAAGCGCCACGGCCGGCGCGCTGCGGGCGATTCAAGTGGTTAACCGCGTTTCACGGGCGGAGGCTTAAAAGATGGCTGATACAAAAATTGGCGCCTATATCTGCAAGGGCTGCGGCATCGGCGAGCGCCTCGACACGGCGCAGCTCGCCATGATCGCGCAGAAGGAAGGCAAGGCCCAGGTCGTGCGCGAACACGAATTCCTGTGCAACGCCAGCGGCGTGGAGCTGATCAGGAATGACATCGCCAACGAGGGCGTGAATCACGTGGTCATCGCGGCTTGCTCGCGCCGCGCCAAGGCCGAGACCTTCAATTTCGAGAACGTCGCCATTTCGCGCACCAACCTGCGCGAGGGCGTGATCTGGATCACGCCGGCGGACGAGGACAAGAAGGAGCTGGTGCAGGAAATGGCGGCGGACTACGTGCGCATGGGCTGCGCCGAGTCGCTCAAGATGCAGATCCCGCGCACCAATCCCAATGTCGGCCACAACAAGCGCATCCTGGTCGTGGGCGGCGGCATCTCCGGCATGACCGCGGCCATCGAGGCCTCCAAAACCGGCTACGACGTGCTGCTGGTGGAAAAGACCGGCAACCTCGGCGGCTGGGCCGCCAGGCTGCACAAGCGCGTGCCGAACCGCGAGCCCTACGCCGATCCGATGGATACCGGCATCGCCGGCCTGATCAAGCAGATCGAGTCGGACAAGCACATCAAGGTGCACCTTAGCTCGACCATCACCAAGACCAGCGGCGCGCCGGGCCAGTTCAGCGTGGACATTTCCACCGAATCCGGCAGTACCGCGACGGAAAACGTCGGCGGCATCATCATGGCTTCCGGTTTCACGCCGTACGACATGAACAAGCTGCCGCATCTCGGCGCCGGCAAGAGCAAGGACGTGGTCGATCAGCTCGGGCTCGAAGCCCTGGCCAAGGCCGCCAACGGCGGGCCGATCAAGCGCCCGTCCGACGGCAAGGAAGTGAAGAGCGTGGTGTTCATCCAGTGCGCCGGCCAGCGTTCCGACAAGGAAGGCGAGCTGCCGTACTGCTCCGGCCACTGCTGCAACACCTCGATCAAGCAGGCGATGTACTTCAAGGACCAGAACCCGAACGTCGACACGGTCGTGATGTACACCGACCTGCGCACGCCGGGCAACGGCGAGGACTTTTACCGCAGCGCCCAGAAGAAGGGCGTGATCTTCACCAAGGGCGTGGCCAGCGAGGTCGTCCCCGGCGCCGAATTGCAGGTGAAGTTCCAGGACAAGATTCTGAATGAAGATGCTGTCGCCAAGGCCGACCTCGTGGTACTGGCCACCGGCCAGGTCGCGAATTCGGGTGTGGATATCGAAACGGTGCCGCAGGACGAGCCGGGCAAGTGGGCCTCCAACAAGCAGTCGGTGCTGAACATGTCCTATCGCCAGGGCAAGGACCTGCCGCTGCTGAAGCACGGTTTTAACGACTCGCACTTCATCTGCTTCCCGTACGAAACACGCCGCACCGGCATCTACACCGCCGGCCCGGTGCGCCGCCCGATGGACATGGTGCAGGCGATCGAGGACGCTACCGGCGCCGCGCTCAAGGCGATCCAGGCGGTGGAAAACGCCGGGCTCGGCCGCGCCGCGCATCCGCGCTCCGGCGACCTGTCCTTCCCCGAGTTCCGCCGCGAAGGCTGCACCCAGTGCAAGCGCTGCACCGTGGAGTGCCCGTTCGGCGCCATCGACGAGGACGAACAGCGCTATCCGGTGTTCAACGAATCCCGCTGCCGGCGCTGCGGCACCTGCATGGGCGCCTGCCCGGTGCGCGTGATCTCGTTCGAGAACTACTCGGTGGACAGCGTCGGTTACCAGCTCAAGGCGGTGGACATGCCGGACCAGTTCTCCGAGAAGCCGCGTATCCTGGTGCTGGCCTGCGAGAACGACGCCTATCCGGCGCTCGACATGGCGGCCATGAACCACATCCAGTACAGCGCCTTCACCCGCGTGATCCCGGTACGCTGCCTCGGTTCGGTCAACACCATCTGGGTCACCGATGCGCTCAACAGCGGTTACGACGGTGTGGTGCTGATGGGTTGCCAGAAGGGCGAGAACTACCAGTGCCACTTCGTGAAGGGTTCGGAACTGGCGCACATGCGTATGAGCAAGATCGACGACACGCTGAAGCAGCTCTCGCTCGAGGTCGAGCGCGTCAAGACCTACGAGGTCGCGATCACCGACATCCAGCGCGCGCCGGCGCTGATCAACGAGATGGCCGAGACGATCCAGAAGATCGGACTCAGCCCGCTCAAGTTCTAGTTCCAGGAGAAACCATGAGCGATCTGAACACAGCGATGGTGGAAAAATACCGCAACGACTTCCTGAAGGAGGTCGAGGCGAACGTGGAGCAGGGCAACTGGGTCAAGATGTGCATGCAGTGCGGCGTGTGCTCCGGTTCCTGCCCGCTCGGCCCGGCCTGGGAGCATCCGCCCCAGGAGATCTTCATGATGATCCGCGCCGGCAAGCGCGACGAGGTCCTGAAAAGCGAATCCATGTGGATGTGCACCAGCTGCTACAACTGCATCGTGCGCTGCCCGCGCGAGCTGCCGATCACCCATATCATGCACGGCCTGGCGAATTACGCGCACCGCCTCGGCATCGCGCCCAAGATGAATCCGACGCGCCGTTTCGCCAAGATGTTCTGGAAGAACATCTCCAGCGCCGGGCGGGTGAACGAACTGAAGCTGTCCGTGGGCCTGTACTTCATGGACGGCTTCGCGTCCGGCATCAAGAAGGGCCTGGAGATGCTGCCGGTGGGTCTGGGCATGCTCAAGACCGGCCGCCTGAATCCGTTCGGCCTGTTCAGCGGCGGACACTGCAAGGGCGCCGGTGACATTCGCAAGATGATCAAGAAGGCCAAAGAGATCGAAGACAAGCGCAAAGGTTTTGCGGCGTAAAGGGTTAAACCATGGCAAGAAAAGAATATTCGTTTTATCCCGGCTGTTCGTCCGAGCGCAAGGCCTCGGCCTCGAACTACATGACCTCGGTCGAGTCCATGTGCAAGACGCTGGACATCAAGCTCAACGAGATACCGGACTGGAACTGCTGCGCCGCTTCCATCGGCTATGCCGAGGGCGGCGAATTGCCGCGCCACGTGATGAACGCGCGCAACATCGCGTTGTCCGAAAAGAACGTCGGCAACCAGGACATCGTCGCCACCTGCGCCGCCTGCTGGCTGGGCGCCAAGGAATCGCAGGAGCGCATCAACCATTCCCCCACCATGCTCGCGGACGTCAATGAGATCCTCAAGGAAGCCGGCCTGAAGTACGAAGGCAAGCAGAAGATCCGCCACATGGTCGAGGTGCTGATCGAGGATCTGGGCTACGAGGAACTCGGCAAGCCGGTAAAGAAGCCGCTCGAGGGCATCAAGATCGCGGGTTATGTCGGCTGCCAGACCAATCGGCCGTTCGGCGTGGACGGCGAGTCGTTCGAGAACCCGAAGTATCTCGACAAGCTCACCGAGACCATGGGCGCCCAGGCGCTCGACAAGTACGAGCAGAAGGTCACCTGCTGTGGCGGCGCGCTCGCCTTCAGCGAACCGGAGAAGAGCCAGGCGCAGATCAAGAAGATCATCGAGTCGGCCTACGACCACGGCGCCGACATGATCGTCACGCCCTGCCCGGTGTGCCAGATGAACGTCGAGGTGTACCAGGGCCAGATCAACAAGAAGTACGGCACCAAGTTCAAGATACCGGTGGTGTACTACTCCCAGCTCATGGCGGTGGCCTACGGCGCGACGGCCAAGGAAGCGGCGCTCGATGGCAACATCATCCGCGCCACCCAGCTCGAGGAGATCGCGGCGAAGAAATAAGCCCTGAACCGTTCAGTAACAAAAAAGCCCGCGAAAGCGGGCTTTTTTTGTCTGGAACAGGGGGCATCGGCGGGTGCGCGTGCCCGCACCTTGCCTATACTTGTGAAAATATGTGCCGGCACCCCGGCGGTACCTGAACCCCTGGCATGCAATCGTCCGACATCAAAACCCAGATTCTTTCGCACTCGCCGGCGGTGACGCCCGGCGCTGCGCAGAACATCGCCGAGACACTGGCGGCGCGTTACGAGGTCATGGAGGCGCTGGGCGACGGTGGCATGGGCATGGTGTACCGCGTGCGTGACCGCGAAACCAATGAGATCCTGGCGCTCAAGCTGCTGCGGCCGGAGATTGCGCGCGACCCGGCCATGATGGAGCGCTTCAAGAACGAAATCCGCCTGGCGCATCGCATCACGCACAAGAACGTCTGCCGCATTTACGATTTCAATCGCGTCGATGATCTGGCGTATTTCACGATGGAGCATGTGGATGGCGAGAGTCTGCGCGCCTGGCTCAAGCGCGCGGGCAAGCTGACGCCCGAGCGCACCATCGACCTGGCACGCCAGATCACAGCCGGTCTGGGCGAGGCGCATGCCCGGGGCGTGGTGCATCGGGACTTGAAACCGGAGAACGTCATGCTCGGCCGCGATGGCCTGGTGAAGCTGCTGGATTTCGGCATTGCGCGTGCCCTGGACAGTGACACCGCCACGGCGCGCACCATCATGGGCACGCCCGAATACATGGCCCCGGAACAATCGCAGGGCAAGGCGGTGGATCAGCGTGTGGACCTGTATGCGCTGGGGCTCATTCTCTACGAATGCCTGACTGGCCGGCGCGCGTTTTCCGGCGCCACCCCGGTGGAAATTGCGCTCAAGCAACTCAAGGAGAAACCGCAGCCTCCAAGAAAATTTCTCCCCACCACCCCGCCGCATCTTGAGGCCGTGGTGCTGCGTTGTCTGGAAAAAGACCCGGCACGGCGATTTGCCAGTGCCGCTGAACTTCAGCGCGCACTGGTGCAGCCCGGCGCCCCGCCGCGACAGGGGCCCCGCCTGCGGAAGACCGCCGTTTTTGCGACCATCGGATTGCTGGCTGTTCTGGCTGCCTACAAGCTGGTGAATCGGCAAGACACGTCATCCGCGTCGGTTCAGGCGCGAGACGCCACGACCAGCCTGCCGGATCAGCAACAGGTGCCGGAAGAACTGGTCAAGCTGTTCGAGGCGGCGAAGCAAGGCGACGCCGTGGCGCAGGAACGCGTCGGCCGGTTGTACCTTGACGGCCCCGCCCGCGCCCGCGACGAGCGCAAGGCCTTCTTCTGGACGCGCCAGGCCGCCCTCAGCGGCGATGGCAACGCGCAGTTCACACTGGCGCAAATGTATGAGAGCGGTCGTGGCGCGCCGCACAATCTCGTCGGCGCCTTCGTCTGGTACAACGTCGCGCTGAGTTCCGGCAACGAGTCGGCGCGCGTGCCGTTCGAGCGCCTGAAGGAGAAAATTTCCAGCGACGAATTGGCCGAGGCGGAACAGCAGTTACACAGGCTGCGAAGGGGTCGGTAACACCGACAGTGGACGCGTAGTCTAATGACTACGCACGAGGTTGCGCCCTTCCTGCTTGGCGGCGTAAAGCGCCTGGTCGGCGGCGTGAATGAGACTGGCGGCGGTGTCACCATCCCGGGGGAAGACAGCGAGGCCGATGCTGACCGTGACGTGGATCGTGTCGCCCTGGGGGGTCGTGGTGACGGAATCCTCCACCGTGCCGCGGATGCGCTCGGCGACCGTGTGTGCGCCTTCCGAGTCCGTTTCGGGAAGTATCACCGCGAGTTCCTCGCCGCCGTAACGGCACACCACGTCCACCGGCCGTACGTTCAGCTGGATCAGATCGGCAACGGTGATCAGCGCCTCGTCGCCCGCCTGGTGCCCATAGCGATCGTTGACGTTTTTGAAATGGTCGATGTCCAGCATCAGCACCGACAGCGGCCGGCGGTAACGGCGGGCGCGCTGGATTTCCTGCTGCAGGCGCTTTTCGAGTTCGCGCCGGTTATAGAGGCCGGTCAGGCCGTCACGGACGGACAGCTCCTCCAGCTTGTGCCGGTGCGCCAGCAACCGCTCGGCCATGGCGTTGAATTCCAGCGCGAGCCGCCCGATTTCATCCTGGTTATTCAGCGTCAGGCGATAGGAAAGGTTCTCGTTGGAGAAGTGCGCCACGCCTTTCTCGAATTCGCGCAGCGGCACCAGCACGGAACGCGCCAGCCACGCGGCGCCGGCCATGGCGATCAACAGGCCCAGCCCCACCGTGGCTGAAATGATCAGTAAAAAACCTTTCTCGGATTCGTTGATCTGCGTGCGTTGCGCGCTGATTTCGGCATAGAAGGTTTCGTACATCTGCTCCAGCGTGAACATGATCTGGTTCACGCGCTGGTCCAGCTGGAACAGCGTCGCCCGGGAGGCGTCCGATGAAAAGACGACGTTGGCCAGCACCATGCTGTCTTTCCATTCGCGCCGGGCGTTGGCGAGCAGGGTTTGTTCCCGCGGTCCGAAAAAGGGTTTCCCCAGCATCTCGATGAACACGGCTTCCGCGGCTCGCGCCTCGGATTCGAACTGGTCTTTCAGGGTATAACGCGGCGTCGCCGCATAGTCCCTGACCAGGGCATGGGCCTTGCGAATCTGGTTTTGCAGCCGAGTCGTTGTCTGCAGCTTGTAAACCGGTTGTTCGACGACCTGGTTCAGCGTGTTGGCGGCATGCCCCAGAAAAATACTTGAACCGATCGCCACCGCGAGAAGCGGGATGAAAACGATCCCCATGGCGACCAGAAAGCGGGTCCGCAGCGGCAAATTCGTGAAGGCGAAGCGGTTCATCAGTGCGTTCCCTGGCCTGTGCCCGCGCGAAATGGCTGTGACATTGGCCCGTGTCTTTTTAAAGTATAGTCCGGCGCTCGGTTTCCCCGGCTAAGCACAGGAAAATACGCAGGAAATATCCGCTGGCCACGCGCACAAGCGGGCCGCAAGAACCGGGTCTATGTCATTGACAGACCGGGGAGGCGGGAGTATTTGTAAAAGCATAGAGGCATAGTGCCTGCACGTATTGTTGCCAAACCAAGGAGCATGTCATGCGCACATCAACGACTGATCCCATCTCCGGCGCCGATGTCAAAAATCCCGAGGGCAAGCCGTTCGTCGTCGAGGGAAAAGGGGACAATGCCCTCAAGATCTATTTTGAGAGCGAGGACAACAAGAAGGCTTATCTTGAAATCCAGACCGAGCACCCGGGCGAGGATTTCAAGACGAATCTCAATAACCCGGTGTAGATCGGTAGTGACGCGCGGTTTGTCCGCGCCTTGAGCCCGTCACGGGACCGTCATCCGCGCCGCCACCGGCGCGGATGACGCGTGTATTTTCCTCCGGATCTTTTCTTCCCCATCCCTTTTTGCGAAACTCGCCGGATGAGTTCCTCCAGCGGGTTCGAGCGCCGTTTCGCCTGTACTGGCTGCGGCAAATGCTGTACCGGCCGCGGCAGCTACGTTATCGAGGTCAGCCGCCGCGAGCAGCGCCGCATCCAGCGTTTCCTCGGCATCGGCCGGGACTGGTTGCGCCGGCGCTACGTGTTCCGTTTCGACGACGAACGGGAGAGTGTCCGCATGCACGCCAATGGCGACTGCGTGTTCCTCGAAGAGGGCAAGCGTTGCCGCATCTACGCGGTGCGCCCGGCCCAGTGCCGCACCTACCCGTTCTGGCCGGAACTCGAGACGCGCCAGGCCTGGCGCGCGGAAGCACGCCGCTGCGAGGGCATCCTGCTGGGCAAGTCGAAAATAACCGTCAGGGCGGAATAGCCCCGGATACGAAAATTGCCGGACCGTGCTGTTACCGGGCCGGTTCGGGGATGCTGCGTTTGCTTTCCAGCCACTTGAGCAGCGGCTCCCACTGCTCGAGGTCGCGCGCCACCTGCGAGCGTGTCAGATCAAATATCCCCAACCCGCGCGCATCCGCCACCAGATAATTCTGGCTTTCGCGCAGGGTGGCGATGAAGGGGATCTTGAGGCGCGACAGAAAACGTTCGAGGTTGTGATAGATCTGGGTATTGAGCGTCGAATAATTGATTTTCATACTGCCCAGGACGCTTTCCATCGTGTTCTGCAGGGAAGTGTTCTCGCGCACGCGGTTGGCCACCACCGCCACCCGTGTCTCGTCGCGCACGATTTTCCCGACCAGCAGCATTTCGTGGATGAAATGCGCGGCGGCGCGAATGTCGGTCGGTGACGGCAGCACCGGCACGATCAGCGTGTGTGCGCGGCGCACCAGCGCGGTGAGGTCTGCGCCATGGGCCCCGGCCGGCACGTCCATGATGACGTAATCGGTCGAGCGCGGCACGCGCACCGGATCGCGCCACGCGGCGATGCCGCGGATCGGCGGGCGGTCCTGCGGGCGCTGCTCGATCCACTCCATGCTCGATCCCTGCCGGTCGAAGTCGGCGATCACCACTGCTTTTCCCTGCGAGGCGTAATAGCTCGCGAGATTGGTCGCGAGCGTGCTCTTCCCGCACCCGCCCTTGGCGTTAAGCAGCATGATCTTGCGCATGGAGTCTCCTTGGTGGTGGCACGCGCGGAGCGCAGTTTTTTATTGGTGGCGGTTTAGTTTATTCCAGCATGCCGTAAAGCTCTACCGGCAGGCCCCGGCCCCCGGGTTCCGTTTCAGCGGCGGCGCGGCGGCTTTTTTGCCAGGTCGGGCTTGTCGTCCCGGGCGCGCCGGGGCGCGTCGTCCTCGTCCATCAGTATCCGGTGCGCCGGCCCCTCCAGGTCGTCGAACTGCCCGGAACGGATGGACCACAGAAAGGCCCATACGATCACCCCGGCAATGAGCACGGCGAGGGGGACCAGCAGATAGAGAATTTCCATGGCTTATCCCGGGTTCAGTGTCACGGCGGCAGGCGATCCGGTCGTGGCGGCGCGGGTCAGCCGCAGGGCGTTGCCGACCACGAGCAGTGACGACAGCGACATGCCGATCGCCGCCATCCACGGCGAGACATAGCCCGCGGCGGCGGCGGGGATGGTGAGCAGGTTGTAGGCCACCGCCCAGGCGAGGTTCTGGCGGATGATGCCGAGGGTGCGGTGCGCCACGGTTAATCCATCCGCCAGGTGCATCAGGTTCTGTGACAGCAGGATCATGTCGGCGCTGGCCGCCGCCACCGCGGTGCCGCCGCCCATGGCGATGGAGACCTGGGCCGCCGCCAGCACCGGGGCGTCGTTCACGCCGTCGCCGATCATGGCGACCACCGCGCCCTGTCGTTGCAGCGCCTTGATGCGCGCGAGCTTGTCCGCCGGCTTGAGTTCCCACGCCAGTTCGCGGATGCCGAGCGCATCGGCCACCCGGTGCGCGGCCGTTTCATGATCGCCGGTGAGCAGCATGACGGTTTTTCCCCGACGCTGAAGTTCGGCGATCAGCTCGCGCGCGCCGGGGCGCAGTTCATCGTTGAGCACGAACGCGGCGAGTAAATCATCTTGTCCCGCCAGCAAGACCACGGTATCGCCCTGGCGTCGCAATAGTTCGAGCACGCCGGGATCGACGGCGCGGCCGGTCTGTTCCCCGATATAGGCCGGCGTGCCGAGGAAAAAAATCCGGTCGTCGATTGTGCCGCGCAGGCCGGCGCCGGGCGTGTTGACCACTTCAGCGGCGCTGGCCCGGGCCGGGCCGGAGGCCTCGATCAGCGCCCGCGCGATGGGATGCTCGGAATGGCGCTCCAGGGCGGCGGCCAGGGTCAGGCACTGCGCTGCCGTCAGCCGCGAAAAGCTCCGGGTTTCCAGCAGCCGCAGCCGCCCGCGTGTCAGCGTGCCGGTCTTGTCGAAAATGAAATGGGTCGCGTGCGCGAAGGTTTCGAGCGCGTGCCCGCGCGTGACCAGCAGGCCCAGGCGCGTGAGGTGACCGGTGGCTGCGGTGATGGCCGCCGGTGTGGCGAGTGACAGGGCGCAGGGGCAGGTGACCACCAGCACCGCGATGGTGGCGGGCAGCCACAGCGCGGGGTCGTGGCTCCACCAGTAGAGCGCGGTCAGGCCCGCGAGCAGCAGCACCGCAGTCACGAAGCCGGCGGCGATGCGGTCGGCGAGCTGGGCCAGGCGCGGTTTTTCCGCCGTGGCACGGTCCAGCAGCCGCAGGATCGAGGACAGGATGGTATCCGGCCCGGTTTTCTCGACGCGTGCGGTGAGCGGACTTTCTATGTTAATGGAACCGCCAATCAGAGATTGCCCCGGCGCCTTGGGTACCGGCAGGTGTTCGCCCGTCAGCAGTGATTCATCCACCGTGGAGCGGCCTTCCAGCACCACGCTGTCCGCCGGGATGGTTTCGCCGGGACGGATGCGTACGTGGTCGCCGGGTTGCAGTTCCGCCACCGCCACGATTTCCTCACGCGTCGTGCCGCCATCGTCCACGAGGCGCGTGGCGCTGGCCGGCGTGGCCTGCACCAGGGCTTCCGAGGCCTCGGAGGCGCGCTTGTGCGCCGCCAGCTCGAAGTAGCGCGCCGTCAGCAGGAAAAACGCGAACATGCACACCGAGTCGTAATAGACCGTGCCCACGCCGGTGACGGTGGTCCACAGGCTCGCCAGGAAGGCCGCGCCGATGCCGAGTGATACCGGCACGTCCATACCGGTGCGGAAATGTGTCAGGTCGCGCCACGCCGAACGGAAAAAGGGCTGCGCCGAATAGAGCAGGACCGGCAGCGTCAGCAACAGGCTGACCCAGTAAAAGAAACGGCGATACTCCATTTCCGTGCCCGACCAGTCGCCGACGTACAGCGCCACCGACAGCGTCATCACTTGCATGCCGAAGATGCCGGCCACGCCCACGCGACGCAGCAGCCGGCGGCGGTCATTTTCCAGTTGCTGCTGGTAGCGTCCCGGATCGAACGGGTGTGCCAGGTAGCCGATGCGGCTGACCGCCTGCAGGATGTCGCTCAGATGCACGCGGCGCTCGTCCCAGCGCACGCGCGCCCGGTGCGTGGCGTAATTGATGTGCACCTGCAGCACGCCGGGCACCTGCGCCAGATGGCGTTCGTTGAGCCAGACGCAGGCGGGGCAGGTGATGCCTTCGAGGATCAGCGCCGCCTCGCGCTCATGCTCGCCGTCAGTGCGGACAAAACTTTTCTGGATCTCGGGATGATCGTAGAGCGTGGTCTGGCGCAGGAACTCCGGCACGATCTCGCGCGCCGTGGGCGCGGTCGCGGTGCGGAATTTATAGTAATCGCCCATGCCGCCGTCGACGATCGCGCGTGCCACCGCCTCGCAGCCGCGGCAGCACATCGGGCGCGGCGCCCCGTCGATGTCCACGCGGAAGTCGCTGCCGGGCGGTACCGGCAAGCCGCAGTGGAAGCAGCCTGGCGAGTCTGCTGTTTTGGCAGGGAGCGTCTGGGTCGCGGAAATGGACATGGGTTGTCAGCGAGCGGCCTGATTCAGGCCGGGCCATTCTATAACGATTCCAGCGGTGGCGCGCTTGGCGTCAACGGCAGCAAAGAACAGGCGTCCGCTCCGAAACCAATCCGGCGCAAATAATCTTTGTTTAGCGAAATACTGGGCCATTACTGGGTAATTCCCGTCGTTGACGTCCACGATGGTTTGCAGGAAACTTGCCGCGCAATCAAAACGGCAGGCGGGAGCAAAGCATGATTCTGAGTCACGTGTGGGGCTTGTTGTCGCATCCGGAAGAGGAATGGAAATCGATCCGGAAGGAAAACTGCACCATCGGCAAGTGTTACTGTTCCCACGTGCTGCTGCTCGCCACCATCCCCCCGCTGGCCGGATACTTCGGCACCACCCAGGTCGGCTGGCAGGTGGTTACGCGCGAAGTGCAAAAACTCACGCCGGAGAGCGCGCTCTGGATCGCGATCCTGTCCTATCTCACCATCCTGGTGGCGGTGTTCTTCATCGGCAAGATGATCCACTGGATGGGCCAGACCTACGGCGCCAAACAGACGCTGCCGCAGTGCATCGCGCTGGCCGCGTACACGGCCACGCCGCTGTTCCTCTCCGGCCTCATGCTGCTGTACCCGTTGCTGTGGCTGAACCTGCTGATCGGCCTGCCGGTGCTCGGGTATTCCGTGTATCTGTTGTACACCGGTGTGCCGATCGTCATGGGCATTCCCGAGGAGCGCGGCTTTCTTTTTTCCACCGCGGTGCTGGCCGTGGGCCTGGTGACGCTGGTGGCGGTGCTGGTGGCCACCGTCATTCTCTGGGATATCGGTATCGGACCGGTGTATGCCGGTTAGCAGCGCGTCGCGTCTTTGGGTTTGATCTGGGTCAAGAATGCGCCCATTGCTTCTTGGATATAGTTCACGGGCTTCGTAACAGTAATACTCCGCGTTTTCCGGCCGCACGCCGTGTGTGAAGGTAATTTTTCTTTATTCACCTGACAAATGAGTGGGAGAATCATGGCCGCCCAGGACACATACAATTACAAGGTCGTACGGCAGTTCGCCGTGATGACCGTCATTTGGGGCATCGTCGGCATGCTGGTCGGGGTGCTGATCGCCGCGCAGATGGCATGGCCGGCGCTCAACTTCGACATCCCCTGGCTCACCTTCTCGCGCCTGCGCCCGCTGCACACCAACGCCGTGGTGTTCGCCTTCGGCGGCAGCGCGCTGTTCGCCACCTCCTATTACGTCGTGCAGCGCACCTGCCACGTACGCCTGTTCAGCGACGGGCTCGCGGCCTTCACCTTCTGGGGCTGGCAGCTGGTGATCGTGTCGGCCGCCATCACGCTGCCGCTCGGCATCACCACCACCAAGGAATACGCCGAGCTCGAATGGCCGATCGACATCCTGATCACGCTGGTGTGGGTGGCCTACGCCGTGGTGTTTTTCGGCACCCTGGCCAAGCGCAAAGTCAGTCACATCTACGTGGCCAACTGGTTCTACGGCGCGTTCATCCTCACCATCGCCGTGCTGCACGTGTTCAACAGCGCGGCGCTGCCGGTTTCCTTCTTCAAGTCCTATTCGGCCTACGCCGGCGTGCAGGACGCCATGGTGCAGTGGTGGTACGGCCATAACGCCGTCGGCTTCTTCCTGACGGCCGGTTTCCTCGGCATCATGTATTACTTCATCCCCAAGCAGGCGGAACGCCCGGTGTATTCGTATCGCCTGTCGGTGGTGCACTTCTGGGCGCTGGCCTTCACCTACATCTGGGCCGGCCCGCACCACCTGCACTACACCGCGCTGCCGGACTGGACCCAGTCGGTCGGCATGGTGTTCTCGCTGATCCTGCTGGCACCAAGCTGGGGCGGCATGATCAACGGCATCATGACGCTCTCGGGCGCGTGGCAGAAGCTGCGCACCGACCCCATCCTCAAGTTCCTGATCGTGTCGGTGTCGTTCTACGGCATGAGCACCTTCGAAGGCCCGATGATGTCCATCAAGACCGTCAACGCGCTGTCGCACTACACCGACTGGACCATCGGCCACGTGCACTCGGGCGCGCTTGGCTGGGTCGGCATGATCTCGATCGGCGCCATGTACTTTCTCATCCCGCGCCTGTTCGGGCGCGCGATCTACAGCGTCAAGCTCATCGAGACGCACTTCTGGATCGCCACCATCGGGATTGTTTTATACATCTCGGCCATGTGGATCGCGGGCGTGATGCAGGGCCTGATGTGGCGCGCGGTCAACGCCGACGGCACGCTGACCTACAGCTTCGTGGAATCGGTGCAGGCGATGCATCCGTTCTATATCGTGCGGACTTTGGGCGGCCTGTTCTTCCTGACCGGCATGTTGCTCATGGCGTACAACCTGTGGAAGACGATTGCCGGCGCCAAACCCGTCGAGGCGGCCATTCCCGCCCCGGCGGCGGCGCACTGAGGGAGAACGCACATGGCAACCGGACATGAGAAAGTAGAAAAAAACGTCGGCCTGCTGATCGTCCTGACGGTGGCGGTAATCGCCGTCGGCGGGCTGGTCGAGATCGTGCCGCTGTTCTTCCAGAAGTCCACCACCGAGGCGGTGGCGGGCCTCAAGCCCTACCCGGCGCTGGAGCTGGAAGGCCGCGACATCTACATTCGCGAATCCTGCATGGTGTGTCATTCCCAGATGATCCGCCCGTTCCGCGCCGAGACCGAACGCTACGGCCATTACTCGGTGGCCGGCGAGTTCGTCTACGACCGCCCGTTCCAGTGGGGCAGCAAGCGCACCGGGCCCGACCTGCATCGCGTCGGCGGCCGCTATTCGGACGAGTGGCACCGGGCGCATCTGATGAATCCGCGCGACGTGGTGCCGGAGTCGATCATGCCGGGCTATCCGTGGCTGGCGAAGAACAAGCTCGACGGCTCGCTGGTGCAGAGGAAGATGCAGGTGCTGCGCACGCTCGGGCACCCGTACACCGACGACGACATCAAGAACGCGCCGGCGGCGCTGGAAGGCAAGAGCGAAATGGACGCCCTGATCGCCTACCTCCAGGGCCTGGGCACCACCATCAAGGCGCGGAGATGACATGAACGCCGTGATTTTTCATTCATTCTGGACCGTGGCGCTGCTGATCCTGTTCATCGGCATCGTCATCTGGGCCTTCAGTTCGCGGCGCAAGCGCGGCTTCGACGAGGCCGCGCGCCTGCCGCTGGAAGAAGAGGAGTTCGTGCCGGCGCGTCCTTCCGGGGAGAAGCATCATGGCTGATTTCACGAGCGGTTTCTGGAACTGGTTCATCATCGTCCCGGTGGTCGGCGGCATCATCGCCATGTTCGTGCTCAACCGCTGGATGACCAGCGGCCCGCGCCCCAAGGAAGGCGAGAAGGCCAAGCCCATGGGGCACGTGTGGGACGAGGATTTGCAGGAACTGAACAACCCGCTGCCCAAGTGGTGGCTGAACATGTTCTACGTCACGCTGGTGTTCGGCATCGGCTATCTGATCCTGTACCCGGGCCTCGGCAACTACGCCGGCGCGCTGGGATGGACGCAGAAGGGACAGTACGAAGGCGAGATCGCCAATGCCGACAAGCAATTCAATCCGCTGTACGAGCAATATCTGAAGGAAGATCTCAAATTGCTCGCCGCCAACCCCGAGGCGCTCAAGACCGGCGCGCGCCTGTTCGTGAACTATTGCACCGGCTGCCACGGCTCGGACGCCGGTGGCGGTCCGGGTTTCCCCAATCTGCGCGACGAGGACTGGCTGTACGGCGGCGATCCGCTGACCATCAAGGCCTCGATCATGAACGGCCGCACCGGCGCCATGCCGCCGTGGGGCGCGGTGCTGGGGCCGGAAGGCACGGCCAACGTGGCCGAATACGTGCTCTCGCTCAGCGGTCGCAGCGTGAACGAGGCCGTGGCCGCTACCGGCAAGGAGAAATTCCAGCAGCTGTGCGTGGCCTGCCATGGCGCCGACGGCAAGGGCAACCAGGCCATGGGCGCGCCCAACCTGACCGATAATATCTGGCTTTATGGTGGCTCGAAGCAGAGAATCATGGAGACCATCGACAAGGGCCGTTCCGGGCGCATGCCGGCGCATGCCGAATTCCTCGGCGAAGCCAAGGTGCATCTGCTCGCCGCCTACATCTACAGCCTGTCGCATCCCGTCGCGGGGGGCAGTACGGAGAAACACTGAACGTGAAACCGCCTGATTCACCGGAGCGGGAGGAGACAGACAAAAACAGCGTCAATCAAAAACCAAAACGCATACCTTCGCTTGCCGAATCGCAGGAGGAGGTCGCGCGCCTCACCGCCGGCAAAAAACCGCGCGCCGCCGAAACCCCGTACCAGCCCCGCAACGTACCCGATCGCATCATCCCCATTTCCGAGGCGGACGCCGTCCAGGAAGGACTGTACGCCAAGCGCGCCCGCGTCTATCCGCGCGAGGTGCACGGCCTCTTCGCCAACCTGCGCGTGGCCATGGTCGGGCTCACCCTCGGCCTCTATTATTTTCTTCCGTGGCTCAACTGGGGCGCGGGCCGGCAGGCGTTCCTGATCGACCTGCCGAACCGCAAGTTCCACCTGTTCGCCTGGACCTTCTGGCCGCAGGACCTGTTCTTCCTCACTGCGATCCTGGTCATCTCCGCGCTGTCGCTGTTCCTGTTCACCGCCATCGCCGGGCGCGTGTGGTGCGGTTTCACCTGCCCGCAGACGGTGTGGACCGAGGTGTTCCTGTGGATCGAGCGCCAGATCGAGGGCGACCGGCCGAAGCAGATGAAGCTGGCGCGCCTGCCGTGGAACCACCCCGACAAGTTCGTCAAGAAAGGCACCAAGCATTTCGTCTGGATCCTGTTCGCCCTGTGGACCGGCTTCACCTTCGTCGGCTATGTCACGCCCATCCGCGAGCTGGCGGTGTCGCTCACGCAGTTCGCGCTCGGGCCGTGGGAGACCTTCTGGATCCTGTTCTACAGCGGCGCCACCTACGGCAACGCCGGCTGGCTGCGCGAGCAGGTGTGCCTGTACATGTGCCCGTACGCGCGCTTCCAGGGCGCGATGTTCGACCGCAATACCCTGATCATTTCCTACGATCCCGCGCGCGGCGAACCGCGCGGCTCACGCCAGCGGGGAAAGGAGCCGAAACTCCAGGGCCTGGGCGACTGCATCGACTGCACCCTGTGCGTGCAGGTCTGCCCCACCGGCATCGACATTCGCAACGGCCTGCAGATCGGCTGCATCGCCTGTGCCGCCTGCGTCGACGTGTGTGATTCGGTGATGGACAAGATGGGCTATCCCAAGGGCCTGATCCGCTACACCAGCGAAAACGCGCTCGAAGGCAAGCCGGTGAAGGTATTGCGCCCGCGCGTGCTGATCTACACCGGTATCCTGACGGCGATTGCCGCGGCCTTGCTCATCGCGGTATTGTTGCGCGTGCCGCTCAAGGTCGACGTGCTGCGCGACCGCAACGCGCTGTTTCGCGAAACTTTCGACGGTCTGATCGAGAACACCTATACACTCAAGGTCATGAACATGGATAACGGACCGCACCGCTATATCCTCAGCGCGCGCGGCATCGACGGCCTGCAACTGCGTACCGACAAGCCCGAGATCACGGTGGCGGCGGGCGAGGTGGCGGAAGTCCCGGTGCGCCTGCAGGCCGACCCCGCCAGCCTGACGCAGCGCAGCACGCCGGTGTATTTTCGCCTGCAGGCGGTCGATACCGAGGACCTCGCCACCGAGCAGGGCGCGCGCTTCCTGGGGCCGACGCGATGACGCAGGACGAGGGCAAGATTTTCATGTAGGTTGGGTTGAGGCGCTTGCGCCGAAACCCAACGACGGCGCAAATACGTTGGGGTTCGCTGCGCTCACCCCAACCTACACGAATTACCGGGAGAGGTTTTTTTAGGTTCGTCATTCCCGCGGAAGCGGGAATCCAGGATTTAATATAATGACTTCCATGCACACAAAACACGACAAAGAGCACGTCCGCTGGTACCGCGAACCCTTCGTGTGGCTGCTGATCACATTTCCACTCACGGCCGTGGTCGCGGGTTTCATCACCCTGGGCCTGGCCATCTCCTCCGATGACGGCGTGGTGGAGGATGACTATTACCTGCGCGGCAAGGAGATCAACCGCGTATTGGCGCGCGACCAGGCCGCCGCCACGCGCGGCCTGCAAGGCCGCGTCGAGCTCGACGACGCCAGCCAACAGTTGCTGATCCATCTCACCGCCCGCGCGCAGGCCGCGATCGCGGACAACGTCGAGATCAAATTCCTGCATGCCACGCGCTCCGGCATCGACCGGATACTGATCCTCGCGCGTCAGCCCGACGGCAGCTATCGCGCGCCGCTGCCGGCGCTGGCGCAAGGCCACTGGAACGTGCAACTCGCGGCGCAGGACTGGCGCCTGGTCGGCTCGCTGCGCATTCCGAATGAGCACGGCCTCGACCTCCGCCCGTCGCTGCCTTAATAAAAAATAGAATTCCCCCTCCCTTGACGGGAGGGGGCGAGGGGGAGGGTGAAGTCTTGCTTGAATTCGTGGATCCTCAAAGTTTCTTGAAACGCTCAGAAATAAACAAGAACCCGTCATTCCGGCGAAAGCCGGAATCCAGTCTATTACTGATTTTTCTGTTTCTAATATTCTGGACCCCGGTTTTCGCCGGGGTGACGAGAGGTTTTTAGGATTTCCAAGCTAATCATCCCATGCCCACCGAAATCACCCTCCTCTCGGCCTTCCTCGTGGGCCTACTGGGCTCGACCCATTGCCTCGGCATGTGCGGTGGCATCGTCGGCGCGCTCACGCTCGGCGTACGCGAAGACATCCGTTCCTCGCCGGCGCGGCTGCTTCCCTATCTCGCCGCGTACAATCTCGGCCGGATTACGAGTTATGCCGTGGCCGGCGCCGTGCTGGGCCTGGCCAGCGCGCAGGTCATGCGCGTGTTGCCGCCGGAGCAGGCGCGACTCGTCGCGAAAATCATCACCGGCGGATTCATGATCGCGCTCGGGCTGTATCTCGCCGGCTGGTGGCCGGGTCTGACGGCACTGGAACGCCTCGGCGGCAAACTCTGGATACGCATTGAACCTTTCGGGCGGCGTTTCCTGCCGGTGGATCATCCGCTGAAAGCGCTGGCCGCTGGCCTCGTCTGGGGCTGGCTCCCGTGCGGGCTGGTGTACTCGGCGCTGGCCTGGTCGATGACGACCGGCAGCGCCGCCCAGGGCGCGCTGCTGATGTTTTTCTTCGGGCTCGGGACGCTGCCGATGCTGCTGGCCATCGGCACCGCGACGGGCCTGTTCCGCCGGATCGTGGTGCATGTCTGGGTGCGACGCGGCGCGGGGATTTTGATCCTGCTGTTCGGCGTGTATACACTGGCGGGACTGGGTGACCACGTCGGCCATGGCCGCGAGCATGTCGGCCACAGCCCCTCGGGGCATCAGTCCGCGCAATAAAATGTAAGGCGCGTATCATGCGCTTTACAAAATCAGATTATTGAAACCTCTGCCGCGATCAAGGTGGAGAAGGTGGGTTAGGTCCCGTCGTAGTGTCTCGGGTTGAATGGCAGTTTTTGTTCCGCATGGACCTCCACGTAATACCGAATGGTACGGCCACTAATTATTTTCTAGCGGACCGTTGGGTATTCTGGTTTCTTCGGTAGTGGTTCGCATTTCTCATCATAGCCAATGCTTCATCGACGACTTTTTGTTGTCCATCGTTGGTTAAAACAGTGAAACTGACCGCGAGATCGCCAACCCGCACCATCCCGCTTGTCATGTATTTGTATTCGCCCGATTTAGGTGCTCGATCAGTTACTGTGTAGTAATAGCCGGGACCAGTCGCGCCATTCAGCTTCTTGACTTCCACCTCTTTTTCTACCGCTCGATCCCTGATGACATCGATTCCAGCCTGCACGCGGCGGCGAATATCTTTGGCACTTAGAGAACTGGCGTCGTTGCCTCGAAATACAATTGGACTGATCAGAATATCGAATGAGGTTCCGGTCCTCGGTTGCAGAGTGATCGTGGCATACGGGATCTGGGGTCCGTCTTTCAGCTCGGATTTCCATGATGTCGGTATTTTAAGTTCGATCGAATTGCCGTCACGCAATTCATATTGACGGATGTTCGCTTCTTCGGCAAAAACGCTTAGTGACAAACTTAATGTGAGAAGCAGTATGGCGATTTGCATTCAATCTCCTTTTGAGAGCAAAGCCCTGGGTTACAAAGGCATCCAGACAATCTCGCCCCAACTATACCGTACGTCCTCAATGAGTTTAGTGTGAGCAACGATCTTTCCTTCAAGGTCGTAAATATCGAGGAAATAAGTATCGTAAGCGACGGAGTGCCCGCTCAGAGCGGAAAGCAAGTTCTTGAATGAAACCTTTCCCCTGCTTATTGATTTGAGGATCGCTATGCGCGTCGAATCGGGGCTCCAGGCCAAGGCCCTGAGCAGCTCCTTACCGCTCAAGTCAATGCGCGCCAAGTCCCGTTTCCCTTGTATGTCAAAAATCACGAAGGCTTGAGGTAGCGCCGCCTTGGGCCGACGACCAACCACGGAAGCTGCAACATATCTGCCATTCGGGCTGAAGGCGAACGGCCCTTGGTAATATTCGTTTGTCCGATCGGGTAGCATGGTCGCGCCATATGGCGCAATCATTCCAGTCGCTTCATGCGGCGCTTTAATGTTACTGGTTACTGGTTCAATCTTCCCATGACGTATCAAAACTTGAATTTCAATATCCGATCCATGAAGAGCTATACCGAGCTCACCAGGTAACATTTCAAATAACGGGCGAGCGGAGCTATCAATGGTTATTTCAGACGACTGTTGTCCGGAGCAACCAGCGATCAGGAGCGTCGCGGTAAGTATTAGTTGGCGTTGTATGATCACAATGGATGTGCATTCAGCGACACATCTTTGTCTTTATCCATTCATTTCTTTTTCATTATGAAAAATGAGATTGATACAGTGATTACCGTCAGCACTATTGCAATAATTTGTATGAACACAGGATTTTCACCAGGGCTAGTCCACGCTAGTTTCAGATATTCAAAATAGAATCGGAAATCAATCCCCATTATTATCAAATAAGAAATTGACCACGAAACAAGATATACCAATAAAATAAAAATTAACCGATTTATCATTTTGTGCATATACAAGCGCCTCCCATGCTACGGTCGTATGCATCACTCAACAGTGGCCTAAGTTTCATCGTAATTGCAGGAGTAATATCAAATATAGTCTCATTTCCAATCCAGTCTGTCGGGCTATGCCCAAATGGCCACAATGGATTCCAAATTTTTGGATTGCCATGCTGATCAACATGTTCTGGGCTCAATGAATCCATTATGGTATGCATTGCCTCCGACATGCTATCAAGAGCTGCGTTTCTATTATTCTGCTTAGTGTATTCGCATGCTTCTTGAGTCTTCAAGCTGACAAAGATTTCTCTCATAATCAGAGCTTGCATAACGCTTTGATTCTTTCTCCTCTGTGAATGAACATGAGCAAAATTAGGATGCTGAGTTCTCTTATCGAACTCACGACTTGCGCTCATTAAACGCCTGACATCACCCGGAGGTAATACATTCAGTACTAGTGAGTCCGATAGGGGGTTCAAGAATACATCATGAAAAATCGAATCATGCCCGCCAGGGCTCCACAACCCTGATGGATCTGTGTATCTCAGCGGATTGTTATAAACATACGCATAGGTATTCAACCCACCCTGAAGCCCGATGGGATCACTACTGAGATACCGCGCCTGGGCGATACCGCCGTATCCCAACACTACGAGCATGAGCAAGCCCAATAAGGTTCTGGTTAGTGACATGCTGCTCCTCCATTCTTCACCGCTTTGTGCCGCGTTTCTGACTGACCTTCTGTAAATATTTTTCCTCCTCCTCTTTCGAGGGCTCCCACCAGCCCAGAGCTTCGGCCTTGGCAAACCATTGGTGGTTGTTTTGTGACAGATAGTGATAATGGCCTTTCGCCCGATCCGGAATCTCATTCGGCGAACGGTATTTCTCAAGATAATATTTAGCCAATAACCGGTAATAGGCGCTGCCTTTTCGGACCATCGCCTCCACGTCCCGGGGGTAATATTCGAGCGTCAGGTCGGAGATCGTGATGGCCTTTTCGAATTCCCGCTGCTCGAAATAGTGCTCAGCCAGGGTAGTCGCCATTATCGCCACGGTTTCCTTTCTGGTCAGCGGCCGCAAATACACGCCATTGGCCACGGCCTCCTCCGTCATCGGCATCTGTTCCCGATACCAGACATCCCGCGCCGGGTTGGCGCCGCTCGTGGTTTCCAGGTTATAGGTAGCTCCTGTCTCATCCTTGAATTTCACCAGTATGTGGAGCGGGGCGGTCGCGGCGGTCACGTCGATGCCCAGCCGTTGCCCCAGGATGACAAACAGTAACGGCATGGTGACGCAGTTACCCTTTTTGGATTCGAGGTAACGGGAAAGCAGTTTGTTGCTGAGTTTCGTGCCGAGCGGGTCGTTGAGGTCGTATTGGTAGGGCTGAAAGTTGTTCCATTCGCCCGGTTCGTAGATATAGCGTTTGAGCGCCTCAAGCTTGGTGGTCTGAGAGCCACCGAAGCCGGGCATCGCTTTTATCTTGGTCACCATCGCCTCGATTCTTTCCAAACCGGCCTCAATATCGACGGTCGGATCGATCAGCTTGTCGACGGTCAATTTGGCTTGGGCCAGGTCAATGTCTTGTTCCGGTTGTTTCAATATGTCCCGGACAAGCCTGGCTGACTTCAGCTCAACGCTCTTGCCCGGATCGAACCATTCGTAGGGATAGCGGGAATTGCCATCGATAACGTAAACGCGGGTCTGTTGCAGCAGGGGTTTCGGCAGGCCGGCAATGACCACTTTTGCCTTCTGGGGGCTTGTGATGTCCACTATAAGTACAACAGCCGGATGTTCGTCGTCTTTGGGATAAAAGGGGAGTTCGCGCTGGAGTGTCGTTTCGCGGGTTTGAAACGTATAGGTGGCCTCGGCTCCGCGAGGAACCTCAACTCCCTCGATCCGGTGCTGGACATGGACCTCGTAGGTGCCGGGGGTCGGGAGGTCGAACTCCCAAGCGCGCGTAGCCGCATGCGCGGGAAGGGAGAGGCCGAGGGCAATGAAGAGTACCAGCTGGCGATACAGCAAGGTTCCTCCTGATTTTTTTGGTTTCTATGGCGTGGATATACGCCGTGTTTTATTATGCAGTGCCTTTCTGGCGCATCCATTTCGCCGAGAACCGCCAGGCTTGTCAAGCAGCTTTAGGCATAGAGCTTTAGTATTGTTGAATGAAGCGACGGTGGAACAACGAGTTGGATGAAGACGCGGGGTTAAATTACAATTTCAGCTTTATCGGTTTCGGCAGAAAGCCATCTCTCGTGTCGCAGGAGAATCAATAACTAGCGCCATCCCGGCGCGCCAAAGGAGCCATAAAATGAAGAAGCAAATCAGCCGGTTTTCCCCTCATCAGAACGCAAAGGTTTTCGGCATTCTCATGGCGGTCGGCTCGCTGGTATTTGTCCTGCCTTTTTTCTCCATCGCGATGCTTTTCGGCCCGGACGTGGATCAGCACGGCAACCCGGTAGCCTTCCCGAAGTTCATGCTCATCCTGTTTCCGGTTTTGTATCTGGTGATTGGTTATTTGATGACGGTTATCGGATGCGCTCTCTACAATTTCTTTTTCAGGTACATCGGCGGCATTGAATACGAAGTGAAGGACGAAAACGCATAACCCGGCTCTCAACAACAAAACTCCGTCATTCCCGCGGAAGCGGGAATCCAGAATATTAGAAAGAGTTAAATATGCGCCAACTCAAAATGACCATCGGTTCCGTGGTGCTCGAAGCCGAGTTGCTGGATACGCCCACGGCGGAAGCCATCTGGAATGCCTGCCCCTTCACCTCCAAGGCCAACACCTGGGGTGAGGAGGTTTATTTCTCGACGCCAGTGCAGGTGAATCGCGAGCCCAGCGCGCGTGAGGTGGTGCAGCCGGGCGAACTTGCCTTCTGGATCGAGGGCGATTCCATCGCGATTGGTTTTGGCCGCACGCCGATCTCGCAGGGCAATGAAATCCGCCTCGCCGCCAAGACCAACATCTGGGGCAAGGCCAAGGGTGACGTGAAGCAGCTCAAATCAGTGAAATCCGGTGCGGCGATCAAGGTGGAGAAAATCGGTTAAGTGCCGTAGCAGCGCCTCGGAATGACTGACAGTTTGTAGTCTGGAGTTGACGTTGGGGCATGCTTTCAGTATTTGGGAGGCGAACCAGTTTATGAATAATAAACAGATTGTTTTGCATTTCCCGCTGACAGGTGGCGGACCGGATCAGGGACCCAACGATTCAGGACTAGAACATTTCATGGGCAATGTGCCAAAACACATTGCACGTGAATGCGCGCAGAATTCCATCGATGCGGCCCGACGAACGAGCTCCCCTAAGAAAGTACGACTTGAATTCACTCTGCACCAGATTCCGGTTAACAAGTTGCCGGGTCTGCATGATCTGAAAAAATCTGTCATACCTGCTTGCCGGGAGTATTACAGCAGGGATCCGAAGGCAAAAAGGTATTGTGAAACCGCTCTCAAAGTTCTCGCAGGGGATACCGTTCCGGTACTTCGCATCTCCGACTATGAGACTACTGGGCTCAATGGTTCGGATATTGACCGAAACGGACAATGGTACAGCTTGGTCAAGTCCAGTGGTGTTTCCAGCAAGGATGTTGGTTCGGCCGGTTCTTTCGGCATTGGCAAGCATGCCCCGTTCGCAGCTTCTGCGGTGCGAACTGTTTATTACACAACACGGACTGACAACAGCAATGTCGCATTCCAGGGTGTCAGCAAATGGTGGAGCCACGAGAATCACGACAAAAAGGTCACACAGGGAACTGGCTTTATCGGTTTATTCGACAGGAGCACGGAGGCATGCCGGGCAATCAGGAACGCTGACGATATACCATCTGTATTCACGCGAGCCGAGCCCGGTACTGACATCTGGATACCGGGATTCGTGGCAGAGGATGGCTGGGAAGATGAGACCATCAAGCATCTGCTAACCAATTTCTGGCTGGCGATCTATAAGGGTGATATCGAATTTCAGGTTAATGGCCAGCGCCTCTTCCGAGAAAATCTCAAGTCATTGCTGGATAAATATTCAACACACGACGACTTTAATGCCCATCACTATTATCAGGCGCTGACTTCAGAAGACAGCGTCTCGGCAAGTGAAAAATTCCCGTTCATCGGTGAGATGCGACTTTATCTGCTCGCCAGCGATGATGAACAATTGCCCAAGAATGTTCAGGGAATGCGTAAGACAGGCATGGTGATAATTGAAAAAAGGCGCTTCACTTGCCGCCGGCATTATGCTGGCGTGTTACTTTGCCAGAACGAGGAAGGCAACAGTTTCCTGCGTTCAATAGAGCCACCGCGCCATGACGACTGGGAAAGGGAACGAATTACCGAACGGGGCGGCAAAAAGGCACTGGATTCAATGTGGAACTGGGTGCGGAAAAACGTCCAAGACCTGAATCCGAAACCGACAAGTGAAGCGGTAGATGTGCCCAACCTGTCCCGCTATCTTCCGGATTTTCCCGACAAGGATACGAAGCAGAAAGAAGGAGAGCCGGGGCTGGAGTCAAAACCCTTCAGCGGCGAAATTCCGGTGACTGAAACGCCGGGAAAACCACCCAAGGCAGCTGATAAAGGCGGCGGGGACGAGCCAGGAGAAGGAGTGAAAGGCAAAAAAGAGACGGGCGGTGGAGGAGCGGGTGGTAGAGGCGGAGGCGAAAAATATCCGGGGCCAGAAATTGTCAAGCCTGTCCACCTGAGAGCCATACGAATTTCGGACAGGAAATATCGCATTATCGCTAGATCAGAAACCGCGGAGAGAGGCAATCTGTTGCTGCAGGTAGTCAACGATGACGGCTCGCTTGATCCGGCCGAGCTAAGCACGGTAACCAGGGACGGCAAACTTGTTGAACTGGAGCACAACACAATAAAAGATGTGGAGTTAAGCGCCGGTAAACCAGCCGTGTTCGAGGTAGAGCTTGGCATGGCTATCCCGATAACCCTCTCCGGCACAATACGTCTGGAGCAGGCGCCATGAAATTGCTTCGTGGCGCCACTTTTTCCCATCCGGTCGTCGCGCCGTTTCTAGACGACGTAAAGGCCGGTAATTTCCACTTACGCAATTTTGCTGTGAAGGCAGACGGGGCAAACTACCGTCTCATGGTCGATTTTGAGCTTGGCAATCCCGGACTTCTTGAATATATCCGGAAAGGGAAGGCAGGTTATGCGCTCCTCGTTGAAGCGAGAGGGCTCTTTTACAGAAAACTGTATTCGCCCCTGCCGGAAAAGCAAGAACTGATTATCGATGGCGACCTGCTTTCCGGAAGCATTGATTGCATACCGCTGGTCGTTGCGACAGCAGACATACCCGAATATGTGCTGGATGATTTCAACGCTGACTACAGAGGTCTGAAAATCTCCATAAGCAGCGGTGATGTGCTTGCCATCAGCTCAGGCCAGACCTTTGTTGCCGAGAAAATGTATGACTCGCTGCAGAAGCTATCATCCATCATGCAGGTAATAAGGGACGAGAAGGTTGCGCCAGGAAGCATGGATGTCGCCCTGCACGAAGACAAGATTACTATATACGTCTGTCCGCAGGATCATGAGAAATACGGCACCTTGAGCAAACTCCCCGAGGCAGCGCCACTCCTCATGCAGTCACTTGCGGTTCCGGCCCTGCAAGAAGCTATTGTGGAAATGCGCCGTGAAGACGGCAGCAGCGGCGAAAGACGCTGGGAACTCGCACTGAGAAAACGTCTTGATGTCATGAAGATCACCATCGGTGATTCTTCCACTGCCGACATCGCGTGTCGTCTGCTTGAAGGTCCGTTGTCGGCCTCGTTTTCCAGTCTTGATGACCTGATTTCAGGAGGGAATGAAGAATGAATCTCAATTTTCTCCCTGACTCATTGCTGGCGGCGTTAAGGCGAAACATCCCGGATAACATCCAGAAGTACAAGGCTGATGACAAGGCGTGGCTGGATGAATATGTCCGCTCAGAAAATCTACCCGATCCAGCACAGTCCGGTATTGAAATAACCGACTTGCCGGCGTTACTGCTTGATAACGGAAAACCTGTCAGTGATACCGATGCTGCAACAAGAGTGCACGAGTGTTTTCGAAAGCTCAAACCTGTACAGGCCGCTGATGAAAGACTGTGGTCGTATTTATGCCACTGCGAACCACTCTACGGATATGTAAGGGCGAGATGGATCAAACAGGATGGTGAGCTGAACGAGAATGCTGTGCTTAGACGCTTTTTCTTTGAGAGCAAAGGGCTCCGCGGGTTGACGCGAAACGCCCTCTCTCGTTTGTGGTGGTACGGATATTTGACGCATGAAGACGGTGCGGCCGAACCATACCTGCATACCGGAATGCTTCTAGAATACCAAGATACTCCTGTGGGCTTGCTTGAGCGAAGCTTGGGGAAAAACCCGGAAATTGTTAAGCGCGTTTCTCACTATATCCACGAAAATGCTAAAGACTGGTCTGACCGGAGCCACACAATCCAGAAACTGATCAGGAATATAAATGCAGCGGGTGGCGCGGTGGTTCTTGATGCCCTGAATGATGCCAATCTGAAACAGTTGTGCAGGCGATGCACGCCTTAGCTAGCAGGAGCAGGTCCATACCAAGGCGTGAAAAAGGCTGGTATCCGGCCTGTCTTGACGGGGACGTCTGTATGACATAATGTCCCTAAAAATTCCCCCCGTCAGGAGCAGCTCATTTATGGAAAGCCCGAGAGAACTGCTGAAACAGGCCAGATCCAGGTTCACCCAGAAACAAATAGCAGCCCATCTCGGCGTTAACGCCCGCACTATCAAGCGTTGGGAGGCCAGAGAAAACGACCCGCCAAAATTCGCTGCTCCTGCGCTGCAACAGTTACTTCTTCCGATAGATAACCCTGACAACTCTGCCGGCGAGTTTTCCTTTATCGACCTGTTTGCCGGGATTGGCGGTATCCGTCTCGGTTTTGAGGCCGCCGGCGGCCGTTGCGTATTCACCAGTGAATGGAACGAGCCGTCGGTAAAGACATACCAAGCGAACTTTCCCGATACTCACCCGATTATTGGTGATATCACCAAAGTAAAGGCCAGCGAGATCCCTGACCATGATGTCCTGCTTGCCGGTTTTCCCTGCCAGCCGTTTTCCATCGCCGGTGTGTCAAAAAAGAATTCTCTCGGCAGGGAACACGGGTTTCGTTGCGAAACGCAGGGAACATTGTTCTTTGATGTCGAACGGATAATCGAGGAAAAGCAGCCCAAGGCATTCCTGCTCGAAAACGTTAAGCATCTCCTGAATCACGACAAAGGAAGAACATTCGAAGTTATCCTGCGTGCTCTCAGAGACAAGCTTGGGTATGAAGTACACTACAAGGTCATTGATGCAAGATATTTTGTGCCTCAGCATCGCGAACGCATCATTATTGTTGGTTTCCGGGAAAAAACAGGATTCTCATGGAACGATCTCCAGCTGCCGGATATCAGCAAGCGGGCACCAGTCATGAAGGACATCCTGCATCCTGAGAATGGTTCCGAGGAACCTGAAGGGCATTATACAGTTGGGAAGAAAGCTCTCGTAAATGAAGACAAGTATGTTCTCAGCACCAAGCTTTGGCGCTATCTGAAAAATTATGCAAAAAAGCATCAGGCCGCAGGCAATGGTTTTGGTTTTGGTCTTGTGGGGCCAGATGATGTAGCGCGTACGCTTTCTGCCCGATACTACAAGGACGGTTCTGAAATCCTCATTTCTCGCGGCCGCAAGAACCCAAGGCGCCTGACGCCACGCGAGTGCGCGAGGCTCATGGGGTTCGACAGAAATGGAAGGAAGTTTGTAATTCCCGTATCTGATACACAGGCCTACAAGCAATTCGGAAATTCAGTTGTTGTGCCAGTCATTGAGACAGTTGCAAAAATCATGCGGCCTCACATCCTTTCTCTGGTGGATGCCGAGCGGAGTGGAGTAAGACAGCTGCCGATAGCGGTCTAATGACCGATATCGTCGACAGAGCCACACGCAGCCGGATGATGTCCGGCATACGAAGCAAAAACACAAAGCCTGAACTCCTCATCCGAAAAGGACTGTTTTCCAAGGGGTATCGGTACCGGCTTCATGGCACTAAACTGCCAGGCAAACCAGACCTCGTATTTCCAAAATACAAAGCAGTAGTATTTGTTCACGGATGTTTCTGGCACGGGCATAATTGCCGTATTTTCAAGTGGCCATCAAAACGCGCCGGCTTCTGGAAAAAGAAGATCTTGGGTAACAAGAGGCGCGATCATAAGCAGGTGACTGCCTTGGTTTCACAGGGATGGCGAGTTCTTGTTATCTGGGAATGCGCCATCAAGGGTCCTGGAAGGCGTGATTTGTCTTACGTTGTAGAACGATCTGCTTCTTGGTTACGGTCTAGGCGCAAGAGCGCGGCGATCGAGGGCAGTATCAATCCTAAACATAAGAAAAAATACTACTAAAAAATCTCTATTTTTCATTAAGGTACCAACAAACACTACCCGACAAGGGAAAAGATATGGATGAAGAAGAAGTGTTGGAGGCTCTTAAAGAATCCTTTGATATCCCCGGAGGAAGTGAAATAACTGCCGGAGCTATGAAACAGGTTCTTGGGAAAAAAGTAAATGACAAGGAGTGGATTAAAAAAAATTTCAGTGATCTCATCGAGGAGATCCAGCTGATAGCTTATGACCATTACTTGCGGGCAGAGCGACCAGCTGGCGCGGATGCATTCAGAAAGGTGTTTACCAGCCTTCTTCCAGAAAAACCCGTAGCGGACGATTTTTTTAACCTGCTTGAGAAAAATTTCTGGGCATTGGACAGGTTTTTCTTGGGTCTAACGCAGGGACGGCGACCTCGTGCCGGAAAAGCCTTCGAGCACGTGATTAACAAATTGTTTACTACGTTGGGATATCCGTACACATCGCAACCAATTATAAATGGTCAACCGGATTTCCTGTTACCAAGCATCGAGCATTATCGGCATAATGCTATGGACTGTATTATTTTTACAGTAAAGCGCAGCCTCCGAGAGAGATGGCGCCAAATTGTCACCGAGGGTACACGTGGTCATATGTTCTTCTTGGCCACCATTGATGAAGGCATTGGAGAGAGGGATCTCGCGGATATGCTGAAGAACAGGATATATCTGGTGATGCCAGAAAGAATCCGCGCAGCTCATTATCCCAAATCAGCGAATGTGATCTCGTTCGAAGCTTTTTTCCAACATCATTTAGATCCAGCTATGGCGAGGTGGCGCGCTAATGGAGTTATTAAGTAAGATATAAATGGAGTCGGATTGCAAATTAAAGGAGCTGCGAATTAAAGGAGCTAGGCTCAATTATTTTTGCATAGGAGTCGGGATAAATCACAGTTTCCGCCGATATCGACCAGAAACTGTGATCCCCCGGTTCAGCCTTGCTTTTGTCTGCCTGTCAGCGACAGCCGAATCTCACGCCACCTTCCGCTTCGGCTGCCACGCCTCCGCCTTGAACTGATCGTTCAGCGGCACGCGCGCGATGTGGTCCACGTAGTTGTTGAACGTCTTCATGCCCACGCCGAGCAGCACCTCGATGACCTGCGCCTTGGTGTAGCCCGCTTTGAGGAACGCCGCGAGATCGGCCGGCGCCACGAAACCGCGCTGTTCGGCGATCTTGCGGGTGAAGCTCACGAGCGCGTCGAGTTTGGCGTCGGGGAGCGGCTCGCGGTCGCGCGCCGCGGCGACCAGCGCCGGGTCCGCCTTGGCCAGGTGCTTGGCGATGGTCGAGTGCGCCGCCACGCAGAACTGGCAGTCGTTGGCCTCGGAGACGGCGAGCGCCACCAGCTGTTGCTCGCCGGGCGAGAGCGTGGACTTCGAAAACGCCTCGCCGATCGCGAGCGCCCCTTGCAGCGCGGCGGGTGACTCGGCGATGGCGGCATAGAGGTTGGGCACGAAGCCGAAGGCCTTCTTGAGGCCCTCGAGCAGCGGCCGGCTGCGGGCCGGCGCGGTTTCCAGGGTGTGAACGGTGAAGTTCGTCATGTCGGTGTCTCCTTTCAGGGTTGCCGCGAAACAGGCCCTTGCCCGTCCCGTCGGGGAAGCGTAGGTTGGCAGACTATGACGGTACGAATAAGCCCTAATGCTCCTGATTTCATGTCCGAAACGCCGGATTTCGATCTGTTATCGGACGTGCTGCATAGCTTTCGGCTGCGGGCCGGGATTTTCAAGCAGGGGAGTTACTGCGGCGCCTGGGCGCTCGATGCGACCGGCGTCACGCGCACCACCTTTCACCTGATAGGGCGCGGTCAGGCCTGGCTGCACCGCGAAGGCGAGGCCGAGCCCATGGTCGTGCGCGGCGGCGATCTGGTGATGTTCCCGCACGCCGCCTGGCACCAGCTCTCCGGCACGCCGCAACGCCAGCCGGGCATGCATCTGACCTCGACCGGCGACGGTCCGTACACCACGGTGCTGTGCGCCATGGTGGAGTTCGAGACCGGCGGGCTGAACCCCGTCATGCAGGCGCTGCCGGCGGCGATCGTGGTGCGCAGCGAAGACCAAGGCACCTCCGCCGAGCTGCACGCGCTCGCGCGCCTGATGCTCGCGGAATACGACGCCGGCGCTGCCGGCCGGCAGGGCGTGCTCGACCGGCTGGCCGAGGTCATGTTCGTGCTGGTATTGCGCCACCATATGCAGCGGGCGCAGGAACTCCAGGGCTTTCTGGCGGCGCTGAAGGACGAGCGCATCGCGCGGGCGCTCGCCGCCCTGCACCGCGCGCCGGGCGCGGACTGGCGGGTGGAGACGCTGGCGCGCGAGGCGAACATGTCGCGCACCGTGTTCGCGGAACGCTTCGCCGGGCTGCTCGGCCAGACGCCGATGCAGTACCTCGCGATGTGGCGCATGCATCTCGCCGAGCAGATGCTGCGGGAGCGGCGTGCCTCGGTGGCGCAGATCGCCGAGAAGCTCGGTTACCAGACCGAGGCCGCGTTCCGGCGCGCGTTCCGACGCGTGCGCGGTGTCGGCCCGGGCGACGTGCGGCGGCAGGCGCGCGCCGGTTCGTAGAGGGGGGGTGGACCCCGGTTTCCGGTGGATTCCTGAAAACTGCTTGATTACCGATTCTAATCCGTTGATATATTACGAATGTTTTTCACGCCGTGAATTGCATAACCTCATTGTGAGAGAATCCGGCCAGTACACGCTGCCAAACGAATAATAAAGGTGGAGGAGGTGCGTCCATGTTTGGTGCCCGCCTGATGTTTCTGCGAATCGCAGCCGTCGTGTCCTGCCTCTTTCTTGCTGCCTGCGGCAGTGGGGGCGGCGGAGGTGGAGGGGATTCTTCCACTGCCACGGCGCCATACATTCTTGCAGCCGTTCTCAGTTTTCCCGAGACGAATGTTCCACCAGCTGGATTTGTTCCAGCCGGCTTCAATAGCGAAGCCTCTGTCGCTGTCCTGGACAGCACCACCGGGGAACCGATCACCAATGCCAGTGTCTCCGTGAACGGCGTGCCCCTCGCCTACGTTCCTGCCGGTCAGGATTACGAGGGAGGGATTTCTGTAAACCCCGGAAGCAGCATTACGCTGAGCGTTACGGTTGGCAGCACTACCTACACTTCTACCGCCACCCAATTCAGTTCCTATCCTGCGATTACCAGCCCGCTCACGGATGCCACCTGGGTATCGACCGAATCAAACCTGGCGGCCTGGTCCGGGGTGGCGCCGACAACAACATCGCTGTACGCCCTCGGTGTTTTTGACACGAACGGCGAATTGGTATGGCCATACGGTTCCATACAAATCCTGCCTACGACAACGACGTCCTATACCATCTTCCCCTGGAGTCTGACGACCGGAAATCGTCTCCTGATTGTCGGCCTCATGGACCTGGTAGAGATACCCAATGCGTATCCAGATTCAGGTCTCATCATCGGTGGTTTCAATTATGTTCCCATCACTGTCATCAACGCGAGGCCACCCGCAGCACCAACACTTCAGTCGATCGCCATGACGCCGGACAACCCGACCGTTACGGTCGGGAAGACAAAGCAACTCACGGCTACCGGCAGCTACTCGGATGGCAGCACCCAGGACCTGACAGCGCAGGTCAGCTGGCAATCGTCCGATCCCGTCAAGGCGACGGTCAGCACCACCGGCCTGGTATCCGGGCTGAGCTACGGTTCCACGACTGTCACGGCAACGCTCGGGAGTATTTCGGGATCCACGTTGGTGAATGTTTTCCAGCCGACCCCGTCGCCGGCTCCACCTCTGAGCCAATCGGTTACCTACCAGATCGACTATGCGCATTCCGGCAGGGCAGTGTTCCCATACTCCATTACGTTCCCGAACAGCCCGGCTTGGTCCGTCACCCTCAACGGCGCCATTTCATATCCGCTGATTGCGGGTGGAAAGGTATATGTGACCACGTCGGGCACGGGCGGGGTCATGTATGGAACGTCGTTGTACGCCCTTGATGCACAGAACGGCGCCATTCTCTGGGGGGGTCCTGTGGCGATCTCAGGCACCTACGGTTGGTCTGCTGCCGCCTACGATCATGGCAAGCTATTCGTCATCAATTTCGATGGCCTGTTGCGATCCTTCGATGCCACGACGGGAGCCCCGGGTTGGAGCAAGCAGATGCCGGAAAATCAATACTGGTTTGACTCGCCGCCCACTGCGGTAAACGGGATCGTTTATGTGGGTGGCTCCGGCTCAGGCGGTACTCTGTATGCCGTCGACGAGGCGAGCGGCAATGTACTTTGGACTGCCGGGGTCGCGAATGGCCAGCAAAGTTCGCCGGCCGTATCCAGCGATGGCGTTTTTGTCTCGTACCCGTGCCAGGTTTATAAATTCGACCCAATTACAGGTGATTCACTGTGGCACTACTCGGGGCCATGCTCAGGGGGAGGAGGCAAAACATCAGCCTATGCCAATGGACTGTTGTACGTGAGGGATTTCATCGATTTTAATTCACCGTTTGGCCAAATTTACGACGCTACAAACGGCACACAGGTTGGCACTTTCAATGTCGGTACCTTCCAGGTGGGTCCCATACCGGCGCTTGGGACGACCACCGGCTTTATCCTGAACGATGGGGTTCTTCAAGCCATCAATCTGGCCTCGCGCAACCTGCTTTGGAGTTTTGCTGGCGATGGACGGCTCGTCTCAGCCCCGATCGTTGTCAACGAAGCTGTCATCGTCGGATCCGGTTCTGGGAAGGTTTACGCCCGGAACATCACGAACGGAGCCAGTCTCTGGGAAGGAAACGCCGGCGCTTCGATACTCGGGCCAGACGAACATAACGTTTCGCAGCCGCACACAGGTATCGGCGCCGGTGAAGGATATCTGGTGGTCCCGGCAGGCAACGTCCTGACGGCTTGGAAACTTTCCGGACCCTGATTGTTGCGGTGTCGCAATCCTGTTCGCTCGCCTCGCCACCCGAACTGGTATTGGGCAAGACGAGCGAGCGTAGCGAAGCAGGGTTCGTGACAGGGCTACATGCCCTAAAATTACTACACAACAAAAACTAATGAGTAACGACCAGGAGGTAGTTCCATGCATTTCCATCATCGTTGGGCAGTTACTGCCATTTTCGTTGTTGCGTTGAGCGCTTCAACGATCGCCCCTGCCGCATCCGTGAGCGGCCAGGGCACCTGGGAAACCACGTTGCAAGCTCGTGACTTTGACGGCAACACCGCCACGATCGAAGGTTATTACGACACTGTCCTCGGCATCACCTGGCTGGCGAACGCGGGGTACGCCCAAACCAGCGGTTATGCCACATATGGTGTTATGAACTGGTACGACGCCACTACTTGGACTGCCAACCTCAATATCAGTGGTATCACCGGCTGGCGGTTACCAAGGGTGTATGATACTGGCGTACCGTGTACGCTCTTAAACAGGTATGGCGGGGGAATGTGTGAATTTAATGTTCTAACCACCAGTGGTTCGACGGTGTACAGTGAATTAGCGAGCATGTATTACGATACACTGGGTAATAAGGCTTTATATGACAGCTCTGGAAATAGTCCGCAACAAGGCTGGGGGCTAACGAATACTGGGCCATTTTTGTATGTGTCAACCATGCCCTACTGGACTGACACATCGTATGCGCCCAACTTATTAGATGCGTGGATGTTTGATCTTGGTGACGGCCAACAAGCTATGAGCGCAAAACTTTATAGTAACTATTTTTCATGGGCTGTGCATTCGGGTGATGTCGGTGTGGCGGTTTCTTCTGTGCCAGTTCCCGCGGCAGCGTGGTTGTTCGGTTCTGGTTTGATTGGTTTGTTTGGAATGGCAAAACGTAAAGTCCACGTTTGATTGCTAAAGGGGTCTCCGCAATAGGGGACGTACCACGGTTTCGGGCAAAGCGCGAAAGCCTGCAATTGGCCTATAGAGGACTTCAATTCAAGAACACTTCATAGGCCATTTCCAAGGCCTCGGACACGTACCCTCATCGTTTGTTTACTCTACTTGGCCGATTTTGGATCAAGCGCCCAACGCGCTAGAATCGCCCGCTTTCCCAGGCATTTTCCATGGCCAAAGACCCGGTTAACAATCTAAACGTATTGTCGCAGGACCTGCTGCCGACGCCGCAGCAGGTCAAGAATGCATTGCCGCTGACCGAGAAGGCGCAGGCGACGGTGTTGCAGGGCCGCGAGACGGTGCGGCGCATCCTCGACCGCGAGGACCCGCGCCTGTTCGTGGTCATCGGGCCGTGCTCGATCCACGACATCAAGGCGGCGCATGAATACGCCAAGCGCCTGAAGCGGCTGGCGGACGAGGTGGGCGATACACTCTATCTCATCATGCGCGTGTATTTCGAGAAGCCGCGCACCACCGTCGGCTGGAAGGGGCTGATCAACGATCCGTTTATGGACGATTCCTTCCATATCGAGAAGGGCCTGCACCTGGCGCGCGAGCTGTTGCTGCACCTGGCGGAGATGGGCCTGCCGGCCTCGACCGAGGCGCTCGACCCGATCACGCCGCAGTATATTTCCGACCTCATCACCTGGACCGCCATCGGCGCGCGCACCACCGAATCGCAGACGCACCGCGAGATGGCGAGCGGGCTGTCCACGCCGATCGGCTTCAAGAACGGTACCGACGGCAGCCTCACGGTTGCCATCAACGCGTTGCACTCGGCGGCGCGCGGGCATCATTTCCTCGGCATCAACCAGGAGGGCCAGTGCGCCGTGTTCCGCACCCGCGGCAACCGCTACGGCCACATCGTGCTGCGCGGCGGCAACGGGCGCCCGAACTACGACTCGGTGTCCATCGCCCTGGTCGAGAAGGAGCTGGCCAAGGCCAAGCTGCCGGTCAACATCGCCGTGGACTGCTCGCACGCCAATTCCAACAAGGACCCCGCGGTGCAGCCGCTGGTGGCGGAGAACTGCGTCAACCAGATCCTCGAAGGCAACCGCTCGATCGTGGCGCTGATGCTGGAAAGCCACCTGCACGCCGGCAGTCAGCCGATCCCCTCGGACCTCAAGCAATTGAAATACGGCGTGTCCGTGACCGATCCCTGCATCGGCTGGGAGACCACGGAAAAACTCCTGCACTCGGCGCGGGAGAAGCTGAAGCCGGTGTTGGGGAAGAGGAAGGCGCCGGGCTGATTTGGTGCGCAACAAGAAAGGTCGTCACACCGGCGGAAGCCGGTGTCCAGGTTATTAAATAAAAACTATTAATAGACTGGATTCCCGCTTCCGCGGGAATGACGGAGTAGGGCGCGTACCACGCGCCAGTTTTTGTAGGGTGCGCTGAGCGTCAGCGAAGCGCACCGATATGCGCCGAACGGTGCGCAACGCTTCGCTTTTGCGCACCCTACGTTACTTCAAAAAATGACACCCTCTCCCTACCCCTCTCCCCTCGGGGGAGAGGGAAGCCGTTGGAAGCGGCGGCGGGAGAGGGGGCCCCGAAAATCCCTGTCTTTATTCGCTTTTTCTCGCTCCCGCAGGTTGCGGCCCCGCGCGGAGCTGACTATTTATTAAGGTACGTCCTTCGCACGCCCGGCCCCATGCAGACCCGCGTCCAGAACAAGAATAATCCCCTGCCGGTCGGCTCCCGGCTGGGCGAGTACACCATCCAGTCGGTGCTGGGTCACGGCGGCTTCGGCATCACCTATCTGGCGCACGACAACAACCTGAACTCGCTGGTCGCGATCAAGGAATATTTCCCCGAGTCCTACGCCGAACGCGGCGAGAATTCCACGATCCACCCGCGCACCGGCGGTGACGGTTCCGATGCCGAGATCTACCAGTGGGGCCTGCAGGAATTCCTGAAGGAAGCGCAGGCGCTGGCGCGCTTCAAGCACAACTACATCGTGCGCGTGCTGCGCTACCTCGAGGCCAACGGCACGGCCTACATGACCATGGAGTACGAGGAGGGCGAAAGCCTGTCGGCCTATATCCGGAGCCACGGGGGTTTCCTGAGCGAGCCCGACCTGCTGCGCGTGTTCCTGCCGATCCTCACCGGCCTGCAGGCAGTGCACGAGGCCGGCATGCTGCATCTCGACATCAAGCCCGACAACATCTATCTGCGCCGCAGCGGCCAGCCCATGCTGATCGATTTCGGCTCGGCGCGTCAACGCCACGGCAAGATGGAATCCGGCCGCATCGCGCTCACGCGCGGCTATTCGGCGCTCGAGCAGTATCCGGGCTACGGCGAAATAGGCCCGGCTACCGACGTCTATTCGGTCGGCGCCACGCTGTACCGCTGCATCACCGGCCGCGAGCCGGTGGATTCGCTGGAGCGTCACAAGACCCTCGGCGTGAACCGGGCCGATCCCATGCCGCCGGCGACGCGCTTCGAGCGCCCGCTGTACGCGGCGCACATCCGCCAGTGCGTGGATCTGGCCCTGCGTCTGCCGGCGGAGGAGCGCCCGGCCTCGGCGCGGGCGCTGCAAAACGGCCTCATGGGCAAGGAGGCGCGCGAGGAAAAGTCGGTCAATCTGGTGACGCCGGGGCACGGCAGCGGCTTCATCGGCATCAGCGACGCCGTTGTGAAACCGCAGCGATGGCGGCCGCGGCGCGGCTTTCTGGAATCGACGTTCCTGTTCCTGCTGGCGACTGCCGCCATGGCCATCGCCGCCGCGAAAATCCTGATCGACACCGGCCGTCTGGAAACGGACGAACTGTATGCCTGGTTCGACCGCGCCCAGGAGCTGCCCTACGACGCCGGGCGCGAGATCAAACGCTTCATTGACGCGCAGCTCGGCATCACACCGGCCGCTACGGCCGCGCCGACACCGGCGCCACGGCGCGTCGTCCGGTCGCGGCCGGCGCCGGAAAAAATCATCCCGCCGTTCGTGCCGGATAAGACCGTCGCGCTCACGCTCGCAGCGCACTCCCCGGTGGCGTCGCTCGCGTTCGCGCGCGACAACGGCATGCTGGTCGTGGCCCACGAGGACGGCGCGGTGAACCTGTGGGAAGCCGGGACCGGCGAGTTGCTGTCGAGCCTCAAATCCAGTGCCGCGTCGCTCGGCGCGCTGGCGGTGTCGGCCGACGGCCGTTGGCTGGCACTGCCCGTGGACCCGAAGGCGGTGGAAATTCGTGACATGCACATGAACGTCCCGGTGGCGAAGCTGACCGGCCACGCGGCGGCCATCACGCGGCTCGCGTTCTCCGCCGACGGTGGCCATCTGGTGACGGTGGACAAGGATTCCGCCGTGATCCTGTGGGACATGGCGGAGCATAAGAAGATATTCGACCTGCCTCCGGCGAAACACGAAATTCTGGCGCTGGCGGTGGCGCCCAACGGCAGTGTTTTGGCCGGTGGCGACATCGAGGGCGGCATCCAGTACTGGGATCTCGCGGGCGGCAAGGAACTGGCGTACGTGCCGGCGCAGCCGGTACCCATTGGCGCCTTGGCCTATTCGCCGGACGGCAAGTGGCTCGCCGCCGGCGGCCAGCAGCACCAGCTCAAACTGTGGGGCGCCGGGTTGAACCGCAACGACCGCGCGCTCCGCGACGCGCCGGAGGAAGTGAATGCGGTGCAGTTCACGCCCGACAGCCGCTGGCTGCTGCTGGGAGGAAAGGATCGACCGCTGGAAATCCTCGAGGTGGAGCAGGGCCAGGTCACTCACCGGCTCGCCGGGCACGATGGCGGCGTTTCCGTGCTCGCGGTTTCATCCGACGGGGCGCGCGTCGCCACGTCCGGCGCTGACGGCAAAATCCTGATCTGGAAATAGCGGGTTGGCCGGTTCGTACGCGAAAAACTCAAGCCGGTATTGCCCAGGCGCAAGCCACGGGGTGACGTAATCCAGTCTCCGTAGGGTGTGCTGAGCGTTAGCGAAGCGCACCGATATATGCCAAACGGTGCGCAACGCTTCGTTTTTGCCCACCCTGCATTAATCGATGGTCAGAACGACCTTGCCCTTGGTTTTCCCCGAGGCGACCAGCGCATGGGCCTCGGCGGCGCGTTCCAGCGGGAAGGTCTTGTCGACATGAATGCGCAACTCGCGCGCCTCGAACAGCTCGGTGCCGCGCCGCAGGATCCCGCCCTGGTGCGCCATGGCGTCACCCAGACCGGTGAACACCGGGATCAGCATCAGCTCGAAACTCAGGCGCTGGTTGCGCACGCGCGGCACGCCCCAGTCGATCTCGGGGCCGGGGGCGAGCAGCGTGACGACGTCGCCGTAATGCCGCACCGCGGAAAAGGTGTCGGCCAGCGTCCTGCCGCCCACGGTATCGAAGGCGATGTCCACACCCTTGCCGTTGGTCCAGTCGAGCACGTCTTCGACAAAATTCTTTTCCTTGTAGTTGATTACGTGATTCGCGCCGAACGAGCGCGCGAACTCGGCCTTGTCGGCCGAGCCGACGGTAACGCAGACCTCGGCGCCCGCAAGGCGTGCGAGCTGGATGGCGATATGCCCGACGCCGCCGGCGCCGGCGTGCACCAGCACCTTGTGCCACTGCTTGATCCCGGTGCGGTCGTGCAGCGCCTCCCACGCGGTGATCAGCACCAGCGGCACGGCGGCGGCGTCGGTGAAACTCATGCGCCGGGGTTTTCTCGCCGCCAGGCGGTGATCCACCAGCGCGTATTGGGCGTACTGACCGAGCCGGTCGTGATGCGGCGCCTGGCAGTAATACACCTCATCCCCGGGCTTGAAGCCGGTCACGGACTTGCCCACGGCCTGCACCACCCCGGCGCCGTCGCAGCCCAGCACCGGCGGCAGCGGCGCCGGATACACCGTCGGCTTGGCGCGCATCTTGGTGTCCACCGGATTGACGCCCGCGGCCTTCACGCGCACCAGCATGTCGCTGTCGCCCGTGAGTTTGGGTTCGGGCAGGTCCCGCGGCTCCAGTACTTCCGGCCCGCCGGGCGCGGTCATGACGATGGCTTTCATGTCTGGAATTCTCCTTTTCTCATGGGCGCTGTTATGTGGCGCCGGATTGAAGCGGCTGTCCCCATGCCAGCGAAAATGGCGCAAAGCCGCCAATAATGTACCACCCCGGCCGGGGATCGGGACGGCTCCAGTGTTTGCGGGCATATAATCTGTCCATGCCGCACCCGGCCCGGGGCCGGATGCAACGGAAACCGCAGGTCCGACCACGCTGTCCCGCAAAAGGAGGTCTCGCCATGGCCATGATCAGCCAGAAGGTGGAACGCCATGTGGTGCTGCTGGATGAAAACATGTCCGCCCGCGAGGCGGCCACGCTCATGGTCGAGAAGCACATCGGTTCGGTGGTGGTGTCGCGTGCTTCGCAGGTCATCGGCCTGTTCACCGAGCGCGACCTGGCCAGCCACGTCATCCGCGAGCGCCGCGACCCGGACCAGGTCAAAATCAAGGACGTCATGCGCACCATGGTGCCGCGGGTGGCGCCGGACGAGACCGGCGAGAAGTGCATCGAACTCATGAAGCGGCACCAGTGCCGCCACCTCATGGTCTACGACAAGGATGCCTTCGTCGGAATCATTTCGCTGCGCGACCTGCTGGTGCTGTTGCTGGAGGAAAAGGAGGAACTGATCCGCCAGCTCACGAAATACGTCACGAGCTGACGGCGGATTCCGCCGGCCGGGAGCGCCGCCGCAGCATCCAGTAAATGACAAACAGCGCCAGCGCCGCCAGCAGATGTTTCAGCGAGTGGCCGCTGACGATCTCGCCGGTCAGCGTGAACAGCACGCGGTCGAAATGTTCGGCCAGCTTCGACAGCGCGTAAATCAGGAGCGCCGCCAGCAGGAAGCCGCGGTCCTGCTGCGCGCCGCGGTACAGGGCCAGCACTGCCGGCAGCAGGAGCAGGGGCAGGAATTGCACCAGCACGTACGGCCGCAGGTCGTCGGTGTAATGCCAGTAAATCACGCTCGCGAGCCCGAGCACGATTGCCGGCGCGAGCAGGATTTTTTCCAGCCGCGGATTCACATGATCGGCCAGCACCGCGACCGACAGCGCCATGAAGCCGATGCTCATCGGCAGCCGGTCCCACACCAGCGTGCCGTTGTCGGGTGCGAGGTGATAGTAGCTCGAGCCCAGCGCCACCAGCGTGATGCCGGTGAAACAGGTGAGCCACGCCCGGCGTGCCCCCAGGCCTTCTCGCGCCGTGCACAGCAGGATGCCGGCAACACCCACGGCGAGGAACGCGAGATTGGTGATGATGTTGAGAAAGCCGGGAATGCCGAGCAGGCCGCGACGGTCGGCGAAATCGTGATAGGCCGGATCCTGCGCGATCGGCGGCAGCAGCCAAACGGCCACCAGCGCCGCGATTGCTGAAAAAATAATCAGAAGGGCGCGTTGAGCGGAATTAATGAACTGGGTCCGGTTCATGCAATTCTTCCCGATGATCAAGGCAATCTGACTAGAAAACCCCCAAAAGCCTGTTAAGGTTAAACGATACTACGACAATAAGAAGGGGGCATTTTGGAGAGGCGTGTTCAGGAGCGTCAGGAAGTATCGCTCACCGTTGAAATACTTGATCCACCGAATCTCGGCAAGCTCAAACTCCGCACCCGTGACCTCAGCAAACAGGGTGCGTTTCTGCTTCTGAAAAAAGAACTGTGTCTGCCCGTGGGGCGGGTGGTGTCCTTGCGCATGCCCGGCATCTTGTGGGGTGAGGAGATATCTACCATTTCGGCCCGTATCGTGCGCGTGACCGAGGAAGGCATGGCCCTGCAGTTCCTCGATTTCGACTTCTAGCGGTCCGCTCGCGTCAGCCGTTCAAGGGGCGTTCTCGCCGGCATACAAGGCCAGCAAACCCAGTGCCACGAAAAGGCCGGCAGCGAACCAGCGCATCAGCTTCATGTTGACCCGATGCGCCAGCGTCTCGCCCAGCCAGACAGCCGGGATATTGGCGATCATCATGCCCAGCGTGGTCCCGAGGACCACGGCTACCAGCGACTCGTAGCGCGCCGCCAGTGCCACGGTGGCGAGCTGGGTTTTGTCGCCCATTTCCACGAAAAAGAAAGCAATCAGCGTGGTCATGAACACGCCGGCGCCGTGCAGCGGCCGGTCGTCCTCCAGCTTGTCGGGCTTGAGCGCCCAGACGCCGAAGGCGAAAAACGAAAGCGCGATGATCCATTTGAGAATCCCTGGCGACAGCTGGCTCGCGAGCCAGGTACCGAAATAGCCCGCCAGGAAGTGGTTGGCGAGCGTCGCGAAAAGAATCCCGAGAATGATGGGCAGTTTGCGTTTGAGCCGCGCCGCCAGCACGAAGGAAAGCAGCTGCGTCTTGTCGCCCATTTCGGCGAGCGCGACGATCGCGGTGGAGAACAACAGGGCTTCCATGGGCAGTTCCTGAAAAGGAGCCGCATCCTACCTGTGCCGCCAGCCGGTATCAATCGCGATTGATACGGTGGTTCGGGTGAATTCCGGATGGTGGCCTGTATGCGTTATTCCTTCTTGCCCCAGAGCTGCTCAAGTCGCTGATCGCGTCCGCAGGAGTAGCGGTAGTATTTATAGCGCAGCGGATTTTTCTGGTAATAGTTCTGATGGTACTCCTCGGCAGGATAGAAGGTCGCGGCCGCGCGAATGGCGGTGACGACGGGCTTGCCGAGTTTCTTATCGATCGCCGCTTTTGACTGCTCCGCAAGTTTTCGCTCCTCCTGGTTCTGAACGAAGATCGCGGTGGTGTAGGTGCTGCCGCGATCGCAGAATTGTCCGCCCTTGTCGAGCGGATCGACGTTGCGCCAGAATACTTCCAGGAGTTTTTCGTAACTGATCAGCTTCGGGTCGTAGGTGATCTGCACGGCCTCGACATGCCCGGTGTCGCCCGCCGAAACCTGCTCGTAGGTCGGGTTTTGTTTCTGTCCGCCGGTATAACCCGAGGTGGTCGCCACCACGCCCGGCAGCGCGTCGAACGGCGGTTCCATGCACCAGAAGCAGCCGCCGGCAAATACCGCCGTGGCGGTCGCGGCTTTTCCCTTCGCTGCCGGTTCCGCCGCCGTTGCCGCCAGCGCCACGCCCAGCGTCAACCCGGCCAGAACGGAGACAAACTTCGATAATCGCTTGCGCATGGGGAGTCTCTTGTTGAATTGGCTGGTGGGCTTTATGACCCGTCTTGGAGCCAATGGTTGCCAGGCAGATTGCCGGCCGGAAACAAAAAAGCCGCCCATCGGGCGGCTTTTGGCTTCATGCCGGGTTAATCGGAACGTTCGTCAGGGACGAAGCGGGGCGGCGCCTGTGCTTGTTGATGGAACGGCGGGTTCCGTGGCGCTGGCCTCGGCCAAGACTGGCTGCGCCACCGGCGCATCAGCTGTCTGGACGCAGTTGCTCAGCACCAGTTCGGGCGGATCAACGGAGAAGGTGAACGGGGCGGCCTTGTTGAGCGCGGAGAGGCCGAGAATCTGGCGCGTACGTGCCGGGAACACTGCCGCCTCGACGTTGCGGATGGTGCAGTTGCCGATACGCAGCTGGTTGATCGCATAGACCGGAATAATCAGTTCGGTGCCGTTGGCCAGGATCGCGCGCAGCTCCTTCACGTACTGAGCCTGCTTGCGCTCCTGCAGGGCAAACAGCGTTTGTTCGTTGATGGTCAGATAGCCCGAGCCGGTATCGACCATGAATTCGCTGGCGCCAAGATCGGCGACTTGAGCGTGTACGTAATAGGTCGCCAATCCCTTGTCATGCATGGGCACTGTGACGTTGAAATCACCCGCCAGAACAGAGGGTGAAACCAGGGTCAGCCCAAGGGCCAGACAGGGATAATGTAACGCGGATAAAGACATGCTTCTCCATATGGTCCACGCCGGTTAGCGACCTGTGGCGTGCTGCGTTGCGAAATTCACAACACATTTATATGAAATAGCGGAAGCCTATACAAAGATCAAGCAAGTGACGCGCAGCGTCACCCATTTAGTTCACAGATACCGCATTTTTAAGGTAACAGGGCAGGAAAAAACCCATTCCCCGCATGCGGGGAATGGGGTACACATCCCCCGTACAGGGGGAAATACAGACTGTTACTTCCAGGGGGAGATACAGATGTTACTTCATCGGTTGCGGTGCGGACTGCGGCGCGGTTTCGATCGCGGAAAATTCCGCCGCATCGAGCTTGCCGTCCTTGTTGGCATCAGCCTGGGTGAACCTGGCCTTGACCTCGGGTGATTTCTTGGCCTCATCCAGCGTGATCTGGCCGTCGCGGTTCGTATCCAGATCCTGGAACGAAGCCGCGCCACCTGCGGCCCATGCCAAACCCGAAACCGCCATCAGTCCCAATGCAGCAAGTGTGTGTTTCTTCATCATGGTAACCTCCTTTGTCGTGTGAAATATTTGAACTGCTTCCTTGAATTAATGAAGCGTTCTATTAGTACCAGACTCACGGCAAAGGTTTCCATTTGCCCCGATTGGCGGCCTGCCGATCCTGATCGGCGGTTACCAGTGTGGGTTATCGAACATATGTTCTCTTGGTTTATCAGGCTTAATTCTGTGAATTTTTAAGGCATCAATCGTATTGATTTGCCGCGTGCACTGGGCGCAAGTGTTGTTGGTGATGAGGGGGAAAAGAAAAACCCCATCCCCGCGACAGCGAGAATGGGGCGTAGACCGCTCACGCGGGAGAAGGAATCGTCGTTACTTGATTTCCATCGGCGATTCTTTTGGGATGGCTTCCAATGCGGAGAACTCTGCCGCATCGAGTCTGCCGTCCTTGTTGGCATCGGCTTGAGTAAACCTGGCCTTGACCTCAGACGATTTGTTCGCCTCGTCAAGAGTGATTTGGCCATCATTGTTCGTATCCAGATTCTGGAACGTGGCCTTGTCGGCTCCGGCCCAGACCAAACCGGAGACTGTGATCAACGTCAGTGCAGCGAGGATGTGTTGCTTCTTCATAAAAAAACTCCTTTATCGAATGGATAATCAAAACCGCTTCACAAAAAAAGACGGCGCATTACATAACAAGACTGTCGAGGGTGTTTACAACTTGACCCGATTGGCCTTTGGCGGAAAAACACCTGACTTGCAAGGATCAGACGTTGATTATCCTCGCCCAAACACCTGGCCGGGTCTGTGTGATGGCGTACATTAAACGGATTGATTGGCGCGCAATTTCATTGGCAGAGCTTTAGAAACCGGCAAATAGGGCGCAGTTGCTGACACTCCGTCGCCGCGTCCTGGATGCATGCCGGGAACCGCATGGTGTTTACGCGGCCAAGGCGATTCGATAAAGAGCCGGATTCCCGCCCCCGAGGGAATGACGCCAAGGCCGTAGGGGTAGAGCGCCCGCGGACAAATATGCCGTCCCAAGCGGCTAAAATAATCCTCGCTATTCACCCCCACTCCTGTATAGTGCCCGGGTTGCAGCGCACTTCTTGCAGACAGTTCGGTAGTTCCTCCCAGTTTCTTCGGCAGCAACTCCCGCGATCGCTTTCAGGAATGAACTGCAAAACATCGCAATTCAACCAATAGAGGTATTTTCGTGAATACAGGAACAGTAAAGTGGTTCAACGACGCCAAAGGCTTCGGCTTCATCACCCCGTCAGATGGCAGCAAGGATGTCTTCGTGCATCACTCCGCCATCCAGGGCAGCGGTTTTAAATCGCTGGCCGAAGGCCAACAGGTGAAATTCGAACTGCAGGACGGCCCCAAGGGTCCGTCGGCGGCGAACGTTCAGCCGGCCTAATTTCAGTTCTGCGAAAGCAGGTTCTGAAGTGAAGACCCCGCCGAAAGGCGGGGTCTTTTTTTTGCATACAGGAAAGAGGAAATTATCCAGCGAGTCCATAGACTGGCCGCGCGCCAATAAACTGATGTTGGCCTGGCTCATCGTACGCGAGAATTCCCAAACTATTGTCGCTTTAATATCTGCAACAAGTCGCGGCGATTCGCTTTAGTTGCCAGTTGCCAGGCAGTTTTATCTTTATATGCGGCTTCTATCTGGATTCCATCTGCATTCGCCAGGACTTTGACGGTTTCTACATGTTTTTTGCTTGTGGGATTTCCGATAGCACCCTCTGTTGCGACAATGAGTGGGACATTGCCCCGCAAATCACGAGCATTAGGATCGGCACCCGCCGCCAACAATTTCCTGGTGATTTCAGCGTTACCCCAAGCAACGGCTGCTATGAGCGCCGTTTCGCCCAGATATCTTGTTGGCATGTTGATATCCAGCTTTTTGCTGGTCAGAAGAATGTTGAACTGGTCAGTGGCGGAGGGCATGGGAACTCCAGCCGAGTTTTTTTCCGACATCACTTTTTTAGTCGCAATGCTTAGCGCGCTGAACTGTTTTCCTTTTGTGGTTATGTTGGGATCAGCGCCTGCATCAAGAAGCATCGATACAACGTCGGGTTGGCCGTGCTCCAGCGCTTTCATGAGCGGGGTGCGATCCCCGCGCCGGGCACGAATATCCGGGTCGGTTGCAGCATTCCGAAGAAGTGCTTCGATGACTCCCAAGTGGCTTTTTCCATCCAGCTTGCGTCCATTTCTTCTGTAACCGTATTCGTTGATGGCGATCGTCAACGCGCTCTCTCCATCAAAGCGGGTTCTGTTGGGATTGGCTCCTTTCTCCAGTAGGCGCAAAACCGAAGCGGCATCGCCGTTGGCCGCTGCTTTCATCAATGCCGTGCTGTCTTGATGATCTCGACTATCAGGATCGTCATCGTCGAGCTGGTTTAGTATTGCGGGATAAGTTATTGGTTGGGCATTTTGCCCCTGTTTGTAGGGAATAATCGGTCGGTCGACCCGTGCGCTTATATTTTTTGCAAGTGATTTTTCGTATTTTGATTTTGCCAGTCGGTTGGCTTCAGTGGCTAAAGCCTTCCAATAGCTCTGGATCAAGGCAGTATTGCCTATCGTTTCGCACTGAACTTGGAGAATTGACGCCTTATAGAGGTAACGCACTCGATCATGTGCGTCTAGCGTGGAGGGAATCAGTCCAACGGTTAAGTCCAGGTTCCGCAGAGTAAGTACCCCGCCATTTAACGCAGCTTGCAGAGACAGGCGTTTCTGTGTGGACTCAATTCTAAATGAGCGACCATCTTCATTGTTGCCGGATACGCCATCCATCCAGCCATCTTTATGGATATGGATATTGAGATATTGATTGAATAGTCCGCGCCGAAAGACATCGTCCACCTCGGCCTCGATTTCAAACTGGCCATTCGTGTCGGTCTGGGTCGCATCTGCGCGTAAGCAGATGTAGTTCGTGCTATGGAAGCCGTGTGTCGATGCCTGCCAAGTTACAAGTAAGGTGGCATCGGGGAGTGGCAAAGATTTGTTTTCTTCCAATACCTGGCCGCTGATTTTGACGTTAGCGCTGGTTCCAGGTGTGCCAAATGCCGCATCTACATCAAATGCTTGCGCTGGAGTGCTGGTAATAATGGCTGAAAGCCAGAATAGCGGTAATGATTTCATTATTGGCGACATGGAATGGTTCAACCAGGATCATAGTCTATCCATGAACCTGAGGACCGACACCATTCACTTTCGCGCTGGTGATCGCGGTTTTTTGCATCCCGTGTCGGCGTACCGAGCAATACAGCGAGTCCGCGGTTGCCTTGTTAATGCCGCTCAGCCACCACCTTCTCCTGTAAAGGGAAAGGGAGAAGTTGCTAATCTGAGGGCGAGTCGATCTCGTTCTCCATGTCCTTTTCCATGTCCCGGCGCATCTGCTCGCGTTGCTTCGCCATGATCTCCTCGCGGCGCTTCCGGCGCTTCTCGATCGCATCCGGTTTCTCGGGGATGGTGTTTTCGCCGAACAGCACCTGCTTGAGGTAGCGCGCGGCGAATTGCAGGAGTTCCGTCTCCTCGGTCAGCAGCTTCTGAAAGTAGGCCGGCTCGATGTCATAGACGTCGTGGAAGAACGGGCTGGCGATGAACACGCGAAAATTGTCGAGGTCGTAGCTCGCCATGTAGAACAGATCCATGCTCTTCTGCGACGGCGCGCCCACGGTCGGCCCCGAGGAGCGCTTCTTGAGGATGATCTCGCGCCATTCCCGGGTCATCTCGTCGTACTGCTCCACGCCCTGTTCCTGCCGGTATTCGCGCACGGACAGCGTGCGCGGCTCATCGTGGCCGAGACAGTGCTCTTCCTTCACCACAAAATAGAATTCCTCCGGTGCGGCTGAATCCTTGGCGCGCATGGTGGTGGCGCCGAGAGCGTAATAGCGGCAGGCCGCCGGGCGGTCTTCGTACACGCCGCAGCCCTCGGGCGTGAGGAACTGGCACTCGGCGGTGCCGGGCTTGGTCTGCATGCGGATGCCGGGGATACCGTGCGCGTCCATGTCGAACGTGACCGTGTGCTTCTCCAGGAACTCCGCCGAGGTCAGCCCGAGGCGGTTTTTCAGCCGCAGGATGTCGTAGGGCGTGAGCATGATGTTGATGTTCTGGCAGCACTTGTTGAAGCAGGCGATGCCCTTGCGGCAGCGGAACTGGAAGCTGTCGTCCAGCCCGAGCTTGATCGGGACCACCGGGCTCGACGGGCGCGGATCCTTGATCGTGGGGTCGTTGAAATTCTCGCTCATGGCATCACCTCGAATACGGCCGGCGGGGGTCCCGCCGGTATTTTAAACCTGTCTCGCTAAAGACAAAGGGGCCCGGGTTTCCCTGGACCCCTTCATTTGCTGCGTTACCGACTGATTACTTGACCAGCTGCACGTACGGGACTTTCTTGATTTCCCACTTGTGCGTGTTGCGGTCGTACTTCGAGTTCACGAAGCACTTCCAGTTTTCGTCGTCGATGAAGTTGAAATCCGCGCGGTAGTAGAAGCCCGGATAACGCGTCTCTTCACGGAACTGGATGTGTTTCATGTGCGCCTCGGCGGTGAGGATGCGGTGGTAGTTCTCCCACGCGCGCAGCAGCTCGTGCAGGTCCTTGGCGCGCATCTTCAGGGAGTCTTCCTTCAGCATCTCCAGCTTGGCTTCACAGATCTCGAGCAGCTTGGCGTTGGTCTGGTAGTAGGTCGCCACTCCCGCGCAATACTCGTCCATGATCTTCTGCAGACGGAACTGCAGCATCTTGGGCGTGATGTAGTGCGGGTTGATGTCGATCGCCGTGGTGTAGTCCTTGTGCTCCAGATAGGTCTTCACCGGACGGTAGATCTCTTCCACCAGTTCCTGCACCGTGCGCCCCATTTCGGGCTTCCAGTCCTTGTTGTCCATCACGAACTTGACCATGGCCTTGGCGGCGATACGGCCTTCGGCGTGCGAACCGGAGGAGAACTTGTGACCGGAGGCGCCCACGCCGTCACCGGCGGTGAACAGACCCTTGACGGTCGTCATGGAGCGATAGCCCCAGCTCCACTCCTTCGGGGCACCGACGTCGGTCGGACCGGAGACCCAGATGCCGGCGCAGCCGGAATGCGAACCCAGCAGGTACGGCTCGGTCGGCATGATTTCGGAGGGCTTCTTGTCCGGCTCGATGTTCTCGCCGGCCCAGATGCCGCACTGGCCGATGGTCATGTCGAGGAAGTCTTCCCAGGCTTCCGCCAGCAGGTGCTGCACTTCCTTCGGGGTCATGTTCTTCGCCAGGTTGGCGAGGGCGGTCGGCGTGTCCATCATGATCGGGCCGCGGCCATCGCGCATTTCCTGCAGCATGATGTGGTTACGCAGGCAGGTGCCCGGAATGCCCATGCCGTATTTGCCGAAGCGCTTCTCGTCCTTGATGATGCTGCCGCGCAGGGCGTTGTAGTCCTCGCCCGCGCCGTTCATCACCTTGGCCTTGAACAGCAGGAACCAGGCGCCCACCGGACCGTAGCCGTCCTTGAAGCGGGCCGGCACGAAACGGTTTTCCATCATGGTCAGCTCGGCACCGGCCTCGGCCGCCATCGAGTAGGTCGAACCGGCGTTCCACACCGGGTACCAGGCGCGGCCCGTGCCTTCACCGACGGAGCGGGGACGGAACACGTTCACCGCGCCGCCGCACACCAGCAGGCAGGCCTTGAACTTGTAGATGAAGAGCTTGTTCTCGCGCACCGAGAAACCGGCGGCACCGGCCACGCGGTTCGGGTCGTTCTTGTCGTTGACCAGGCGCACGATGAAGATGCGCTCCTGGATGTTTTCCATCCCGAGGGCCTTCTTCGCGGCTTCGGCGACGATCCATTTGTAGGATTCGCCGTTGATCATGATCTGCCACTTGCCCGAACGCACCGGCTTGCCGCCTGCGGTCAGCGGCTTGCCTTCGTCGCCCGGCTGTTTCCACACCGGCAGGCCCCATTCCTCGAAGTGATGCACCGAGTCGTCCACGTGACGGCCGACGTCGTACACCAGGTCTTCGCGGATGATGCCCATCAGGTCGTTACGCACGTAACGCACGTAGTCGGCCGGATCGTTCTCGCCGCAATAGGTGTTGATGGCGGACAGACCCTGCGCCACGGCGCCGGAGCGGTCGAGCGCGGCCTTGTCCACGAGCTTCACCTTGATGTTGTGACCCTTGGCCTTGGCGGCCTCGGTCCAACGTCCGATTTCATACGCGGCGCCGCAAGCGGCCATGCCGCCGCCGATGATGAGGATGTCGACTTCTTCCTCAACGACCTGCGGATTTCCAAATGTTCCTTCTGCCATGATGTTCACCTTCTGTATTCGGCGATCGGGCCGGGGCACTCGTCCCCTCGTGGCCGATCGACCGGTTAGTTGAGATTAACCGCTTACCAGCTGGCTGCGATCCGTCTTGTGGATGCTGTTGGCCGAGTAGAACTCGATCTCGTCGATCTTGCTGACGTCGGCATTGGGCTTGCCGTCGTACGGCTTGATGGAGCCTTCCGGCGTGGTGCGGATCGGGAACTTGAAGCGCTTGATGTTGCCGTTGCGGAACTTGATGGTCCACATGATCGAGTCGGTGCCACGCAGCGGCTGCACGGAACCGCCGAGGGGGACGACGTCGGCGTAATGCCGGCACTCGATCGCCTGTTGCGGGCAGATCTTCACGCAGGAATAGCATTCCCAGCACTGCTCCGGCTCCTGGTTCCAGGCCTTCATCGCATGGCCGGTTTCGGAACCGTCTTTGTCGAGCTTCATCAGGTCGTGGGGGCAGATGTACATGCAGGCGGTCTTGTCCTGACCCTTGCAGCCATCGCATTTGTCGGTACGTACGAATGTTGGCATGGTGTCACTCCATCTAGCTTAAGGTTGCAATTAAAAAACGGTTTAAGACGGTTAACGAACTTTTGTTTCTGACTATTGTTTCAAAAATCTATCGGGCCGAATGACCCTTCAGCTCCACCTTGACGTTCTGCTCGGCGGTGAGACTGGCGTAGTACTTCTGCAGCACCTTGGCCACTTCCGGGCGGCTGAACTCGACCGGCAGATCCTGGCCTTCCGAGAGCATGGCGCGCACCTTGGTGCCGGACAGCAGGATGCGGTCATCCTTGGTGTGCGGGCAGGTTCGCTGCGAGGCCATGCCGCCGCACTTCTTGCACCAGAAGGTCCAGTCGATGTTCATGTTCTTGGTTTCGAGCGCGTCCTTCGGGATTTCGTCGAAGATCTTCTGCGCGTCGAACGGGCCGTAGTAGTCACCCACACCGGCGTGGTCGCGGCCGACGATCAGGTGCGAGCAGCCGTAGTTCTGGCGGAACAGGGCGTGCAGCAGCGCCTCGCGCGGACCGGCGTAGCGCATGTCCAGCGGATAGCCGGCCTGGATGACGGTGTTGGGGGCGAAGTAGTTCTTGACCAGCACCGAGATGGCCTCGGAACGCACCTCGGCCGGGATGTCGCCGGGCTTGAGCGCGCCGAGCAGCGAGTGAACCAGCACGCCGTCCATGGTCTCGATGGCGATCTTGGCGAGGTACTCGTGGCTGCGGTGCATCGGGTTGCGGGTCTGAAAGGCGGCGACCTTGGACCAGCCCATCTTCTGGAACAGGGCGCGGGTTTCGGCCGGGGTCATGAACTGATCGCCGTATTCCTGCTTGAACGTACCGGTGGAAAGCACCTTCACCGGACCGGCGAGATTGATCTCGCCCTGTTCCATCACCATCTTGACGCCGGGATGTGCCATGTCGGTGGTCTTGTAGACCTGCATGCACTCGTGCGCCTTGTCGATGGCGTATTTCTCGGTGACCTTCATGGTGGCCAGGATCTCGCCCGACTCGCTGTCCGCGAGCGCCACTTCGGCGCCGGTCTTGATGCCGTCGGCGGTGGCCTTGTCGGTGGAGAGCGTGATCGGGATCGGCCAGAACAGGCCGTTGGCCATCTTCATGCCGTCGCACACGCCCTGCCAGTCGGCCTTGGTCATGAACCCGGCGAGCGGGGTGAAGCCGCCGATGCCCATCATGATGACATCGCCGGTCTCGCGTGAGGTGATTTTTACTTTCGGTAAGGTCTGCGCGCGCTTCTTTTCTTCAGTGAGCGCCGCGCCCTGGAGGAGCAATGGTTTGAGTTCGCCGCCGCCGTGTGGATTGACAAGTTTAGACATGGTTATCGCCCTGCTTTGTGCATTTGGACATAAACGGGAACATGCTTCCCCTTCATGCCGGATTTATGATTGAAATTATGACGACCTGACAACCGAGCCGCGAAACTCTATAGTGTTGCCGTCAGCAAACCCAATCAGAATTACTGGGACCGCTCATAAGTTTCACTTATTTACGGTGGGTGATGTTGCGTCGATCCCCGGAAACGAGGGCTGCCCATGCCACGGAGCGTTGCGCCGGTGCCGGCGAACCCGCAGCGGGCCCTTTAGGGAGGCCGGCTATTCTATCGCAGTTTGCCGTGGCGTCCATCCTTTGCGGGGGTAATTCCCAGGCGGGAGAGAAATCATGAGTATTACAGTCAGGTTTTTTGCCAGCATTCGCGAAAAGCTGGGGAAAGAACAAGACACCATCGATAGCAAGGGTATTAGCTGCGCCGCGGATGTATGGAGCAAATCCGCCGGCATGCCGCTGCCCCGCAACACGCTGGTGGCGGTGAACATGGAATACGCGCGGCCGGATCAGCCGGTGCGCGACGGCGATGAAGTGGCGTTCTTCCCGCCGGTGACCGGGGGTGGGTGGTGAAAATCCGGCTCACGGACCGCGCCTTCGACCCGTGGCAGGAGATCGCGCGCCATCAGTCCGGGCAGCCGGCGCTGGCCGGCAAGTTCGGCGCCACCGCGGTGTTCGTCGGCACGCTGCGGGATTTCAACCAGGGCGATGCCGTGCAGGCCATGACACTTGAGCATTACGCGCCCATGACGCAGAAGTATCTGGAGCGAGTGGCGCAGGAGGCGCAGGGGCGCTGGCCGGTCGAGGACGTGCTGCTGATACACCGTTACGGCGAGTTGCGCCCGAACGACCCGATCGTGTGCGTGGCGGTGTGGGCGGCGCACCGCGACAGCGCCTTCGACGCCTGCCGCTATCTTATCGATGAACTGAAAACGCGCGCGCCGTTCTGGAAACAGGAGCTGACGCCGCAGGGACGACGCTGGGTGACACCGGAGGCGGGTGAGCCGTAAGTCACGGGGTATGACCTGAAGCCGTGGCCACCAATCACATCCGGAAATTCACGGTTCGCATTTCAGGGTGTGTTGGCGGGCGCGGTCGGCGTTTTTTTCTTCTCCCGGCTATTCTTCAGCTCCCGGTAGCGCTCGAGTTCCTCGGTATATTGCTGGCGCAGCGCTTCCTGTTCCTTGCGCTTGGCCGCGACCGCGCCCTCATGCCGCGCGATCTGCTTGCGGGTCATTTCGATGTTTTTGGCCGTGGCCTCCTCCGCCTTGGCATCCTTGCTTTCGTCCACGGCCTGCGCCTCCAGGCGCGCGAGCGCGGCGCGCAGCGGTTTCAGCGTTTCCTCGCTCGCCTTCACGGAGGCCTCGATCTGCGCAATCTTGCGGTCGCGGATGTAGATGATGTCGTCTTCCACGCCGTAGGTGGATAGCAGCAGCGTGTCCTTGCGCGCCCGCTCCGCCGCGCGCGCCTGGTCCGCCTCGATGGTTTCCCGTTGTGCCTCGCGCTGTTTCAATTCCTCTTCCGTCGGTGGCGCGGCGATCACTTTCTTGGTTGTGCCCTCGTCGCTCATTACCATGATCTTGGATTTGGCGCATTCCTCGGCAGCGGTGTCACCGTAGTGCCAGCGTCCGGTGGCGTCTTTGCATTTTTTGATGGTCGGGGTGTCTGCCGCGTGGGCGCCGACGACAGTCAGGGACAGGCTCAGGATCAGCAGACAGGAAAGTTTTTTCGGCGACATGAAATAACGACTCCTTGAATATGACACTTTTCAAGATAGGCCCCGGTTTGCGGATGTGTCAACCGCGGCCGCTGTCCGGCAGACGGCCGCCGAAAAGTGGCACAAGGGCGAGCCGCGAAGCCGCGAACGGGCGCACAGGGGCGGGTGCCCGATCACGGGTGAAATGGCGCGGAACCATGCCGGCGGGCGGCCGTGTGCCATAATCCGCGGCCATGACTCGCGGGAGCATCCGCCGGAAAACATGATGGAGAACGGGGCCGAGCAGCTGATCCTGTTGCTGGTGTCGCTGGTGGCGAATGTGTTTTCCGCGTTCGCCGGTGGCGGCGCCGGGCTGCTGCAATTTCCGGCGCTGATCTTTCTCGGTTTGCCCTTCGGCGTGGCGCTCGCCACCCACAAGGTCGCCAGCGTGGCGCTTGGCGTGGGCGCGACCCTGCGGCACCTGCGCGAAAAGTCGCTCGAGTGGAAGTTCTCGCTGTTCATTCTCGCCACCGGCCTGCCGGGCGTGATCGTCGGCGCGGCCTTCATCCTCGACGTGCCGGACGCGCTCGCGCGACTCGCGCTCGGCGTTCTCACGATCGGCATCGGACTCTACTCGTTCTTCAACCGGCAACTCGGGTTGACGCACGCGCCGATTCATCGCACCCGGCACGGTTACGTGGTGGGCGGACTCGGTCTGTTCGTGGTCGGCGTGCTCAACGGCTCGCTCACCTCCGGCACCGGCCTGTTCTGCACCCTGTGGCTGGTGCGCTGGTTCGGGCTCGATTACCGCCGGGCGGTGGCCTACACGCTGGTGCTGGTCGGCCTGTTCTGGAACGGCGCCGGCGCCGTCACGCTCGGTATCCTCGGCGAGATCCGCTGGTCGTGGCTGCCGGCGCTGCTGGTCGGTTCGCTCGCCGGCGGTTATCTGGGCGCCCACTGGTCCATTATCAAGGGCAATCTCTGGATCAAGCGCAGCTTCGAGATCATCACCCTGCTGGTCGGGCTCAAGCTCATTTTCTGACCTCGCGGCGGGTTTTTTGCCTGCTAGTATTTGGAGAGGCTCAGGACTCGCCTGACAACGCACGCAACCGGGATCCACCTTGAAGATCGAAGAGATACTGAAGTCGTTCGGCCGCAAGCAGCGCCGCCGCACCCTCGACCGCATCGAGAACTTCACGACCATGATTGGCGCCGACTCGGTGTACATGGGCGTGTTCCAGGGCAAGGACAACCATATTGTTTACGGCGAAGTGCAGGGTGAGTGCGATCTCGAAGGCATCCTGGTGCTGGGCGAAGGCAGCCACTGGAAGGGAAACATCCGCGCCACCAGCGTCGTGATCGCCGGCCGGGTCGAAGGCGACATTCAGGCCACGGAGAAACTGGAACTGGCGCGCACGGCGCAGGTGCACGGCCGGATCACCAGCCCGGTGGTGGCCATCGCCCGCGGCGCGGTGCACGAAGGCAGCGTGCGCATGGCCAAGCAGACCCAGATCACCCGTTTCGTCGATCGTCGCGAAACGCCGGACAAGGACCGCGACCGGGGTTAGAAGCTCAAAAATTCCCGAAACGCAGAATAAGAATTATGGAACCACAGATGAACACGGATTAACACTGACAAATAATCTCTTTTTTATCCGCGTTCATCTGTGTTTATCTGTGGTTTCAAAATATTTATTTTGAGTTAGATCCGGCTGATCAGCGGTTTCCGGATTCCAGGCGCCGCTTGATCGCGGCCAGCCATCGCTCCAGATTTCCTCCCAGCCGGTTCGCCAACGCCTCTTCGCGTTCGCCCTGTACGCGCGCGGCATAATCCGGGTCGAGGAACGGCAGCATCCAGCAGATCTTCTCCAGTACCGTGTTCGCCAGCGTGGGCGGCAGGGCCTGACGCAGCATTTCGTCGGTCGGTTCAAACGCTTCAGAGTGGGTCAGCCGCGTGCCGCCGTGCTCCGGCCGGGTTTCGAGACGGATCCGGAATGGCACGGCGGTGTCGGAGACGGAGACAATCAGCCGGTTCGGCGCGAACTCGCTTACGCGGGTGTGGTAATCGACGATGCGGTGGTCCAGCTGCAGCCGGAAATGGCAGACGCTGCCGACCCGCAGGGGCGCGCCGCCCTCAATCTCGATCTGGATGGGTTTCGCATGCGGGGCAAGCGCGCCGCGCGCCGCCGGGTCGGCCATGAGCGCAAATACGCGTTCGACCGGTGCCTCGATGAAGATGTTGCGGGAAACGGCAATCATGCCGATCCTCCCGTTTCAGGGAGACTTGGATGTTCAGGTGCCGTAGGCGCGGCGGTAGGCGGTGATGGCGTCGAGATAACGGCGTCCGCCGTCCTTTCCGTCCAGATATTTCAGCAGCGTTTCCAGTTTGACGATGCTGATCACGCGCAGCCCGAGCGTGCCCTCGACTTCCTGCACCGCGGACAGCGGTCCTTCGCCGCGCTCCTGCCGGTCCAGCGCGATGGACACGCCCACCGGCGCGGCGCCGGCGGTCTTGATGATCTGCACCGATTCGCGCACCGAGGTGCCGGCCGAGATCACGTCATCCACGATCAGCACCTTGCCCTGCAACGGATGGCCGATGATGTTGCCGCCCTCGCCGTATTTTTTCACTTCCTTGCGGTTAAAGGCATACGGCACGTCGCGTTCACCGGTTTCAGCCATGGCCATGGCCGTGGCGCAGGCGAGCGGCACGCCTTTGTAGGCCGGGCCGTAGAGCATGTCGAAGGCGATGCCGCTGTCAGCGACGGCCTGCGCGTAGAAGCGACCCAGGCGCGCCAGTTTGCGGCCGGTGTTGAACAGGCCGCTGTTGAAAAAATACGGGCTGATGCGCCCCGATTTCAGCGTGAATTCGCCGAAGCGCAGGGCCTGGCATTCGACGGCGAAGTCGAGAAACTCGCGCTGGTAATCCTTCATGGCGCGGATTGTAATCGCCGCCTCAAGCCCGGGAAAGTCGGGTATCATGCGGCGCCATGCGCGTCATCACGCTCAACGTCAACGGCATCCGTTCCGCGGCCAAAAAGGGGCTGTTCGGGTGGCTGCCGCGCCAGCAGGCGGACGTCGTGTGCCTGCAGGAGGTCAAGGCGCAGGAAGCCGACCTCACCGAAACGATGCGGGCGCCCAAGGGGTTCCACGGTTTTTTCAATTGCGCCGAGAAGAAGGGTTATGCCGGCGTGGCGCTGTATGCGCGACGCGAGCCGGACCGGGTGCGTGTCGGATTCGGCTCGAAGGAGCACGATGACGAAGGACGTTATCTCCAGGCCGATTTCGGCAAACTCAGCGTGGTTTCGATCTACCTGCCTTCGGGTTCGGCCGGTCCGCACCGGCAGGAATCCAAGTTCCGCTTCATGGAGCACTTTTACCCGGTGCTCAAGCGTTTGCGCGGCGACGGACGCGAATACATTCTCTGCGGCGACTGGAACATCGCGCACAAGGAAATTGATCTGAAAAACTGGAAATCCAACCGGAAGAATTCCGGCTTCCTGCCCGAGGAGCGCGCCTGGCTGACGCAGGTGTTCGATGAACTCGGCTGGGTGGACGTGTTCCGCACCCTGAACGACAAGCCGGATCAATACACCTGGTGGTCCAACCGCGGACGGGCCTACGAAAAGAACGTGGGTTGGCGCATCGATTATCAGATTGCCACGCCCGGAATCGCGAAGAAGGCACGAAAGGAAAGCATATATAAGGACAAGCGCTTTTCCGATCATGCACCGTTGATCCTGGATTACGACCGCACAATCTGAACCATGATGTCCGGATGGCGACAATTATTGAGCTGGCTGGGACCGCTGCGGTTGATGCTGGTGCTCAGCGTGCTGGCGTTGCTGGTGCTGCGCCCGGCGCCGGGCACTCCGCCGGTCTATGCCGGTTGGGGCATGGTGTCCACGCTGATCGCCCCGGCGCTGGTGCCGCTTGTCTTCATGGTGCTGCTGCTCGATGCCATCATGGGCGGGGTGTGGCTCGCGAGTTATCCCGGCGAGCGGCGGCGGTATCAGACCGTGATCGGCGTGAGTCTCGGGATGGCGCTGTTGCTGACGCTCTGGTGGTGGCCCTATTTCGGCGCCACCTTGCGCTGACGGTCAGCGAAGATCTGAAGCGGGGCGGCGCGACGACGCAGTCAGTGGCCGGGTTTTTCCACGAGTTTATCGAGCCCGCCTTCCATGTGCAGTTCGGTCAGTTCGGTAAAGCCGCCGATGCACTTGCCATCGATCAGGATCTGGGGAACGGTGCGCGCCCCGTTGGTGACGCGCGCAAACTCGGTGAGCTTGCTGCGGTCGGTGTCGATGCGGATTTCCTCGAACGGGATGTTCCATTTCTGGAGCAGTGCCTTGGCCTTCTGGCAGTAGGGACAGACGCCGGTGCTGTAGATTGTGACTCTCGCCATCGTTGTCTGCTGTTGGCTTCAGGATTTTCTTGATCGCGCCGCCGCGGTCGCGGCGGTGGCGAGTGCCATGACGATACTGAATAGCGTCACGCCGAACAAGCTGACCCAGCCCGATACATCCGCCGGATCGAACAAGGCAGTCAGCGGCGCCAACAGATCGAAACCGGCCGCGGCCTTCTGATGTTTGAACGCATCGAGCAGCGCCACCGACAGCGCGGCAATGCCGAAAGCAACGAGACCGCCGATGACCGCGCGCCGGACCAGTTCCCCCCGGCTCAGTACCCGCGGCTCGATCTCCGCCGGTTGTTGAATCTCCGGCTCGCGTTTGCCCAAGGGTGAAAAGCGCTGCAGCATCAGCATGCCGGGGATGCCGACAGCGATGGTGAACAGAAAGAATTCACGCCAGCCGATGGCATCCACCATGACGCCGGTGACGGGGCCGGCGAGGATGCGTGGCAGCGCGAACAGGCTGGAGAACAGCGCGTACTGGGTGGCGGAAAACTGCTTCATGGTCATGCGCAGCAACAGCACGCTGAAGGCGCCGGTGCCCATGCCGGTGGTGAGACTCTCGAAGCCCATGGCGGCGTACATCAACGGCCGGTTCACGCCGACCTCGGCGATCAGCACGTAGCCCAGGTTGGACGCGATCTGCAACGCCCCGAATACCCACAGGGCATGGCCCAGGCCCATCGCCGTGGTCAGCATGCCGCCGAGAAAGGTGCCGACCAGTGTCGCGATCAAACCGATCGTGGCGGTGGCGATGCCGACGTCGAAATCGTTGAAGCCGGTCTGCACCAGGAACGGCCGGATGAGCGCGCCGCCGAGGTTGTCGGCGAGCTTGTACAGTACGACGAACGCCAGCAGTTCGAGTGCGCGCCGCCTGGAAAGAAATCCCACGAATGGCTCCCACACCGCCTCGCGCAGGGACGGCGGCGTCTGCAATCGGTCAGCGGCGGATTTCGGCGCCAGCAGCGTGACCGCCAGCATCGGCAGGTATAGCAGGGCGAGGATCGTGAACATGACCGGCCAGGACCATAAACCCGCCAGCGTGATGCTGAGTCCCCCGGCCACGAACATGGCGGCGCGGTAGATGGCGATGCGCGCCCCCACGGCCACGCCCTGCTCGTCCGGTTCCAGGACTTCCACGGCGTAGGCGTCGATGGCGATGTCCTGACTCGCCGAGGCGAAGGCGATGGCGAGCGTCAGACTGCCGATGATCCAGAGCGTGTCCGGCCGCAGCGCCACGCCGCCAAGCAGCAAAGTGCCGATCAACAACGCGATCTGCCACAGCAGCGTCCAGCCGAGTTTGCGCCCGAGCCTCGGCAACGGCAGGGCGTAACGGTCCATCAATGGCGACCACAGGAATTTGAAGCTCCACGGCGCCTGCGCCAGCGTGAACAGGCCAATGATGCGGATGTCCACGCCCTCGCGCGCGAGCCAGGTCGGAATCGCGATCCACACGAGACCCAGCGGCAAACCCGAAGAAAAGGAGAGCAGGCTCACCGCGGCCGTGCGCCGGCTGCGCAGCGCCAGCCATACCGCGCGCCAGGAAGAAATCTGTTTGCTCACTGTATTTTTTCTCCGCGCGCGGTTTCGGGCATGTCGCGCTCAGGTGGGACGCGGAGAGGAGTCGTGGCGCGTGCGCCGGCGTCGGGTTTGGTGAATGGTGACTTTCTGAATTTGAGCATTCCCGTCCATGGCGCGCGGCGCCCATCTTAACCGCTTTGGAGCGGCTTTCGCTTTCACCAGCTTAGCAAAGGCAGCGTGACCGTAACCGCCGTTCGCGGGCAGATACCGGACGAAAGGCGTTCACGAAAACCACCCGGTGGGCTATCTCAGTTGAGGCCGGAAAGAACAGTGGACGGCGCCAGCGCTGCCAGAATCGTCATGAAACATCCGATTCAGGCCTGTTTTACGGACGTTTTCAGTTTTCCCCGCCTGGGTCAACCCCTTGATTGTAAAGCTTTATAGCGGGTGGCATAGCTCTTGCAAACTCTGGCCCAAGACAAATGTATTTTGCTTTCGGGGAGCGGGTTATGTACGGATTCAACAGGGAAACAGTGGCGCGTTTGGGCCGCCTGGCGGCGGCCGGCGTGCTCGGCTTTTGGGCATTGGTGACGGCTGTACCCTCACAAGCCGCCCTTTCAGGTTCCGCGTTTCCGGAGGTTCAGTCCGGTCAGGATGTCCGTCCGGAACCGAGTTCCATCAGCGCGAATCAGGTCGCCCTGTCGCAATTCAACACCGGCCAACGTAATGAGGCGGTACGTCTGTGGCAGTCGCAGGCTGACAGCGGCGATGCCGCGGCACAGTTTACCCTGGGTGTGCTGTATAACCGGGGTGACGGCGGCGTGGCCAGGGACTTGATGCAGGCGGTGCACTGGTATCGCAAGGCCGCGGAGCAGGGGCATGCGATTGCCCAGTACAACCTGGGTGTCCTGTACGCCACCGGCACCGGTGTGGCACGCGATCAGGATGCCGCCATTCAGTGGTGGCGCATGGCCGCCCTGCAGGGACACGCCGAGGCGCAATTCAATCTGGGGCTGTTTTACGCTGAAGGCAACGGTGTCCGGCCGGATCCCGCCGAAGCGGTAAAGTGGTGGGGCATGGCCGCGAATCAGGGTCTGGCCGAGGCGCAATTCAATCTGGGCCTGATGTACATGAAGGGCGAAGGCATCGACGAGAATCAGGACGAGGCCGTGCGGCTGTGGCGCCTGTCCGCCAGTCAGGGATTCACCCAGGCCATCGCCCTGCTGAAAGTACTGAGCCTGGATTAGCTCTCTCTCATTAACTCGGCGTCAGGCGCTTCCGTCGCCTGCGCAGTAATCTTCCGTTGTTTTCTCCACCCCCACCGGCTTAACCGGTGGGGGTGCTTGCCATGGGTGCCCAGCCGTTCGTCGCGCCCAGCACGTTTAAATAGCAAAATAAATCAACATGATACATGTATATTCTGACAGCCAGTTGCAGACTGGCGTGAGAATCAGCACAATGCTCCGCAGGGATTTAAATCCATCCAATGGATTAAACCTTTAACAAGTTTTAACTAAGAGGCACTGAGGAGGAGATATCCAATGAAGTTGAAATCTACAAAAATTGGCCGGCTTTTGGCCATGGTACTGGCGTTCGTGCTGGGCTCCGGCAACGCCCTGGCGGCGTCAGAGGAGTACGGCATTTTTGAGCGCATTCTCGAGGCATCGGGGTCGTTCAACGACACCACGGCGGCGCTGGAAAAGGCCTTGGCCGAATCCAACCTGACGCTGCATGCCAAACGCGACATGACCTTTACCGACAAGGTCCAGCAGGCGCGTGTCTACATCATTACTTCGCCCGCCTACATGGAAGCCGCCAAGGATGAGGCGCCCGAGACCATTTCGGCGCAGATTCTGCGTATCGGTGTATACGAGTACGGCGACGGCAAGAAGGTCCATGTCAACATGGCCAACCCGACCGCACACGCGATGGTTTTCTACGCCGGCTCCAAGAACTACGACAAGCTGCTGGCGGCGGCGAAGGCCGTGGGACAGGACATCAAGAATGTCGCGGCCAAGATCCCCGGCACGCAGGTATCCGTGCAGCTGGAACCGATTCGCACCGAGAAGGCATTGAACAAGTTCAACGGTGACGGCCCCGCCAAGATGATGGCCAAGTTCCGTAACTGGAGCGAAAGTCAGAACCTGGCGTTCGACGACAAGCCGGAAAACTTCCAGGCCACCGTGGCCCGCGTGGAAACCGCGCTGCGCGCCAGCCAGGACAAGGGCGTGGAAGACTCCTCGGGCTGGCGTCTGCTGAGCAAGATTCCGGTGGGATCCAACGCGGTCTACTTCGGCATCACCAACGACTACACCGAGAACAAGTGCATCCGTATCAACTCCGACTTCCGCAGCGAAGGCAAGACCAAGGACGCGCCCTATCCGGGCGTGGACCATGCTCCGGCCATGCCGATGGAAGTGCTGGTCATCAACGATGGCAAGAAAGTGAAGACGGTGCACTACGGCCAGATGTGGCGCATGCAGCTGTACTTCTGGGATTCCGGTTACATGGCGTTCGCCAAGAACACCCTGATCCCGAGCATCATCTTCTCATCGATCGATACGACGCTGACGGCCACCGCTTCGGCGGCCCCGGCTGCTGCTCCCGCGAAGTAATCCGTTTCGTTGACGGATAAATCAAGGCCGGAAGGGGCGACCCTTCCGGCCTTTTTATTTTCTGTAGTGCGACTGCGGAATTTGCCGGGCGGCTTGATAAGGCAACGAACGTTCAGGGATCGACGGGCAGCGGCTTGTTGATTTTGCGCAGCATGTTGCGGATGACCAGCTGCTGGTTTTCCAGGTTCTGGCGGCCGGATTCCAGCTCGGCGATACGGTCGCTGAGATTGTCGAAATTCTCGTGCACCTTTTTCAGGTTTTCCAGGCGCTGGTCCATGAGGATCTTGTGCTCGCGCACCTGTGACAGTATCGGCGCCATGATGGCCTTGCTCCAGGCGCGCGCGGCGGCGTTGGCTTCACTGAAAATTTCGCGCGCGCGGCCGACCAGCGTGACGAAGAATTTCTGCACCACAAAGTGCTGTTCCGTGATGACCATCAGCGGACTGTTGCGGAAGGCCTCGGCCTCTTCATAGAGTTTTTGCAGCTGGCTGCGATACGGCAACAGCGAGAAATTGACCGGCTTGATCTTGGCCAGCCCGTGCTCGCTGTGGAATTTATGGTAAATGGCCTGTACCAGGCTGCGTATCTGCTGGGTTTGCTTGTTGGCCCGCTCCATGGCGTCAAGCGCCCCGTCGAACAGCGATTTCATGGCTTCGCGCAGGCCCGACGTGGTCCAGGATTCGGACATACCCTGACGCGTCCGGTCGGCCAAATCGTCGAACGTCTCGACGCTGAGATAATCGAACAGGATCTTGATGTGGTCAGAGAGCACGGCGCGTGTGCCCTGGAAGCTGGCCAATGTCTGGTCATAGGCCAGTTTCTCGTCGCGCAGGCGCGTGACCAGATCCTGGATGGCCTCATTGTTCTCGCCCCCCAGTGCCTGCAGTTCTTCAATTTGTCCGGTGACGGCCGTCAGCCTGGCCTCGATCATGGCGCTGGTGGTCTCGACCATGGAGCCGATGTCGTGGATCACGCGCTCGCGCAGCAATTCCCGCCGCGCCGGGATGATGTCGTCCGACAATTTGGCTTCCAGCGCCGGCAGACCGCTGCGCTCGATCAGGGCATGGTCGGTCTTGATTTTGCCGAGCAATCCTTTTTGCGCGGACAGCGCCAGCACCTGGTTTTTGCTGACGCCGAGCGTGCGCGCCGTCTCCTGCGTCTGGCGCGCGATGGCCGCGGCGATCGCGGTGTCGTTGCTCAACTCGTCCCACAGGTAATCGATTTTGTTCAGCACCACCAGGCGCCCCTTGTCGCGGCTGCCGCGGAGCGGACAGACATGATGATTCCAGACTTCCATGTCGGTTTTGGTGACGCCGGTATCGGCCGCCAGCACGAACAACACTGCTTGTGCGTTCGGCAACATGCTCAGCGTCAGTTCCGGTTCGGTGCCGAGTGCATTGAGTCCGGGGGTGTCCAGCACCACCAGTCCCTGCTTCAGCATGGGATGCGGAAAGTTGATGATCGCGTGACGCCACACCGGAATCTCCACGCTGCCGTCGCCGTTCAGCATGTGCGCCATGGCCTCGACATCGTGACGATAAAGGCCGAGCGCTTCCGCCTGTTTGCGGCTGACCGGTTTGGTCTTGACGGTTTGCTGAAAGGTTTCGGCCAGGTTCCGCGGCGAATCCAGATCCAGCGGCAGCACCGTCCACGCCTCCGGCGTGCGCCGGTATTCCGAAATGGTGGTGGCGGTTTCGCGCGTTTCGATGGGAAGAAGTTTCAGGCACGGTGTTTCGTGGTTGTCCCAGCGCAACTCCGTGGGGCACATGGTCGTACGGCCGGCTTCGGAAGGCAGCAGGCGTTGCCGGTAGTCGGCGAAGAAAATGGCGTTGATGAGTTCGGTTTTACCGCGCGAGAACTCGGCGACTAGGGCGACGGTGAGCTTGTCGGAGCGCAGCGCATCGATGAGTTCATACAACTGCAGGTCTTCCTCGCCGCTGGCGAGGCCGTGGCTTTCAACCCAGGTCTGGTATTCGTTGATGATCTCGATTAATTCATCGCGCCAACGTTTGTAGTCCCCCAGCCTCCGGCTGAACTCGTTGACCGCCAGCCGGGGCTGCTCCTTCTGCCTTTGCGCGCTTATCATTATATTGAATACCCCGCTAATACAGACGGTTAGAATATAAACTTAAATAAAAAGTATATCCAGCCCCAGGCCGGCCCGAAACCGCTGGGCGGGGGCTGAGAGGGTGGGGCGGAGGAGGGCGACTCGGGAGGAGTTACTTCACGTCCCAGTCGAGGTTTTCCGGGAGTTTTTTGGGACAGCGGATGCGCACTTGCTTGTGTTTGGAGCCGGCGCCGCGTTCCAGGGTGACCTGGCTCCTGGGCACGCCAAAAAGCCGCGCCAGCCAGGCAATCAGATGCTCATTGGCCTTGCCTTCCACCGGTGGGGAGGTGAGGCGGATCTTGAGCCGGTCACCCAGCACCCCGGCAATGGCATCCGAACTGGCGCGCGGCTGGATCTGCACTTGCAGGACCAGGTCCGGCCCGTCCCGGCGCAGCCAGCCCACGTCACGGGCGCAGCAGGTGGGCGAGCGCGAGCTGCAACAACTGCAAACCCACGAGTACGACAATTGGCGACAGATCGAGACCCCCGACTGCCGGAAGCAGACGCCGCGCCGGACGCATCAGCGGTTCCGTGAGGCTCACCAGCAGATCGCCGGCGGGGTTCTGGCGCATGCCGTAGGGCATGAACCAGCTCAGGATCACGCGTATCAGGATGGCGTAGAAGTAAACCTGGATGGTGAGCCGCACGAGCGAGACCAGGGAGGCCAGCACCAGCGTCAGCATGGCGGCGGGAAGATCGTTCAGCCACGACAACACATAGACTTCCAGCAGTTGCAGCGCCAGGAGCAATATGAGCGAAGCGAGATCGATGCCCATCAGGCCCGGGATGATCCGCCGCAGCGGTATCAGCAGAGGGTTGGTGAGTGCCACCAGAAACTGGGAGACGGGATTGTAGAAATCGGCACGCGAAAGCTGGAACAGGAAGCGCAGCAGTACTGCCAGGATGTACAGGCCAAACACGACCTGGACGATAAGGGCGCCTGCCTCGGTAAAAAACGAATTCATGCCTTCTTTCCGAACATGTCGGCGATTTCACGCGAGCGGTTGACAGCCGCCTCGATGGCCTTTTTGAACAGTGGGCGAATGCCGCCTTGCTCCAGGACCTTCACCGCCTGTTCCGTGGTGCCGCCCGGCGAGGTCACGCGACGGCGCAATTGTGAGGGTTCCTCGTGGCCTTCGAGCGCCATCTTGGCCGCGCCAAAAGCGGTCTCGAGCGTGAGCAGGCGCGCCTGTTTCGGATCCAGCCCGGATTCGATCGCCGCCTGTTCCAGCGTTTCCATGACGAGAAAGAAATACGCCGGTCCGCTGCCGGACAGGGCAGTCACCACGTCCATCAGGGATTCGTCGGCAAGCCACACCGTCACGCCCACGGCGCGCAGGATGGATTCGGCCTGATTGCGCATGGCCTCGCTCACGCGCTCGTTGGCGTAGAGGCCCGAGGCGCCGCTGCCGATCAGGGCCGCGGTGTTGGGCATGGCGCGCACGATGGGGAGTCCTCCCCCCAGCCAGCGATCGAGGTCCTCGAGGCGCACGCCCGCCGCGATGGAGACGACGAGGGGTTTTTTCTTTTGAACGGAAGGGGCCAGTGCCGCAGCCACTTCTCCAAGAGCCTGCGGCTTGACCGCCAGCACCAGGATATCGGCCTGCGCGGCAACGGCCTGGTTGTCTGCCAGAGTTTTCACGCCCAGGACGGATTCGATCGCCTGTCGCTGCGACGGCTCGGGGTCGGAGAGAATAATCTGGTTTTTGCCCCAGCCGTTTTTCAGCAGCCCGGAGGCCAGACTGCGCGCCATGTTGCCGGCGCCGATGAAGCCAATCAGGGGATGTGCGCCGTGCGTGGAGGTGGAGGCCATGACCGCCGAAGTTTAAAGCTCCGCTCCGTGGAACGGAAGCTGAAAGCTGGTGATGATGGCGCTGAAAACCGCGATTTCCGCGGGATTTGCCGACCGGCGGGTAGACTGTTTGTTTGCAGGTCGGGCCGGAATAGACTAGAAATTAACCCAAGGGCCGAATTTATAACGTTTTTACCATCCACGGCCCACGGAGAACCTGATGGATATCGCCGAACTGCTGGCGTTTGCCTTCAAACAGAACGCCTCGGATCTGCATTTGTCGGCCGGGCTGCCACCGCTGATTCGCGTGGACGGTGACATCAAGCGCATCAACGTGGACCCGCTGGACGACCGCACCGTTCACAACATGGTCTACGACATCATGTCGGACAAGCAGCAGAAGGACTACGAAGAATTCCTCGAGACCGACTTCTCCTTCGAGCTGCCCAATATCGCGCGTTTCCGCGTCAACGCCTTCAACCAGAACCGCGGCCCGGCGGCAGTGTTCCGCACCATTCCCTCGAAGGTGCTGACGCTCGAGCAGCTCAATTGCCCGCCGGTGTTCAAGCAGATCGCCGACCAGCCGCGCGGGATCGTGCTCGTGACAGGACCCACCGGCTCCGGCAAGTCCACGACCCTGGCGGCCATGGTCAACCACATCAACGAAACCGAGCACGGACATATTCTCACCATCGAGGACCCGATCGAATTCGTGCACACCAGCAAGAATTGCCTGATCAACCAGCGCGAGATCGGCAAGGACACGCTCGGCTTCAACAACGCCCTGCGCTCTGCCCTGCGCGAGGACCCGGACGTGATTCTGGTGGGCGAAATGCGCGACCTGGAAACGATCCGCCTGGCGTTGACCGGCGCCGAGACCGGTCACCTGGTTTTCGGAACCCTGCATACGAGCTCCGCGGCCAAGACCATCGACCGCATCATCGACGTGTTCCCGGCGGCGGAAAAGGACATGGTGCGCGCCATGCTTTCCGAGTCCTTGCGCGCAGTCATCTCGCAGACCCTGCTCAAGAAGATCGGCGGCGGCCGCGTGGCGGCGCACGAGATCATGATCGGCACGCCCGCGATCCGCAACCTGATTCGCGAGAACAAGATCGCGCAGATGTATTCGGCCATCCAGACCGGTCAGAATGTGGGCATGTCCACGCTCGACCAGAATCTGACGGATCTGATACGCACGCGCCAGGTGCATGTGGATGACGCCCGTGCCGTGGCCGCCAACAAGGACCTGTTCAGTTCCGCGGCAGCGGTGGCGTCAAGCGGCGGTGGCAAGAAATGAATTTCATCGACCTGCTCAAGCTCATGAAGCACAAGCACGCCTCCGACTTGTTCGTCACGGCCGGGGTGGCGCCCTCCATCAAGGTGGACGGCAAGATCATGCCGGTGACGAAGCAGGCGCTGACCCCGGAGCAGTCGCGCGCCTTCGCCTACGGCATCATGAACGAGGACCAGCGCCGGCAGTTCGAGGCGAGCAACGAATGCAATTTCGCGATCGCGCCGCAGGAGATCGGCCGTTTCCGCGTCAATGTATTTATGCAGCAGCAGCGCGTGGGCATGGTGTTGCGCACCATCAACACCGACATCCCGCGTTTTGACGACCTGCATCTGCCCAAGGTGCTGGCGGACCTGGCGCTGACCAAGCGCGGGCTCATCCTGTTCGTCGGCGGCACCGGTTCGGGCAAATCCACCTCGCTGGCAGCCATGATCGGCTATCGCAACGAGTACAGCTACGGGCACATCCTCACCATCGAGGACCCGGTGGAATACGTGCACGACCACAAGAACTGCATCGTGAACCAGCGCGAGGTCGGTGTCGACACGTCGTCCTACGAAGTGGCGCTGAAAAACGCCATGCGCCAGGCGCCGGATGTGATCCTGATCGGCGAAATCCGTGCACGCGAAACCATGGACCTGGCGATCCAGTTTTCCGAAACCGGCCACTTGTGCCTGTCCACCCTGCACGCCAACAACGCCAACCAGGCACTCGACCGCATCATCAACTTCTTCCCCGAGGACAAGCGCAACCAGCTGCTGATGGACCTGGGGCTCAACCTGAAGGCCATTGTTTCGCAGCGCCTGATCCCGATGAAGAGCGGCAAGGGGCGTGTACCCGCCGTGGAGGTCATGATCAACTCGCCCCTGATCGCCGACCTGATCATGGAAGGCAAGATCCCGGAGATCAAGGATCTCATGGGCAAGTCCACCGAGGCCGGCATGCAGACCTTCGACCAGTCGCTGTTCAGCCTGTACGAGGCCGACCTCATTTCCTATGACGATGCGCTGCGCAATGCCGACTCGGTCAACGACGTGCGCCTGCGCATCAAGCTCGAAGGCAAGGACTCGAAGAGTCGCGAGCTCGGTGAGTCCATGCGTAACGTGACGATCAAATAGAGCTTTGCCGCATCGCGGATTGTTCGAACCAGGACCCTGAAACAAAAAAGCCCCGCGAGGGGCTTTTTTGTCGTGACACCCGGCCAGTCAGGTCTTGGATCCCTCGTAAACCAGTTTTCCGCCCACCAGGGTGTGGGTGACCTTCCCGCGGAACGTCTGTCCCAGGAACGGCGTGTTGTGGCCGCGCGAAACCAGCTTGTCCCCGGTCAGCGTCCAGCGTATTTCAGGATCGAAGATGCAAATATCGGCGGTGGCGCCAATGCCGAGCTGGCCGGTTTCCACGCCGATGATCCCGGCCGGCTTGTGGGTCAGCAGCGCGATGGCTTCCGGCAGCGTGAGCAGTTTCTCGTCCACCAGCCTGAGCGTGAGCGGCAACAGCGTTTCCAGCGCCGAGATACCCGGTTCGGAGCGGGCGAAGGGCGCGAGCTTGGCGTCCGGTTCGTGCGGCTGATGATCCGAACAAATGGCGCTGATGGCGCCGGTCTTGAGCGACTTGCGCAGTCCCTCGCGATCATGCTTCCCGCGCAGCGGCGGACGCACGTGGCACTGGGTATTGAAATCTCCGATGTCGTGTTCGGTCAGGTGCAGATGATGCGCGGTGGTGTCGGCGCTCACCGGCAGCCCTTTTTTCTGCGCCTGGGCCACCATGGCCGCGGCGCGCGCGCTGGACAACCCGCAGAAATGCGCGCGGCACCCGGTCTGTTCGATCAGCGCGAGATCACGCGCGACGCCGACAGTTTCAGCGGCCTCCGGTATGCCCGGAAGTCCAAGGCGCGTGCCGACTTCGCCTTCGTGCACGCAGCCGCCGTTGCGAAGCCACGGGTCTTCGGCGTGCAGGAACACGGTGAGGTCGAGGGTGGCGGCGTATTCGAGCGCGCGGCGCATCACCAGCGTGTCGGTAACGGGCGACAGGGCGTTGGTGAAGCCGACGCAGCCGGCTTCGTCGAGCGCCTCCATGTCGGCCAACAGCTTGCCTTCGAGGCGCTGGGTCAGCGCCCCCAGTGGATGGATGAAGGCCAGCCCGAAGCGCCAGGCGCGCGACTGCAGCATCTGGGCCATGGCCGGGGTGTCGATGACGGGCAGGGTGTCGGGCGGGCAGCACAGCGTGGTGATACCGGCGGCGACGGCGGCATGCACTTCGGATTCGATCGTGGCCTTGTATTCCAGCCCCGGTTCGCGCAGCCGCGCGCGCAGGTCGACCAGACCCGGACAGACGATCCGGCCGCGCGCGTCAATGGTTTTCTTCGCCTTGAATCCCGGCGGCGCCTTGCCGACGCCGGCCACGAAACCGCCGTCATCGATAAAAAGGTCCTTTTTGCCGTCCACGTTGTTGGCCGGGTCAATGAGGTGACCGCCCTGGATGACGAGGGTCATTGATGTTTCTTCCTTTCGGCCGGCTTGCGGCTCGCGGGATCGCGAGTCGCGGGTTCGCGAATCGCCGGTGTCCCGCCCATGATCAGCGCCATCACCGCCATGCGCACGGCGATTCCATAAGTCACCTGCGGCAGGATCACCGACTGCGGGCCATCGGCCACGGCCGAGTCGATTTCGAGTCCCCGATTCATCGGGCCCGGGTGCATGACGATGGCGTCCTTCGCCGCCAGCGCCAGCTTCGCGGGTGTGAGCCCGTAGAGATTGAAATATTCATGCTCGCTCGGGATATGCGCGCCCTGCATGCGTTCGCGCTGCAACCGCAACATCATGACCACGTCCACGCCGTCGAGGCCCTCTTCCATGCGGGTGCAGGGACGCACGCCGAGTTTCTCCACCGCCACCGGCAGCAGCGTTTTGGGCGCGACCACGCGCAGTTCCGCCACGCCCAGCGCCTTGAGCGCCTGAATCTGCGAGCGCGCCACGCGCGAGTGCAGGATGTCCCCGACGATGGCGACCTTGAGTTTCCCGAACGCGCCCTTATGGCGGCGGATGGTGAACATGTCGAGCAGGCCCTGTGTCGGATGCGCGTGGCGCCCGTCGCCGGCGTTGATGATGCGCACGTGCGGCGGCACGTGGCGCGCGATCAGGTGCGCCGCGCCGGATTCGGCGTGGCGCACCACGAACAGGTCGGTGTGCATGGCCTCGAGGTTGCGGATGGTGTCGAGCAGGGTTTCGCCCTTGCTGGTGCTGGAAGCGCCGACGTTCAGGTTGATCACGTCGGCCGAGAGGCGCTTGGCGGCGATCTCGAAGGTGGTGCGGGTGCGGGTGCTGGATTCGAAGAACAGGTTGACGACGGTCTTGCCGCGCAGCAGCGGGATTTTCTTGATCTCGCGTTCGCCCACCGAGATGAACGATTCGGCGGTATCCAGGATTTCCAGAATGGTTTGACGGGAAAGACCTTCAATGGTGAGCAGATGGCGCAAGCGCCCGGCGTCATCGAACTGCAGGCCTTGATTCACCCGTTGGCCTCCTGGATGCGCAGCTCGAGTTTTTCCGGACCGGACAGTTTCACGTGCTGGTTTTTGCCGAGCTTGACGCGCTCGCCCACGACCTGGGGCTCGATGGGCAGCTCGCGCCCGCCGCGCTCGACGAGGCAGGCGAGCAGCACCGAGGCCGGGCGACCGTAGTCGAAAATTTCGTTGAGTGCGGCGCGGATGGTGCGCCCGGTGTGCAACACGTCATCCACCAGGATCAGGTGGCGATCCTCGACGTTCACCGGCAGATGCGAGGTCCGAACCTGCGGGTTCATGCCGACGCGCGTGAAGTCATCGCGATAGAAGGAGATGTCGAGCGTGCCGAGCTCTTCTTTCAGATCGAGCATTTGGTGCAATCGCTCGGCCACCCAGACGCCGCCGGTGTGGATGCCGATCATGAGCGGATGGCTTTTGAGCGCCGGCCGCAGCTGTTCGGCCATGCGCGCCAGCGCCGCTTCAACGTCGATCACCGCCGTCACGGGCTTTCTCCGGGGAGTTCGTTAAGGAAAGCCTGCAGGATGGTCTGGGCCGCCACCTGGTCGAGCCGGGACTTGTGCCGCCTCATGGGAACGCCCGCCTCGTTCAGGACATCCCGGGCGACCAGCGTTGAGAGGCGTTCATCCACCATGTGTACCGGCAAATTGTAGCGTTCCTTGAGGCGTTGTCCAAACGCCCGGGCGGCGCGGGTCATGGGGTTGTCGCTGCCGTCCATGTTGAGCGGCAGGCCGACCACCAGGGCATGCGGGTGCCATTCCTTGATCAGCCGGGAAAGGCGCACCCAATCGGGGTTTTTGGCCGAGCCGCGCAGGGTGGTCACGGGTTCGGCCTGGCGCGAGTGGCTGCTGCCGACGGCGACGCCGATGTATTTTTCCCCGTAGTCGAAAGCCAGATAGGTTACCGCTGTCATCAGGCGTGGCCGGCCTCGCTGGAGAGCGTGGCGAGGTCGACACCCACGAGCTGCGCCGCGGCCTTCCAGCGCTGTTCCACCGGCAGGTCGAAGATGATCTCCCGGCTCGCGGGACCGGAGAGCCAGGAATTTTCGGTGATCTCGCGTTCCAGTTGCCCCGCGCCCCAGCCGGCGTAGCCGAGGGCGACGATGAATTTTTCCGGGCCGCGGTTTTCCGCGATGGCCTCGAGAATGTCGCGCGAGGTCGAGACGCCGAATCTGTCGGTCACCGGCAGGGTGGATTCCCAGTCGCCGAGCGGTTCGTGCAGCACGAAGCCGCGGTTGTTCTGCACCGGGCCGCCGAGGTAAACCACGTCATCCGCATAGCTGGCCTTGTCCGGCGCGATGCCGAGCTGGTCGAAGATGTCGCTGAGATGAAGGTCGGTCAGGCGGTTGATCACGATGCCCATGCTGCCTTCCCCGGAATGCTCGCAGATGAGCGTGACGCTGCGCGCGAAATTCGCGTCCGCCAGGCTCGGCATGGCGATCAGGAAATGATTCGTGAGCGAATCAGGGCCTTTCATGACGGACAGTATCCGGCAGCCGGACGTTGAACTCAAGATTGAGTTCAGTTTTCGCTGGTAAGCGTGTCGTTAAACCGCCAGGTCCGCGTGATATGCATTTCATCCATATCGGAACGGATGTCATCAGGAAATGGTTGAAAGGGAGACGAAAGCTCAACGATGTGTTTTGCCGCATCATCCAGCACCTTGTGGCCCGAACTTCTGATCAGTTCTATTGTCTTCACGCTGCCGTCCGGAGCCAGTATGACGCCGAGCTGCAGTGAGCCGCGAATACTCCGGCGTTTTGCCTCCGCGGGATAATTCAGGTTTCCGATGCGCTCTACCTTCGCCCGGAAACCTTCCAGATAGACGGCGTATTTGTATTCCTGGGTCCGCGCGTTGAGAAATTTGCGCCGCGGGCGTTTTTGGTATTCCTGCCAGGTGCGATCGATCTCTGCGTTCAGTCGTGCACGCTCCTCCTGGATTTCCTGGTGCGTCATGAGCCCCAGGATTGGCGGCTGCAATTGCAGCTCCTTCTTGTCCGGCTGGCTTTCCTGCTGCTTGATCTTCCGGGCTTCGTTCCGGGACAACAGCGTGGTTTTTTCGCGCAGCGATTCCACGCGTTTCTCCGGCATGGACTGGAACGTGGGAAAGTCGCGGTTCACGGGGCTGATCTCGCGCACCGGCAACGGGTTCTTGGCGATCTCCTGGGTGTCGCTGTCGCCGCCGCCGTCCTGGTTCGCCTGCGCCAGGAATTCCGCATCCTGCGGGCGCTTGTCGCTTGACGTCTGCACCAGGGCGATTTCAAGCGAGGGCAACCCGGGCAGGTCGCGCAGCTTGGGCAGGGTGAAGGTTACGCCCAGGATCAGCACCATGTGCACCAGGAACGAGCCGAACATGGTCACCCCGAAGCGGTCGGCCTGGGAAATGCCCGAAATCGTTTGCGTCGTCATGCGCCGTAAGAAAAATTCAAAATAATATTATTCGCCGCAGAGACGCGGAGAACGCAGAGATTTTTCCTGTTTGAGTATCATTGATTTCCCTCTGCGCTCTCTGTGTCTCTGCGGCAGGAATTCATAAAAAGTATATCTCAACCCTGCCGATGCACCCGCTGCCGGGCCAGCCGGGCGGCGATGGCGTCCATGAGCCCGGCGCTGATACGGAGGCCGTATTGCCGGTCAAGTTCCCGGATGCAGGTCGGGCTGGTGACGTTGATTTCCGTCAGGTAATCGCCGATCACGTCCAGCCCCACGAACAATAATCCCTTTTCACGCAGCGTGGGGCCGACCTGGGCGCAGATCCAGCGGTCGCGTTCGGACAGCGGCACCCCGGTCCCGGTGCCGCCGGCGGCGAGGTTGCCGCGGGTCTCGCCAGCCGCCGGGACGCGCGCCAGCGCATAGGGGACGGGCTCGCCGTCGATCAGCAGGATGCGCTTGTCGCCCTGGGAAATTTCCGGGAGGAAGCGCTGTGCCATGGCATAGCGCGATTCACGTGCAGTCAGGGTTTCGATGGTGACGTTCACGTTGGGATCGTCGCGGCGCACGCGAAACACCGACTCCCCGCCCATGCCGCCCAGCGGCTTGAGCACGATGTCGCCGTGCTCGGCGAGGAAATCGCGGATGCGCGAGGCGGCGCGCGTCACCAGCGTGGGTGGCGTGCATTGCGGGAACCAGGCGGTGAAAAGCTTTTCGTTGGCGTCGCGCAGGCTGCGCGGGCGGTTCACCACCAGCACGCCGGCGTCTTCGGCGCGTTCCAGAAGATAAGTGGAGTAGATGTACTCCATGTCGAATGGCGGGTCCTTGCGCATCAGGATGACATCGAACTCGGACAGCGGCCCCGTGGTTTCCTTGCCCCATTCGAACCAGCGTTGGGGGTCGTCGAACACCTTGAGTCCACGCTGCCGTGCCAGGGCCTGTCCGTCGCGCAGGAACAGGTCACCCTGTTCCATGTAGCGGATCGGCCAGCCGCGCGTCTGCGCCTCGAGCAGCATCGCGAGCGTGCTGTCCTTGTAAGCCTTGATGGAGCCGATGGGGTCCATCACCACGCCGAGTTTGATTGTCATAAGATTATTAACCGCCAAGACGCCAAGTTTTTATCATTGAAAATAATTTTTCTTGGCGACCTTGGCGTTTTGGCGGTGAGAATTCATAGTTTTTTGACATTTATCCGCGTTAATCTGCGGATGCTTTTTTTAATTCTTGCTTATCGGAAGCCTCCGCGGCTTCGCGGAATTCACGCGCGGCGGCGAGCAGGGCGAGACGCGCGATGACGCCGTAGGCGTAGAAGCGGTTGGGATGGGCGTCCGGGGCCAGCTGCGGGTCGGGGTAGGCGCAGGTTTCGGCGAAGGCCAGCGGTTCGAAGTGCATCCCGGGGGAATTCAGGTTTTCATCGGGTCGGCGGTCGGTGTGCACGCGGTAGAAACCGCCGATCACGTAACGGTCGATCATGTAAACCACCGGTTCGGCCACGGCGTTTTTCGTGCCCCAGGTTTCGAAGGTGTACACGCCTTCCTGCACCATGACGTCGTGCACCGCCTGGCCCTCTTTAAGATGTGACATTTTGGTCCGTTGCTTGCGATTGAGCGAACGCACCTCGTCGGCGCTTTTGATCGTCAGGATCGCCATGCCGTAGGTGCCGGCGTCGGCCTTGACGATGGCGAAGGGCTCCTGGTCAATGCCGTACTCGCGGTACTTGACGCGCACCTCGCCCAGCACCTCGTCGACATAATTGGCCAGGCATTCCTCGCCCTCGCGTTTTTCGAAATTGATCTTGCCGCATTTGCGAAACACCGGATTGATCAGCCACGGGTCCAGGCTCACGAGTTCGGCGAATTCCCTGGCGATCTGCTGGTAATGGGCGAAGTGCCGGGACTTGAGCCGCTTCCACCAGCCGAGCGCGGCGGGCGGGACCAGCGGCTGATCGAGATTGTCCAGCATCGGCGGCAGCCCGCCCGACAGATCGTTGTTGAGCAGCGCGAAGCAGGGGTTGAAACCGGCCACCGTGACTTTATTGTCCTCCCGGATCAGCGGCTCCAGCGTAATGCGCCGGCCCGAGGGCAGCTCGATGACTCTCGGCTCGCTCAGGTCGGGCAGCAGTGAACCCACGCGCACGCGCAGGCCGGCCAGGGTCAGGATTTCGACGAGGGTCGCGAGGTTTTCAAAGTAATAGGTGTTGCGCGTGTGATTTTCCGGAATCACCAGCACGCCGCCGGCGCTGGGGCAGATGCGTTCGAGCGCGGCCTGCACCGCCTGCACCGCGAGTGACTCGAAGGCCGGATTGAGATTGTTGAAGCCGCCCGGGAACAGGTTGGTGTCCACCGGCGCCAGCTTGAAGCCGGCGTTGCGCAGGTCCACGGAACAATAGAAGGGGGCGGGGGTCTGGAGCCACTGGGAGCGGAACCAGCGCTCGATACCGGCCTGGTTCTGCAGCAGATGGGCCTCGATTTCCAGCAGCGGCCCGGTCAGGGCCGTGGTCAGGTGTGGAACGTCTGCCCAAGCTTCATTACCCATGATTCCCTGACTTATCCCTTAAATGAATGAATTGACAGTGACCCCATGGTAGCCGATTGGTTCTGCCCAAGGTATGCCCGGGGCGGTTTGGCATGAATCCTGCTGACATTCAGCTATTTTGGGCGCCGGGCCCGCCGGGGGCGGCTGGCTGGCGCAGGGATTTCGGGCACCTGCCAAAGCTTGGACTATATTGTGTAGGGAACAGCCAGCGGGTGGTATGTGCATGGATTTCAGGGAGAATTTGTGCTACCAAATCATTGTTGTAGCAAAATAACTGCACAAATTACATCACACACCGATTCATTGCCGCGCGCTTGGGCCGTAATCAGCGTCCAGCGTGCAGGATGTCGGCGAGGGTAGCGCGCGTGAGCATCAAAGTGATGATTATTGACGACAGTAACACGATTCGACGCACGGCCGAGGCGCTGCTGAAAAAGGCCGGCTACGAGGTTTATACCGCGGCCGACGGATTCGAGGCCATGTCGATGATCACGGACAACAATCCGGACATCATTTTCGTCGACATCATGATGCCGCGCCTGGACGGGTACCAGACCTGCCAGCTGATCAAGAACAACAAGAAGTTCCGGGACACGCCGGTGATCATGCTGTCGAGCAAGGACGGGCTTTTCGACCGGGCCCGCGGACGCATCGCCGGGTCGGAAGAGCATGTGAACAAGCCGTTCACCCAGGAAGAGCTGATCGACGTCATCAACAAGTACGTGCACTGATCGGAACGGGTGAGCGGGACGGAAATTTTAACGCAGTGAATGGAGCGGTCTATGGCCATAAAAAATGTATTGATCGTGGATGATTCGGCGACGGACTCTCACCTCCTGGGTGAGATGCTGAAGAAAAATGGTTACACCGTGCTCACGGCGACCAGCGGCGAGGAGGGTATCGCCAAGGCGAAGAAGGACAAGCCCGATCTGATTCTCATGGATATCGTGATGCCGGGCATGAGCGGTTTCGAGGCCACGCGCGCCATCAGCAAGGACCCCGAGACCTCGTCCATTCCGGTCATCGTCTGTTCCACCAAGGGACAGGAGACCGACAAGGCCTGGGGCTTGCGCCAGGGCGCGAAGGATTACATCGTCAAACCGGTCGTGGAAAAGGTTTTGATGGAGAAGATCAGGGCACTGTGAGCATGGCCCAGACCCGACAAGATCCGTACGAGCTGCTGCGCAAGATGCAGCAGGAGAGCCTGGAGAATGCCCCCGGGCTCCCGCAGGAGGTCGAGGCCACCAAGCTGTGGTCCGGCGTGGGATTCCGGCTGGGTGACATCATGCTGGTGACGCCGCTGGATCACGTGCTCGAGATTCTGCCGCCACCGGCGATGACGCTGGTGCCGGGGGTGAAATCGTGGCTCAAGGGCGTGGCCAACGTGCGCGGCAACCTGATCACGATCATCGATTTGCCGGAGTATTACGGCAAGCCGTCGGTGTTCCAGGACGACAAGGCACGCATGCTCATCATGAACGTGCCGGGCCTGAACGCGGGATTGCTGGTGAACGAGGTGCTGGGTTTGCGGCACTTCGACGAGGAGCTGGAGCGCCAGGATCTGTCCGGTCTGGACGATCCGGTGCTGGTTCAGCTGAATGGCGCGTTTCTGCGCGACAACGTGCTGTGGGGCGTGTTCGACATGAAGTCGCTGGCGGAAAGCCCCGGGTTCCGGCATGTCGCGACTTGAGTCGTAAAGGGATTTTGCGGGACGCCCCGGTTTCTGGCGTTGGAAAATTTTTGACAGATCTCAGTTTGAGATGAGGTGACAGCATGGCTAGAAAAAATTCATCCCAGGACGGCCTGATGGACCAGCCTTCCGAGGACATCATCGAGCTTTCGGAAGGCGGCGCTCCGGCGGCAGCGGACCAGTTTGTCGAGGTCGGCAAGCCGGGATCATCCCCTCTGACCGGCGGCATCATGAGCATGTTCGGCGGCCTGCCCTTCCTGCTGGGCGGCATGGTTATCGCCATGATCGCCATGATCTGGCTGCTGGTGGTCAACGCCCAGCGGTCCGAGCGCGAATCCAAGTACATCGAGCAATCCTCGCAACTGCTGATGTTGTCGCAGCGCCTGGCGAAGGATGCGCGCGAGGCGGTGCTGGGCCAGCCGACCGCGTTCCGGACCCTCAAGGAATCGCGCGACAAGTTCGACTCCATCGTTACGTCACTGCGCGACGGCAACCCCAACCAGGGCGTGATCGCGAGCCCGCAGGAGATTGCCACGGGTCCGTTGCAGGAGATCGTCAAGCTGTGGTCGCCCAAGCCGAACGAAGGTCTGCGCGCCCAGGTGGACCAGATTTTGTCGCTGGAAAAATCCCTGTTCAACATGCATGACTCGGTCATGGCGATCAACCAGATGAGCCCGATGCTGCTCACGGTTTCGGATGAAATCGTGGAACTCGGCAGCAAGGCCGGCCTGAAGCAGGAACAGCTTTATCTGGCAGGCCGCCAAGGCATGCTTTCGCAGCGCATCGCCAAGGACGTCAACCTGTTCTCGCAGGGCGGTAACGAAGCCGCGGTCGCGGCGGCGCAGTTCGGCAAGGACGCCAAGCTGTTCAAGGAATCGGACGAAAAACTGCGCAAGGTCGCGCCACCCTCCGTGCGCGAGAAACTCGATGAATCCGCGGCCATTTTCGGCGAGATTAACAACCACGTCGAAGGCATTCTCGGCAACGCGGCGGAACTGTTCGTCTCCCAGCGTGCCAGCCAGTCCGTGTTCGAACAATCCGATCCGATGCTGAAGAAGTCGACGGAACTGGTGGATGCTTATTCGAGAATGGCGGAGCAGCGCACCGGCATCCGCACCTCCATCTTTGTTGCCGGTTTTGCCTCGCTGCTGTTCCTGTTCCTGCTGGCCCGCAAGCTGATCGTGGACGCCCGTGACCGTGCAAAACAAAGTTCGGAACAGAACCGCCAGAGTCAGGACGCGATTCTCAAACTGCTCGACGAAATGGGCGACCTCGCTGACGGTGACCTCACGATTCAGCCCGAGGTGACCGAGCAGATCACGGGCGCGATCGCGGACTCGATCAACTACGCGGTGCGCGAAATGCGCAACCTCGTGGTGCGCATCAAGAACGCCGCGCAACAGGTGGCCGTCGCGTCGGAACACTCGCGCCAGACGGCGACCGAGCTGACCGAGGCCGCGTTGCGGCAGGCGGCGCAGATCTCCGAAGCCACCGGCAAGATGGTGGCCATGGCGCGCTCGATGGAGGACATGTCCAAGAGCGCCGAGCGTTCCGCCGAAGTGGCGCAGGGCTCGGTCGCGACCGCCAAGCGCGGCGCGGCGGCGGTGCAGGACACGATCACGGGCATGGACGGCATGCGCGAGCAGATTCAGGAGACTGCCAAACGCATCAAGCGCCTCGGCGAATCGTCGCAGCAGATCGGTGAAATCGTGGAACTGATCAACGACATCGCCGAGCAGACCAACATCCTCTCGCTGAACGCCGCGATTCAGGCGGCCATGGCCGGCGAGGCGGGACGCGGCTTCGCGGTGGTGGCGGACGAAGTGCAACGACTGGCGGAGCGCTCGGCCGAAGCGACCAAGCAGATCGCCGACCTGGTGAAGACCATTCAGGCTGACACCAACGAAGCGGTGGCCTCGATGGAACAGGCGACCAACGGCGTGGTGCAGGCAACGCGCCTGGCCGACGCCGCCGGGCAGGCGCTGGGCGAGATCGAATCGGTGTCCGAGCAACTGTCGAGCCTGATCGTGAACATCGCGCGTGATGCCCAGCGACAGTCACAGACGGCCACCGACGTATCCGGTAGCATGGCGAAAATTCAGGAAACCACCACGCTTACCTCTTCGGGCAGCCGGCAAACGGCGGAAGCCATCGGCAAGCTCTCCGACCTGGCGCGCGAGCTGCAGGCCTCGGTGGCGGGTTTCAAGCTGCCGGCATAGCGTCGCGGCGGCGTTCCGCCGTAGCGATCCATCCCCCTCCCGCGAAGGGGACAGGGAGCTGGACTGAGGTTTTATTTACGGATGAGCACGCACAGCAAAGTTGACCTGAGCACGCTGGGTTGGGTCAAGACCGAGATCGACGAGACGCTGAAACAGGCGCGTCTCGCGCTCGAAGCATTCGCGGAAAATCCGTCCGACAAGACACGCCTGCGTTTCTGCATCACCCACCTGCACCAGGTGGTCGGCACGCTGCTCATGGTCGAGCTCGACGGTGCCGCCATGCTCGCCAGGGAAGCGGAAGCGCTGGCCGATGACATCATCAACGACAAGGTCACGCCCGATTCACGGGTTCTCGACGCCCTCACGCGCGGCATCCTGACGCTGCCCGATTACCTGGCGCGGCTGCAGGCGGGACAGTCGGATGTCCCGCTCAAGCACATCGGACTGATGAACGAGATGCGCGCGGTGCGCAACACCACGCCCATTTCGGAACTCGAGCTGTTCTCCCCCGATCTCTCGGTGCGCCCGCCGCCGGCGGAAGGCCACGCGGAAAAACTGGCGGAAGCTGAATACCGCGATCTGGCCAAACAGCTCCGCAGCGGCTTCCAGCCGGCGTTGCTGGAATGGTTGCGCGACGCTTCGAACAAGGCGCCGCTGGAGAAGATCGCCGATATTTTCGTCCAGCTGCAATCGAAGAGCGGTATTTCCGTTCTGGAACAATTGTTCTGGGTCAGCGGCGGATACATCGAGGCCATGAGAGAGGACGGTCTCGAGGTGACAGCCGAACGCAAAAAGTTGTTCGGCCGGCTCGACCAGCATATCAAGAAAATCATCGACGGCGCGGACAGGTCAACCATCCGCATCGCTTCCGAGGATCTCACGCGCGCCCTGCTGTGGGAGATCGCCCAGGCGAAATCACCGGGCGCCCGGGTCACGCAGCTGAAACGCGCGTTCGATCTGGAGTTCCTGCTGTCCGGCGATACCGCCGAAGCCTCCGCCGCCGCGTCCGACCTGCCGACCCCCGAGGCGCTGGCCTCGGTATCTTCCGCGCTCGGCAAGGAGATCGAAGCGGCGCAGGATTTGATGTCCACCTACTTCGATCCGGAAAGCCGCGGCACGACCTCGCTCGAGCCGCTGCTGGAGTCGTTCCACAAGATGTCGGGCACGCTCGACATGCTGAACGTGCCGATGCTGAGGGCACTGGTGGACGAGTTGTCGCTCACCTGCCGTGCCGTGATCGACAACAAGATTGCGAATCCCGAAGTCATCTCCATGCCGATGGCGGAAGCCCTGCTCATGGTGGAGAGCAGCACCCGCGACATCAGCCGTTCGCCCGCCGAGTGGAAAAAACAGATCGAGGAGGCCATCCGGCATCTGCACGGCCTGCACTCGCCGGAGGAAGCCGATGCCATGCCGGCCACGGACGGCCTGGAAGTGTCGGACGGTGAACTCACCGAGTCCGATTACAAGCAATTACTGAGCGTCGTCGCCGGGGAGGTTGGCGTCAATCTGGGTCGCATCGAAGAGGCGCTCGAGGGCTTTGCCGCCGATGCCTCGCGCGTGGAGGCGCTGGATGAGGTGCCGCAGTTGCTGTCGCAGATTCTCGGGGCGATGCAGATCCTGGGACAGGCGCGCGCCGCCGAACTGGTGGAGGCGACCAAGGGGCACGTGGAAGACATCCGTCGCGGAGCGCTCGTGGCCGACAGCGCGATCATGGATGGTCTGGCGGTGTCCGTGGGCAGTATCGGCGCCTACGTGGAGGGCCTGCGCGCCGAACGCCAGAACCTGGATACCCTGATTGATTCGGCGTTCACGGAGATGGAGGCGGCCCTGGCCAGCGGCCACGGCAAGAGCCGTGATCCGGCGATGCTGATCGACGGCGTGCGGCTGAGTCTTGAATCCTGGCTCGACGACCGCGAAAACGAGGTGGCGCTGGAGACGCTCACGCAGCAACTGGAGGAACTCACCCGGCTGGCGCAGGAGCAGGGACAGGAGAAGATCACGCGCATCAGCGCGGAAATGAATCATTTGCTGACGCTGGTCGCGGGTGATCCGTCGCGGGTCTCGGACGAGATCGTTGAGACCCTGAAACAGTCGTTCACCGCCATGTCGGCCCTGGCTGGACGGCGCATGACCTTGCGTACCAGCGCACCCACGGCGCCGGAACCGGAACTCGAACCGGAATCCAAAAACGTGCCGCCACCGGCCGCCGCACCCACGGCTCCCCCGCCGCGCCCCGTGGTGGATGCGGATTTCGATGCCGAGATCATGGATATCTTCATCGAGGACGCGCGCGAGGTGCTCGAGAACATCAGGAACAAGTTCGTTGTCTGGCGCGAGGACACGGACAACCAGAACGCCCTGACCGAACTGCGCCGCGGCTACCACACGCTCAAGGGCAGCGGCCGCATGGTGGGCGCGAGCGAAGTGGCGGAACTCGCCTGGGACGTGGAAAACGTGCTCAACCGCATACGCGAGGGCAAGATTACTCCGTCCGCGGCGATCATCGAGCTGTTGCAACAGACGCAGGACGCGCTCCCGTCGCTGATCGATGTGCTGGCGGGCGGGCCGCCGCACGGCATTGATGTCGAGTCCTTGCGCGAAAACGCGCGCGCCCTGGCGCAGGGTAGCGCGCCGGTTGCACCGAAGGCGCCAACGGCTGGCGTGAGCCAGGCGGAGGCCGCGCCGGTCGAGGATGCAGATCTGCCGAAGCTCGAGCGCACGCTGCTGGATATCTTCACCACCGAGGCCATCGGCAACCTGGACAACATACGCCAGCAGGTCGCGCATTGCCGCGAGGCCGGCGGCGCGTGCTTCGTGACGGAATCGTTTTTCCGCTCGGCGCATACCCTGCAGGGCAACGCGCGCTCGCTCGGTATTCAGGTCATGTCGGAGTCCTGCGCCGAAATTGAAAAACTGCTGCACGCGCTCAAGAGCGAAAACGTCCCGCTGAACGATACTTGGCTGGATCTGGTGAGCCGGTTCGAGGGATGCGTCAGGCGGCTGGTTGACCTGCTGAACAGCGGCGCCACGTCCTCCGGTAAACTGCGCGGGGAATTCGCCGATCTGGCGCGCGATCTGCATGCGGAAAACCAGCGTATCGTGGTGGCGGAACGCGCCGGGCATGGGACGGTCGCGCCGTCTCCGCAAACAGAGGAAATCGAAGCCGAAGCAGCGCCGCTGCAACCGCAGACGGATGAGACCCCGTCTGCTTCTGCGCCACCACCGGCCAGGCCAGCGGCGGTCGCAAAGCCGCCGCCTCCCGTTGCGCGCGCCACGGAGCCCTCCGAGGTCGAGCAGATCGATCCCGAGCTGCTGGAAATTTTCCAGGAAGAGGCGACGGATATCCTGACCGCCATCGAAGAGGCCCTGACCCGCTGGCGCAGCCAGCCGGGGAGCCGGACGCAGGTGGCGGACCTCAAGCGTTCGCTGCATACGCTCAAGGGTGGCGCACGCATGGCCGGGGCCATGGCCATGGGCAATCTCAGCCACAACACCGAAACCCTGCTGAAAAATATTGAAGACAACAAGGTGGCGGCGAGCAACGAGGTATTCGACCTGCTCGACGAGGCGCACGACATGCTGGTGATGATGCTGGATGGCGCGCGCGAGGGTAAACCTGTCCGCGACACCAGCCTGCTGAACGCCAAATTGGCGGCGCTGGCCTCCGGTCAGCCGCTGCCGGACGAGGAAGCGGCGCCGGCAATGGCGCCGGTTGCGAAAATTCCGGAAAGCGCGCCCATCGAGGAGCCCGTCCCGGAAGCCATGGCGCCGGTATCCGGAGAGATCGCGCAGGATGTCGAGGCCGCGGCACCGGCGCACGTCATCGACGAAATCGATGAACGCCGCGATCTGCCGGAAACCGAGGACAAGCAGTGGCCGGAGAAGATGGAGCGTCGCGGCCAGGTGCGCGTCAACACCAGCCTGCTGAACGAGCTCGTCAACTACGCGGGCGAGGTGAGCCTCTCGCGCTCGCGCATGGAACAGCAGATTTACAGCTTCCGCGACAACCTGGGCGAACTGTCACGCAACATCGTGCGTTTCCGCGACCAGATCCGCGAGCTGGAAATCCAGTCCGAATCGCAGATCCTCTATCGCATGGAACACGAGGGGGCTGGCGAAGGGGGCAACCCCGATTTCGATCCGCTCGAGTTCGACCGTTTCAGCCGCCTGCAGCAGTTGTCACGCTCGCTGGCGGAAAGCCTGCACGATCTGGGCACCATCCAGAACAACCTCGGCAATTTTGTCGGCGAGGCCGAGGCCGTGCTGCAACAGCAGGCGCGCATCAACACCGATTTGCAGGAAGGCCTGATGCGCACGCGCATGGTGAGTTTCTCCACCCAGGCCGCGCGCCTGCGCCACATCGTGCGCCAGACCGCGCGCGAACTGGGCAAGCGTGTCGAACTCAATCTCGAAAACGCCGAGGTCGAGCTCGACCGTAATGTGCTGGAACGCATGATCGGTCCGTTCGAGCACATGATCCGCAACAGTATCGATCACGGCATCGAGCCCGAGGCCGAGCGCCGCCGCAAGGGCAAGCCGCCGCACGGGCGCATCAACATCGCCACTTCGCAGGAAGGCAGCGAAGTCATCATCCGCTTTTCCGACGACGGCGCGGGTCTCAATATCAAGGGCATCCGCGCCAAGGCGATCGAGCGCGGGCTGATGCCGCCCGACGCCACCCTGTCGGAGGAGGAGCTGATCCAGTTCATTCTCATGGCCGGATTCTCGACGGCAGAAACGATCACGCATGTCTCCGGTCGCGGCGTGGGCATGGACGTGGTGCACAGCGAGGTCAAGCAACTCGGTGGCAGCATGTCGGTGGATACCGAGGCGGGCGTGGGCACGACCTTCATCATCCACCTGCCGCTGACGCTGTCCATCACCCAGGCCCTGATGGTGTACGTGGGCGACCAGCTGTTCGCCGTTCCGCTCGGTTCGGTGGTGAATATCGTCGAATTCCCGATCGAGAAAATCGCCAGCATTTCGATGGGCAAGAATCCGCTGCTGTCCCACAACGAACAGGTTTATCCGTACATGCACCTGGGGCAGCGCCTGAACATCGTGTCACAGCCGCGCAACGGCAAGAAGGTGCCGGTGCTGCTGGCGCGCACCGGCACGCGTGAGGTCGCGATCCAGGTGGACGGCCTGGGCGGCACGCGTGAAGTCGTGATCAAATCGCTCGGTCCGCAACTGTCCGCGATCAAGGGACTGGCCGGCGCCACCATCCTCGGCGACGGGCGCGTGATTCTCATTCTGGACATCCCCGGCCTGTGGTTCCGCGACGACGTCATCCACTTCGAGCACCGCCCGGAGGGCAAGGTGGCGCAGGAGGTGCGCACGCGGCCGGTGGTCATGGTGGTGGACGACTCGCTCACCGTGCGCAAGGTCACGAGCAAGCACCTGCAGAAGCGCGGCATGGACGTGCTGGTCGCCAAGGACGGTCTCGACGCTGTCGAGCAGTTGCGCGACCACCTGCCCGACGTGATGCTGGTGGACATCGAGATGCCGCGCATGGACGGCTACGAGCTGACGACGCGCGTGCGCTCCGACGAAACCCTGAGACACATCCCGATCATCATGATCACGTCGCGCGCCGGCGCCAAGCACCGGCAGAAGGCCTTCGAGTTGGGCGTAGACATGTACATGAGCAAGCCCTATCAGGAAGAGGAGTTGTTCAACAACATCGACGCCCTGCTGGCCAAGGGTCGGTTGACGTGATTCGCCGGGCGCCCGGGGGATAAATACCTTGGCCGATCCCAACCAGTATCTGCGCCTGCAACTGGGAGAAACCAGTTACCTCCTGCCCAGCGCCTCGGGCTTCACCATCGAGCAGCGCGAGCACCTGATCACCAACAAATCCCCCGATGGCAATGTTGCGGCGTGGCAATCGCTGCGTTCACAGCGATTGCCGGCGTATTGTCTGGACGGCATGTTGCGGGTCATGCGGCATGACGACTGGCACCGCGCGGTGTTCCTGGAGGCGTCGCCGCACGCCGTCGGGCTGGTGGTGAACGAGGTGCAGTTGGTGCCGCGCTCGGAAACCGTGGTTTCGCCCTTCACGCCGCTCGGACTGGCGCCGACGCGCCGGGGCCATCTGTTTTCCGGCGCCTGGGTGACGGGCAATCGCATCGTGCTGGTTTTCGATCCCAAGGCCTTTGTCGCCTACCTGCAGAGCCTGGGAGACGCGTGATGAAGAAACCCGCCGGTCCGCGCCTGCATTCGCTGGAGGTCCCGCTGGATGGCATGACGCTGCTGGTGCCGAGCGCCGCGGTGGCGGAGGTCATCAATCCGCAATACATGGCCCCGGTGCCCTTCGGTCAGCCGTGGATGAATGGCGCGATCGGCTGGCGCACGCTCGCGGTCCCGGTGATTTCCTTCGAAACGCTATTGGGAACTCCGGTCAAGGCCGCGCCTGCCAGCGGCAAGCTCGTCATTTTTTACCCGCTTGGCGGGCGCAAGGACTGGGAATTTTTCGCCATGTTCGCCACCGGCGAGCCGCGGCCGCAGGTGCTGGACGGCAGCCAGCCGGTGGCGGAGGGTTCGGAACTGCCGGGCTCGCCTTACATCGCCGCCGGCCTCAAGGTGGATGGCCGATTGATGCTGATCCCCGATCTCGAAGCGCTGAAAAAAGCCTTCTACCCGTAAATCAATTCCTGATTTCTAATTCCTGATTCTGGTTTGCAGTTGCCTCCGCAATCAGGAATCAGGAATCAATCTCCTCGCGTTGCCGCCTCAATTCCCTCCCGCGCCACCTGCGCCAGAAAATCAATTTCCTCCGACGTGATCACGTACGGCGGCATGAAGTAGATCACGTCGCCGAGCGGGCGCAGCAGCGCGCCCTGTTCGAGCGCATGACGGTATACCGCCAGTCCGCGCCGCTCCTGCCACGGAAACGGCTCGCGCGTTTTTCTGTCCTTCACCATTTCCATCGCCAGGATCATGCCGGTCTGGCGTACCTCGGCCACGTGCGGATGTTCGGCGAGCGCTGCCGTCGCTCGTGCCATGTGCGTCACGAGTTTGCGGTTGCGGTTGAGCACGTCGTCATCGCGAAAGATGTCGAGCGTGGCCAGAGCCGCGGAACAGGCGAGCGGATTGCCGGTGTAGGAATGCGAATGCAGGAACGCCTTGCGCGCGTTGTATTCGGCATAGAACGCCTGGTAGATCTCGTCGGTCGTCAGACATGCCGAGAGCGGCAGATAGCCGCCGGTCAGACCCTTGCCGAGGCACAACAAATCGGGAGTGATGCCCGCCTGTTCGCAGGCGAACATCGTGCCGGTACGGCCGAAGCCCACGGCGATTTCGTCGGCGATGAGATGGACGCGATATTTGTCGCAGGCCTGTCGCAGGAGTTTCAGGTACACCGGATCGTACATGCGCATGGACCCGGCGCATTGCACCAGCGGTTCCACCACCACGGCGCAAACCTCGCCCGCGTACTGCTCCAGAGCCCGTTCCATGTCCGCGAACGTGCGGGTGGAGTAATCGGCCCAGGATTCGCCGGACTCGCGGTGGTAGCAATCCGGGGACTTGACCGCGATCGGTTCCAGCAGCAGCGGCTTGTATGTTTCCTTGTACAGAGCGACGTCGCCGACGGAAAGCGCGCCCAGGGTTTCGCCGTGATAGCTGTTCGCAAGATTTATGAAGCGCGTGCGCTTTTTCTCGCCGCGGTTCTGCCAGTAGTGAAAGCTCATTTTCAGGGCGATTTCCAGCGCCGCGGAACCGTCCGAGGCATAGAAGCAGTGAGCGAGTCCCCGGGGCGCGATTTCGATCAGGCGCTCGGAGAGCCGCACCACCGGCTCGTGTGTGAAGCCCGCCAGAATTACATGCTCGAGATTTTGCAGCTGGTTCTGGATGGCGGCGTTGATGCGCGGATTGGCGTGGCCGAACAGGTTGACCCACCACGAGCTGATGGCGTCGAGATAGCGCTTGCCGTTGAAATCCTCCAGCCACACGCCCTGGCCGCAGCGGATGGGAATGGGCGGCAGGGTTTCGTGGTCGCGCATCTGTGTACAGGGATGCCATAGCACCCGCCGGTCACGTTGCGCCAGGGAGTCGTTATCCATAGACTGCCTGATGATACAGGGCGGGTTGCCCCATGTTAATTAAGAGCCCCTAACAGAATGAATATGATTTTGAACCGCCAAGACGCCAAGGTCGCCAAGAAAAGCTGTTTTTAGAGATAAAAAACTTGGCGTTCTTGGCGCCCTGGCGGTTGAATTTCTTTTTGTTAGAAGTTCCAAGGTTTTGTGGAGGATGCATCATGGTACGTACCGAAACTCCGGTGTGCGATTTCGGCCAGTCGGCCCCGGATTTCCGCCTGCCCGGCGTGGACGGAAAAATCTGGACCCTGAACGAGGCGCGCGGGAAGAATGGCCTGCTGGTGATGTTCATCTGCAACCACTGCCCCTACGTCAAGTCCGTGCGCGACCGCATCATCCGCGATGCGCGCGAGCTGAAACAGCAGGGCGTTAACTCGGTGGCGATCATGTCCAACGATCCCGCGGATTACCCGGAAGATTCCTTCGATAACATGAAGCGGGTGGCGCAGGAACTGAATTTCCCGTTCCCGTACCTGTACGATGAAACCCAGGAAGTCGCCAAGACCTACGGCGCCGTGTGCACGCCGGATTTCTTCGGTTACAACCGGGACCTGAAGCTGCAGTATCGCGGGCGGCTGGACGAGTCGCGCAAGGAAGCGGTGCCGAACGCGCGGCGCGACCTGTTCGAGGCCATGAAGCAGGTGGCGCAGACCGGGCAGGGGCCGAAGGACCAGATCCCGAGCATGGGCTGCTCGATCAAGTGGAAGGGAACGCAGGAATAATATCGTTAGCCACAGAGAGCACAGAGATCACAGAGAACATGAAAATCATCAGCTAGTGTTTTTCTCTGTGTCCTCTGTGATCTCTGTGGCAAAAGAATTCATAAAATGATCGTCGAGGAAACTTTTTATCGTCCGCCGGAGCTGTCCCGCGAGCCGCGCACGCTGCCGGCCGAGACTTATAACCTCGCGCGCGTGCTGCTCAAACGCGCTGCCGCCGGCAGCCTGTTCGTGCCGATCCGCAGCATGCAGTTTCTCGCCGTGGTGGATGGCGAGGAATTCATTTTCGTCGACCGCGAGGGCAAGCGCATGATCGAGCTGGCATGGCAGCGTTTTGCGCCGCAGGCGCGGCAATCCCTCGACCAGCCGGTTGCCTACGAAGCCGTCTATTACTCGCCGGCCGGCGCGGAGATCATGCGACGGATACAGGGCGAGTTTCACAAGGCGCTGCAAAGTCTGGAGCAGAAGTCCGTGCACGGCGGCCAGGCGCGCGTGATCCCGCTCAACGGCAAAAACCGATGACGCTGCCCTCGCTGGATACCCTGTGGGACATCGTGCGCATCGCGGCGCGCGAGGAACTGATCCCGCTGTTCGCGGACGTCGTTCGCCACATCAAGCACGACGGCAGCGTGGTGACCGTGGCTGACGTGTCCATGCAGAAGCGGCTGAAATCCGATCTGGCACGCCACTGGCCGGAGTATGACTTCCTCGGCGAGGAGATGACCGTGGACGAGCACGAGTTGTTGACCGCCGGCGGGCAGGGCCTGTGGTGCGTGGACCCACTGGACGGCACCAGCAACTTCGCCACCGGCATTCCGTATTTTGCGGTTTCGCTGGCGCTCATCATCAATGGCCGGCAGGAACTCGGCATGGTCTACGATCCGGTGCGCGACGAATGTTTCATGGCGCGCCGCGGCCAGGGCGCGCGCCTGAACGAGATGACGCTGGGGGTGCACGAACCGCCGCCGCCGGACGAGTTGCGCCGCTGCATGGCGTCGGTGGATTTCAAGCGCCTGCAGCCGCTGCTGGCCGCGCAACTGGGGGCCTATCCGCCTTACGGTTCGCAGCGTAACTTCGGCGCCAGCAGCCTGGAATGGTGCTGGCTCGCGGACGGCCGTTTCCATCTGTATCTGCATGGCGGGCAGAAGCTGTGGGATTACGCCGGCGGCAGCCTGATCCTGGCCGAGGCCGGTGGCGTGGCCACGACGCTCGACGGCGAAAATATTTTCAATTACAGCCTTAAACCCCGTTCGGTGGCGGCGGCAGCCACGCCGGCTTTGTTCTCGCTCTGGAAAACCTGGATCGACGCCAACTGGAAGCCGGTTCGCGATTGATTGTTTTATCCCTTACGGAATAACCGCTTCATGCACAAAAACCTGTTTATGGGCGGATAACGGAAGGAACGGGGACGATTACCGGCTATTGCCCAAAAACCGGGCGTGAGCGAAAATGCGCGCGGTTTGAGGAACTGTGCCAAGGCCCGGTTGCCGCGTGTATCCAGTAACGGCGCCCTTAAAACAGACAAGAATCATCAGGCGTATCCGGTTTCCACTCCCTTTGGTGACTGACCAGCCCAACGGTGCCAAGGGGTGTTGTTGTTTCCGGAATTGGCGCCCACGACGGACGCGAACCGGCAAGACCGGTTCGGGTCGACAAGATTTCGAGCATTGAGGATTAATCCATGACGGTAGAAACCCAGGCCCCCAAGGCGGGCGCAGGCAAGACATCCACCAACCGGCGCGAGCTGGCCAACGCCATCCGCGCGCTTTCCATGGACGCGGTGCAGAAGGCCAACTCCGGCCATCCCGGCGCCCCCATGGGCATGGCCGACATCGCCGAAGTCCTGTGGAACGACTTCCTCAAGCACAACCCGGCGCACCCGAAGTGGGCGGATCGTGACCGCTTCGTGCTGTCCAACGGCCACGGCTCGATGCTGCTTTATTCGCTGCTGCATCTGACCGGTTACGACCTGCCGATGGAGGAAATCAGGAATTTCCGCCAGCTCCATTCCAAGACCCCGGGCCATCCGGAATACGGCTACGCGCCCGGTGTCGAGACCACCACCGGCCCGCTGGGCCAGGGCATCACCAACGCCGTGGGCATGGCCATCGCCGAGAAGGTGCTGGCCGGGAGCTTCAACCGCGACGGCCATCACATCGTCGATCACTATACTTATGTATTCCTCGGCGACGGCTGCCTGATGGAAGGCATCTCGCACGAGGCTTGCTCGCTGGCCGGCACGCTGGGCCTGGGCAAGCTGATCGCGTTTTACGACGACAACGGCATCTCGATCGACGGTCACGTCGAGGGCTGGTTCACCGACAATACCCCGAAGCGTTTCGAGGCCTACGGCTGGCACGTGGTGCGCGACGTCGACGGGCATAACCCGGATTCCATCCGCAAGGCCATCCTGGAGGCGCGCTCGGTCAACGACAAGCCGTCCATGATCTGCTGCAAGACCGTCATCGGTTACGGCGCGCCCAACCTGTGCGGCAGCCATGATTGCCACGGTGCGCCGCTCGGCAACGACGAGATCAAGGCCACCCGCGAAAATCTCGGCTGGAACCACGAACCGTTCGTGATTCCGAGCGAGGTTTACGCCGGCTGGGACGCGAAATCGAAGGGCGCGGCTGCCGAGAAGCACTGGAATGACAAATTCGCCGCCTACAAGAAGGAATATCCGGAACTGGCCGCCGAGTTCGAGCGCCGCGTGATCAAGGGCGAACTGCCGAAGGACTGGGCCGCGAAGAGCGCCGAGTTCATCAAGAGCGTGGACGCCAAGGCCGAGACCATCGCCTCGCGCAAGGCCTCGCAAAACACCCTGAATGGCTACGGCCCGCTGCTGCCGGAATTTCTCGGCGGTTCGGCCGACCTCGCCGGCTCCAACCTGACCATCTGGAAGGGCTCGAAGGGCATCAGCAACACCGTCTCGGATGGCAATTACATCTATTATGGTGTGCGCGAGTTCGGCATGTCGGCGATCATGAACGGCATTGCCCTGCATGGCGGCTTCATCCCCTACGGCGCCACCTTCCTGATGTTCTCCGAGTACGCCCGCAACGCGTTGCGCATGGCGGCGCTGATGAAAATCCAGTCGATCTTCGTCTACACCCATGACTCCATCGGTCTCGGCGAAGACGGCCCGACGCACCAGGCGGTCGAGCAGACCGCGACGCTGCGGCTCATTCCCAACATGTCGGTGTGGCGTCCGTGCGACGCTGTGGAAAGCGCGGTGGCCTGGAAGTTCGCCGTCGAGCGCAAGCAGGGGCCTTCGTGCCTGATCTTCTCGCGCCAGAACCTGCCGCACCAGAAGCGCGACGCCCAGCAGCTCGCGGCGATTGCCCGCGGCGGTTATGTGCTGTCCGAGGCCGAAGGCGGCAAGCCACAGGCCGTGATCATCGCCACCGGCTCCGAGATCGGTATCGCCGTGGAGGCGCAGAAGCTGCTCGCCGCCAAGGGCAAGAAGGTGCGCGTGGTGTCGATGCCTTCCACGGATACCTTTGACGCCCAGGACGCGGCGTACCGCGACAGCGTGCTGCCCAAGGGTGTGGCGCGCGTCGCCGTCGAAGCCGGCGTGACCGCCGTGTGGCACAAGTACGTGGGCCTGGAAGGCCGCGTGGTCGGTCTCGACCGCTTCGGCGAATCCGCCCCGGCCGGCGCACTGTTCAAGGAATTCGGCTTCACCGGCGAGAACGTCGCGAAGATCGTGGAAGAGGTTTTGTAAGAAATTCGGAACCGCAGATGAACGCGGATAAACGCAGATAAAAGACAAAACGGAATCTTGTTAATCAGCGTTCATCTGCGTTTATTTGCGGTTTCAAAAATCATTTAAATTCAACTTTCTGGAGATCGGGTATGGCAATCAAAGTCGGTATCAACGGGTTCGGCCGCATCGGCCGCATGGTGTTCCGCGCGGTGGCGAAGGACTTCAAGGACATCGAGATCGTCGGCATCAACGACCTGCTCGAGCCCAACTACCTGGCCTACATGCTGAAGTACGACTCCGTGCACGGCCGTTTCAACGGCGACATCCAGGTCGAGGGCAACAACCTGATCGTCAACGGCAAGAAGATCCGCCTGACCGCCGTCAAGGACCCCGCCGAGCTCAAGTGGGGCGAAGTCGGCGCCGATATCGTCGTCGAATCCACCGGCCTGTTCCTGACCAAGGAAACCTGCGAGAAGCATCTCGCCGCCGGCGCCAAAAAGGTCGTGCAGTCGGCCCCGTCCAAGGACGAGACGCCGATGTTCGTGTACGGCGTGAACCACACCAAGTACGCGGGCGAGAAGATCGTGTCCGCCGCGTCCTGCACCACCAACTGCCTGGCCCCGGTCGCCAAGGTGCTGAATGACAATTTCGGCATCAAGCGCGGCCTGATGACCACCGTGCACGCCGCCACCGCGACGCAGAAGACCGTCGACGGCCCGTCCAGCAAGGACTGGCGCGGCGGCCGCGGCATCCTGGAAAACATCATCCCGTCCTCGACCGGCGCCGCCAAGGCCGTGGGCAAGGTGCTGCCGGAACTGAACAAGAAGCTCACCGGCATGGCCTTCCGCATCCCGAGCTCAGACGTTTCGGTCGTCGACCTGACCGTCGAGCTGAACAAGGAAGCGACCTACGAGCAGATCTGCGCAGCCATGAAGAAGGCCTCGGAAGGCGAGCTCAAGGGCGTGCTCGGGTACACCGAAGAAAAGGTGGTCTCGACCGATTTCCGCGGCAACAGCATGCCGTCGATCTTCGACGCCGAGGCCGGCATCGCGCTCGACCCGACCTTCGTCAAGGTCGTGTCCTGGTACGACAACGAGTACGGCTACACCTGCAACATGATGCGTTTCGTGCAGCACGTCGCGAAGTAAACAAATCGAACCACCAGGACGCCAGGAACGCCAGGTTTTCCAGAATCAAATTGCTTTTCCTGGCGGCCCTGGCGCCCTGGCGGTTTAAAATTCTTATACAGGTTTAAAAGAAACATGTCCGTCATCAAGCTGACCGATCTCGATCTCAAGGGCAAGCGTGTCCTGATCCGCTCCGACCTCAACGTGCCGGTGAAGGACGGCAAGGTCACGTCCGACGCGCGCATCAGCGCCTCGCTGGCGACGTTCAATCACTGTCTGAAGGCCGGCGCCAAAGTCATGGTGATGTCGCATCTCGGCCGTCCGACCGAGGGTGAATATTCGGAAGAGAATTCGCTCAAACCCGTTGCCGACGAACTATCCAAAAAGCTCGGCAAGCCGGTGCGCCTGATCAAGGACTGGGTCAACGGCGGCTTCGACGTCGCTCCCGGCGAGCTGGTGCTGCTTGAAAACGTGCGTTTCAACAAGGGCGAGAAGAAAAACGTCGACGAAACCGCGCAGAAGTACGCGAAACTCTGTGATGTGTTCGTCATGGACGCCTTCGGCACCGCGCACCGCGCCGAGGGCTCGACCCACGGCGTCGCCAAGTTCGCGCCGGTGGCCTGCGCCGGCATCCTGCTGACGGAAGAGCTGGAGGCGTTGACCAAGGCCCTGCTCAATCCGAAGCGTCCGATGGTCGCCATCGTCGGCGGTTCCAAGGTCTCGACCAAGCTCACCGTGCTCGAGTCGCTGTCCGAGAAGGTGGACCAGCTGGTGGTCGGCGGCGGCATTGCCAATACCTTCCTCGCGGCGTCCGGCAAGAAAATCGGCAAGTCGCTGGCCGAGCACGACCTCATCCCGACCGCCAGGACGCTCATGGAAAAAATGACCAAGCGCGGCGCCACGATTCCGATCGCGGTCGACGTGGTGGTGGGCAAGAAGTTCGACGCCAGTGAAAAGGCGGTGCAGAAGGATGCCGGCAGCGTGGCCGACGATGACATGATCTTCGACATTGGCCCCCGGAGCGCCCAGGAACTTGCGGACATCATCATGAAGGCCGGCACCGTGGTGTGGAACGGCCCGGTCGGCGTGTTCGAATTCGACCAGTTCGGCGCCGGCACCAAAAAGATCGCCGAAGCCATTGCCGCGACCCCGGCCTTTACCCTGGCGGGCGGCGGTGACACCATCGCCGCGATCCAGAAATACAATATTTACGACAAGGTGTCCTACATCTCCACGGCGGGCGGGGCATTCCTGGAATTCCTCGAGGGCAAGAAACTGCCGGCCGTCGCCATCCTCGAAGAACGGGCCAAGAAATAATTCGGTGGAATCCGTGTCCCCGCATTCGCGACTTCCATCCATACAAGGAGTTAATTTGCTCCGTCGAACCAAAATCGTCGCCACCATCGGTCCGGCCACGGAAGATCCCAAGGTCATCGACAAGCTGATCGAGGCCGGCGTGGACGTGGTCCGCCTCAATTTCTCGCATGACCGGCACGAAGTGCACGTGCGCCGCGCCGAGACCGTGCGCGAGCGCGCCAAGGCGCACGAGCGTGAAATCGGCGTGATCGTGGACCTGCAGGGCCCCAAGATCCGCATCGGCAAATTCAAGAACGGCCCGATCAAGCTGGCGGAAGGCGAGACCTTCGTCCTGGACGTGGATCATCCGCTCGATGCCGGCACCCAAGAGCGCGTCGGCGTCACCTACAAACCGCTGCCGCAGGACGTCGAACGCGGCGTGACGCTGCTGCTGGACGACGGGCGCATCGTGTTGTGGGTCGACAAGGTGGACGGCAGCGCGGTGACCTGCCGCGTGGTGGTGGGCGGCGAACTCTCGAACAGCAAGGGCATCAACCGCCAGGGCGGCGGGCTCACGGCCAAGGCGCTGACCGACAAGGACCGCGCGGACATCCTCGTGGCCGCGCAGATGAAGGCCGACTATGTCGCCATTTCCTTCCCGCGCAGCGCCGATGACGTCAACGAGGCGCGGCAGCTGTTGCGCGCCGCCGGCGGTCACGGCGGCATCATCGCCAAGATCGAACGCGCGGAAGCGGTTCAGAACATCGAGGCCATCATCGACGCCTCGGACGCGATAATGATCGCGCGCGGCGACCTCGCGGTCGAGATGGGGGACGCGGCCGTGCCGCCGATCCAGAAACGGCTGATCCGGATGGCGCGCGAACGCAACAAGGCCTCGATCACCGCGACGCAGATGATGGAGTCGATGATCGAAAGCGCCATTCCCACGCGCGCCGAGGTGTCCGACGTCGCCAACGCCGTGATCGACGGCACTGACGCGGTGATGCTGTCCGCTGAAACCGCTTCCGGCAAGCATCCGGCGGCGGCGGTGATGGCGATGGACCGGGTCTGCCGCGTGGCCGAGCAGGAGCCGGAAGTGACTACGTCCGCGCACCGCATGCGCGCCATGTTTCATCGCGTGGACGAAGCCATTGCCATGGCCACCATGTACACGGCCAATCACCTGGCGGTGAAGGCCATCGCTGCCCTTACAGAATCCGGGTCTACTGTTCTGTGGATGTCGCGCATCAGTTCGGGCGTGCCGATCTACGCCTTGACGAGCCATGTTGAGACGCGTAGAAAGGTGAGCCTCTATCGCGGTGTTTATCCCGTGGTTTTCGAGGTATCGACGTCTGATCACGCGACCGTCAACAAGGAAGCCATCGATGAATTGCGGCGGCGGGGCACGGTGCGTGACGGGGATCTGGTCATCATTACCAAGGGAGATTTGACGGGCGTGCTGGGCGGCACCAACGCCATGAAGATCGCCATGGTGGGCAATCTGCCGGAATTTACCTGACCCGCAAGATTTCAAATTCAATTAATAACGTATCGAGAGGAGTTTGTCATGGCACTCGTAACCCTGCGTCAACTGCTGGATCACGCCGCGGAACATACCTACGGCGTCCCGGCGTTTAACGTCAACAACCTGGAGCAGATGCGCGCCATCATGGAAGCGGCGCACGAAACCGACAGCCCGGTGATCGTGCAGGCCTCGGCCGGCGCGCGCAAATACGCGGGCGCGCCGTTCCTGCGCCACCTGATCCTGGCCGCCATCGAAGAGTGGCCGCATATTCCGGTGTGCATGCACCAGGATCACGGTTCGAGTCCGGCGGTGTGCCAGCGTTCGATCCAGCTCGGCTTCTCGTCCGTGATGATGGACGGTTCGCTGAAGGAAGACATGAAGACGCCGGCCACTTATGAATACAACGTCGACGTCACCAAGCGCGTGGTCGACATGGCCCATGCCTGCGGCGTGTCCGTCGAAGGCGAACTCGGTTGCCTCGGCTCCCTCGAAACCGGCATGGCCGGCGAGGAAGACGGCTCCGGCGCCGAGGGCAAGCTCGATCATTCGCAGCTCCTGACCGACCCGGACGAGGCGGCGGATTTCGTGAAGAAGACCAAGGTCGACGCGCTGGCCATCGCCATCGGCACCAGCCACGGCGCCTACAAGTTCACGCGTCCGCCCACGGGTGACATCCTCGCCATCGAGCGCATCAAGCAGATCCACAAGCGCATTCCGAACACGCACCTGGTGATGCACGGTTCCAGCTCGGTGCCGCAGGACTGGCTCAAGATCATCAACACCTACGGCGGTGACATGGGCGAGACCTATGGCGTGCCGGTGGAAGAAATCGTGCAGGGCATCAAGCACGGCGTGCGCAAGGTCAACATCGACACCGACCTGCGCATGTCCTCGACCGGCGCGGTGCGCAAGTTCCTGGCCGAAAACAAGAAGGAATTCGACCCGCGCAAGTGGCTCGCCGCCTCGACCAAGGGCATGAAGGAAATCTGCAAGGCGCGTTATGAAGCCTTCGGTTGCTCCGGCCAGGCGAGCAAGATCAAGGTGTTGTCGCTCGAAGCCATGACCGCTCGCTACACCAAGGGCGAGCTCGACCCCAAGGTCAACTGAGGATCGGGACAAGTTGCATGCGGTAAAAAAAGGGGCGGGCAACCGCCCCTTTTTATTTCTTTTCCGGATGGAATTGCGAAGCCAGGCGGATCGGCCTATGGTTGAAACATGATGCATCGCACCAAATATCCCTGTCCTTGCTGCGGCCATCAGGTGTTTCTGCACCAGCCGGGCCATCACGAAAAGTGCCCGATCTGCCTGTGGGAAGACGATCTGGCGCAACTGCGGTTTCCGCGCATGCCGGGCAGTTCCAACCATGTCTCGCTCGAACAGGGTCAGCAGAACTTCGCGGAACTGGGCGTCTCGGAACGGCGTTACCGCGGGGAAGGGCGCGCCCCTTTCGCGGAAGAGCCGCGCGATTCCAGCTGGCGCCCGCTCGACCCGGCGCATGACAATATCGAAGAACCGCAGCGTGGCGTGGATTACGCGGAATCCTATCCGCTCACGGATACCACGGTGCTCTATTACTGGCGCGAGACTTACTGGCGGCGCTTCGCTAGCTGAACAGGGTCCTCGGACCCGGGGATTATGCGCACAACCGATCCCTAGTAGTGACTGGACAGGGAAAACCCGCAGTTCAACAGAGAGTTAGCGCAGTCACCCCTGTCTTGCGCTTTCCTCCCCCGCACCGCGCTTGACGCGCCCGGAGCAGAGGGTTCAAGATGCATTGCAATAAAAAATAAGCAGCCGGGCGACACTCGCTACGAGAAAATTGTCCGCCCGCGGGCAAGAGGGAGCGAGAATCTATCGATAGAAGGCCATCCCTCCGCTGTAACCATGACGAAAAACAAGAACGCTGTACCACTACAGGAGGAGCATCATGTCAACCATCCGTTGGTGTGTCACGCCGAGCCACGCCGTTTCGTTCGGCTTGTTCTTGCTGCTGTCGCTTAGCTCGCTCACGGCCCTCGCGGCCAATCTCACCGGGCTTAGTCTTTCGCCTCAAAACCCGACGCTCAATGTCGGTGAGTCGGTGCAGCTCATCGCCACCAGCAGTTATGACGACGGGACGCAACAGGTGATCAAGCAGGCGAGACAGGTGAGTGCCGGTAATTATCACACCTGCGCATTGCGCAACGATGGTACGGTGCATTGCTGGGGTAGCAACGGTGCCGGCGAGCTTGGCAACGGTACGACCGTCGCTTCTTCGGTCCCCGTCGCTGTCAGCGGTATTAATACTGCGACATCCATCAGTGCGGGTCGGTCTCAATACTACGGTAGTGAGCACACCTGCGCGGTGCTCAGTGATGGCACGGTGCGATGCTGGGGATTCAACCAATACGGCCAGCTCGGTGTTGGCACGAGCGTGAGTTCTTCCACTCCTGTCCCCGTCAGTGGTATCACGAATGCTGTGTCCGTCAGCGCCGGTATGGACTATTCTTGCGCGGTGCTCAGTGATGGCACGGTGCGATGCTGGGGATTTAACCAATACGGCCAGCTCGGCAACGGCACGACCAGTTATTCCTACATACCCGTCCCCGTCAGCGGCATCACGAACGCCAAGTCCGTCAGCGCCGGTGGCGGCTATTCGTGCGCGACGCTCAGTGATGGCACGGTAAAGTGCTGGGGACAAAATATGTACGGTGGTCTCGGCGATGGCACGACCACGAATTCTTCCGTCCCCGTCGCCGTCAGCGGCATCACGAACGCCGTGTCCGTCAGCGCCGGCAGTCGCCATTCTTGTGCGGCGCTCAGCGATGGTTCAGCGCGGTGTTGGGGAGCCAACTTTAATGGCGAACTCGGCGACGGCACGACCACGAATTCTTCCGTCCCCGTCGCCGTCAGCGGCATCACGAACGCCGTGTCCGTCAGCGCCGGCAGTCGCTATTCATGTGCGGCGCTCAGCGATGGTTCAGCGCGGTGTTGGGGAGTCAACTATTTCGGCCAGCTCGGCGACGGTACGACCACGGATTCTTCCGTCCCCGTCCCCGTCAGCGGCATCACGAACGCCGTGTCCGTGAGCGCTGGTGCGAATCATACCTGTGCGGCGCTCACCGACGGTACGGTGAAGTGCTGGGGATACAACAATTTTGGCCAGCTCGGCATCGGCACGACCTTCAGCTCTACGCTTCCCGTCCCCGTCAGCGGCATCACGAACGCCGTGTCCGTGAGCGCCAGTGAGTATCATACCTGCGCGGCGCTCAGCGATGGTTCGGTGAGATGCTGGGGGCACAATGGCGTCGGCCAGCTCGGCATCGGCACGACCTTCAGCTCTACGCTTCCTGTCCCCGTCAGCGGCATCACGAACGCCGTGTCCGTGAGCGCTGGTGTGAATCATACCTGCGCAGTGCTAGTTGGCGGTGCGGTGCAGTGTTGGGGGTGGAACATTTCCGGCCAGCTCGGCGACGGTACGACCATCAACTCTACGCTTCCCATCCCCGTCAGCGGCATCACGAACGCCGTGTCCGTGAGCGCCAGTGTGTATCATACCTGCGCGGCGCTCAGCGATGGTTCAGCGCGGTGTTGGGGAGCCAACGGCGTCGGCCAGCTCGGCGACGGCACGACCACGAGTTCTGCCACCCCTGTCTCTGTCAGCGGCATCACGAACGCCGTGTCCGTGAGCGCTGGTACGAATCATACCTGTGCAGCGCTCAGCGACGGTACGGTGAAGTGCTGGGGATATAACTTTTACGGCCAGCTCGGCGACGGCACAACCACGAGTTCTTCCGCCCCCGTCACCGTCAGCGGCATTAGTGCCGCGATATCCGTGAGCGCCGGTGAATTTCACTCCTGTGCGGTGCTCACCGACGGCACGGTGAAGTGCTGGAACCTCCAAGTTAGCGGCGTTAATACTGCAACATCTGTCAGCGCTGGAAGCGACCATACCTGTGCAGTGCTCAGCGACAGTACGCTACGCTGTTGGGGGAGCAACTATTACGGCCAGCTCGGCGACGGCACGACCACGGAGTCTTCCGCCCCAGTTCCCGTGAGTGGCATCACTAACGCGGTGCACGTTGACACCGGTTCGGCTCACACCTGTGCCGTCCTCAGCGACGGCACTGTGCAGTGCTGGGGGTTGAACGATAACGGCCAGCTCGGCATTGGCTCGGCAGGTTATTACACAACCCCTGTCCAAGTGTCGGATTTTGTTGCCATGACATGGACCAGCAGCAACCCGAGTGTTGCAACCGTCAATGGTGTTGGACGAGTCTCAGCCGTGGCTGGAGGTACAGCCGTCATCAGCGCTGGCTTCGGTAGCTATAGCGCCAGCACCACTGTCACCGTGCAAGCCAGCGTCGCTGACCTCGCCGTCAACATCAGCGCCCCCGCTTCGGTATTCCAAGGCCAAACGGTGAACTACAGCGTCACGGTCACCAACAACGGCCCGAACTCCGCCACGGGAATAACGCTTAGTGGCCTGCCCGGCTGCGCCCTGGGCAGCAGCAGGCTTGCGAGTGGCGCGAGTACAAGCTGTACCGCTTCAGTGATTACTGCGACGGTCGGCACGTTGACCCAATCTGTCTTGGTCAGCGCCAACGAACCCGACCCCAATACGGGCAATAACACCGCCAACGTGAGCACCAGCGTGCAGGCGCTCTCCGACCTCGCCATTAATATCACCGACACCCCCGACCCCGTCCTCCAAGGCCAAATGGTAACTTACACCGTCTCTGTTACTAACAACGGCCCCAGTTCGGCAACGGGACTGACGCTGAGCGGTCTGCCCGGTTGCACCCTGGGCAGCAGCACGCTCGCCAGCGGTGCGAGCACAAGCTGTACCGTTTCGGTGACGGCAACGACAGTCGGCACGCTCACCCAGTCGGTCTCGGTGAGCGGCAACGAAACCGACCCCAACATCGCCAACAACAGCGCCAGTGTCAGCACCACGGTCAATCCGGCCGCAGATCTGGCGCTCACCATGACGGACTCGCCCGATCCGGTGAAGAAGGGCGCCAAGCTGGTCTATATCCTGACGCTGACCAACAACGGCCCAAGCAGTGCGACCAATGTGTCATTAACCGATATCTTGCCGGCGAACATCTCCTTTGAGGGAATTTACACAAGCCAGGGTAAGTGCAGCGGCAAGGCGACGGTAGCCTGCGCTATCGGTACGTTGAGCAGCGGCACATCGGCTACGGTCAAGATTACCATCAAGCCCTTCACCGTGGGCACGATCACCAACAGCGCCAGTGCCACATCTGCTGTCGGCGATCCCAATACCGCTAATAACAGCGCATCAGTGACGACGCAGGTATACCGCTAAATTCTGATAAGATGTTTTTTCTCAAGGGCGGCGCGAGCCGCCCTTTTTTATTTTCTGATCTGGCGGCAAAGGGTTTTGAGTTTGTTTCAGCAACAATGCCCGGGTTTCCTTCAGCATAAATTCCTTGAACACCTCGACCACGGCCGAGAGCCGTTTGCCACGCCGGTGCACCAGGTACCAGTGCCGCATGATGGGAAACTCGGCGACGTCCAGCACCGTCAGCCGCTTCAGTTCCAGCTCCTGTTCGATGGTGGCGCGTGACAGCAGTCCCAGCCCCAAGCCCGCCTGCACGCTCTGTTTGATCGCCTCGTTGCTGCCGACCTCCATGCCGGTTTTGAGATGTATTTCACGTTCGGCGAAGAAGCGCTCCATGGCGACACGTGTGCCGGATCCCGGCTCACGCACGAGAAAGACTTCCTCCTGCAGGCGCTTCAAGGGGATTTTCTTCTGGCGTGCCAACGGATGTTCCGGCGGTGCGACGACGACCAAAGGGTTTTCCATGAAAACTTCAGCCTCGACGTCGAGTCCCGACGGCGGCTGGCCCATGATGACGAGATCCACGGTATTTTCCGAAAGCTGCTGTAGCAGCGCCTCGCGGTTGGTGACGTCGAGGCTGACCGTCACTTCCGGATAGCGGCGCGAGAAGGTGCCGAGCAGGGTGGGGATGAAGTAATTGGCCGTGGTCGCGACCGAGATGCGCAGCCTTCCGCCGGACAGCCCCTTGATGCGGTTCAGCACCGATTCGAGCTCGTCCAGTTGCTGGGTCACGGTGCGGGCGTAGGCGAGCACCTCTTGGCCGGCCTCGGTGAGATGGATGCGCTTGCCCAGTTGCTCGAACAATGCCACCCCCAGGCTCTCCTCCAGCTGCTTCACCTGCATGGAAACCGCCGGCTGGGTGAGGAAAAGCTCTTCCGCCGCCCGTGTGTAATTCAGGTGGCGCGCGACCGATTCGAAGACCTTGAGTTGGCGCAGTGTCAGGTGCAAAGTAACGGCCCCGCTGAAAATACTATAAGTAATAACTTATCATAATAATCATAAATTGTGAGTGTTATTTATGGTACACGGGGAGTAGGGTTAGCGCCCAGAATACAGCTTCGCCCGGGGAAAGCAGGCGAACTGCCGGAATTCCAACGATTTCTAACGAGGAGTCCTCCATGTCAGGCAAAGTGAAGACGTACAAAGCGGGCGTTAAAGAGTACCGCGAAACCTATTGGATGCCGAATTACACGCCGAACGAGACCGATATTCTGGCGTGCTTCAAGATCACCCCGCAGGCCGGCGTGCCGCGCGAAGAGGCCGCCGCCGCGGTGGCCGCCGAGTCGTCCACCGGCACCTGGACCACGGTCTGGACCGACCTGCTGACCGACCTCGACTACTACAAGGGCCGCGCCTACCGCATCGAAGACGTGCCGGGCGACGACACCTGCTTCTACGCCTTCGTGGCCTACCCGATGGACCTGTTCGAAGAAGGTTCGGTGGTCAACGTGTTCACCTCGCTGGTCGGCAACGTGTTCGGCTTCAAGGCCATCCGCGCCCTGCGCCTCGAGGACGTGCGCTTCCCGATCGCCTACGTGAAGACCTGTGGCGGCCCGCCCCAGGGCATCCAGGTCGAGCGTGACATCATGAACAAGTACGGCCGTCCGCTGCTCGGCTGCACCATCAAGCCCAAGCTCGGCCTGTCGGCCAAGAACTACGGCCGCGCCGTGTACGAATGTTTGCGCGGCGGTCTCGACTTCACCAAGGACGACGAGAACGTCAACAGCCAGCCGTTCATGCGCTGGCGCACGCGTTTCGACTTCGTCATGGAAGCCATCCACAAGGCCGAGAAGGAAACCGGCGAGCGCAAGGGCCACTACCTGAACGTCACCGCGCCGACGCCGGAAGAGATGTACAAGCGCGCCGAGCACGCCAAGTCCATCGGCGCGCCGATCATCATGCACGACTACATCACCGGCGGCTTCTGCGCCAACACCGGCCTGGCCAACTGGTGCCGCGACAATGGCATGCTGCTGCACATCCATCGCGCCATGCACGCCGTGCTCGACCGCAACCCGCACCACGGCATCCACTTCCGCGTGCTGGCCAAGATCCTGCGCCTGTCCGGCGGCGATCACCTGCACACCGGCACCGTCGTCGGCAAGCTCGAAGGCGACCGCGCCGCGACCATCGGCTGGATCAACCTGCTGCGCGACAAGTACATCAAGGAAGACCGCTCCATGGGCATCTTCTTCGACCAGGACTGGGGCTCCATGCCCGGCGTGTTCGCTGTCGCCTCCGGCGGCATCCATGTGTGGCACATGCCGGCGCTGGTCAACATCTTCGGCGACGACTCCGTGCTGCAATTCGGTGGCGGCACGCTCGGCCATCCGTGGGGCAACGCCGCCGGCGCCGCCGCCAACCGCGTGGCCCTCGAGGCCTGTGTCGAGGCGCGTAACCAGGGCCGTCAGCTGGAGAAGGAAGGCAAGGACATTCTCACCAATGCCGCCAAGTCCAGCCCCGAACTGAAGATCGCCATGGAGACGTGGAAAGAGATCAAGTTCGAGTTCGACACCGTGGACAAACTCGACGTGAAACATAAGTAACGCCCTGACATAAATGTAGGTTGGGCTGAGCGCAAGCGAAGCCCAACAATGAAGAGGAACGCAAAATGAGCGAAATGCAAGATTACAAATCCAGCCTGACCGACACCAGCAGCCGCAAGTTCGAGACCTTCTCCTACTTGCCGGCCATGACCAGCGACGGCATCAAGAAACAGGTGGAGTATCTGGTGCGGCAGGGCCTGAACCCGGCGATCGAACACACCGAGCCGGAGAATGCCTTCGACCACTACTGGTATATGTGGAAGCTGCCGATGTTCGGCGAAACCAACGTGGACAAGGTGCTGGCCGAGGCCGAGGCGTGTCACAAGGCGCACCCGAACAACCATGTGCGGCTGATTGGCTACGACAACTTCAAACAGTCGCAGGGCGCCTCGATGGTGATTTTCCGCGGCAAGATGAAGTAAGCCGTCGGACACGCAGAGCCGTAATCGGCCCCTGTCCGGCATCGTCGGGCAGGGGCTTTTTCTTTCATACAAGGTGACGAGCATGAGCAAAGCAGCGACCAGCGCAAAGACCCATGACGCCAGCGACATCGCGCAATACCTGGTGACGCAGGAGCCGTATTACCGGCCGGTGTCGAACGAAGTGCAGTTGTACGAAGCCGCCTACAGCGCGCGCATGCCGGTGATGCTGAAGGGCCCGACCGGTTGCGGCAAGAGCCGCTTCGTCGAACACATGGCGTGGAAGCTCAAAAAGCCGCTGATCACGGTCGCCTGCAACGAGGACATGACGGCCTCGGACCTCGTCGGCCGCTACCTGCTGGACGCGAGCGGCACCAAGTGGCACGACGGCCCGCTCACGGTGGCGGCGCGCATCGGCGCGATCTGTTATCTCGACGAAGTCGTCGAGGCACGCCAGGACACCACCGTGGTGATCCATCCGCTCACCGACCATCGGCGCCAGCTGCCGATCGACAAGAAGGGCGAGATGGTCAACTGCCATCCGGATTTCCAGCTGGTGATTTCCTACAACCCCGGTTACCAGAGCCTGATGAAGGACCTCAAGCAGTCCACCAAGCAGCGCTTCGGCGCCATCGATTTCGATTATCCCGAGGCCGGGGTGGAGGCGGAGATCGTCATGCACGAGACCAAAGTGGACAAGGCCACCGCCGAGAAGCTGGTGCAGATCGCGCACCGCGCGCGCAACCTCAAGGGCCACGGCCTCGACGAGGGCATCTCCACGCGCCTGCTGGCCTATGCCGGCCAACTCATCGCGCGCGGCATCGACCCGCGCGCCGCCTGCCAGATGACGCTGGTGCGCCCGATCACCGACGACCCGGACATGCGCGAGACGCTGGATGCGGCGGTCAATACGTATTTCTGACCATGAACCGCCCCACGGCCTACGTTGGAATTCACGCCGATGTTTACGGCGGCATGACCGATATCGGCCGCATGATCCGCGACGCCTGGGTGTTCGGCATTCTTCCCGAAACCGAGACCTGCGAAGGTTGGGAATTGCCGAAGTTCGATACCCTGTACGGGCAGGTGCACGCGGCCTGGGATCCGTATGGACATATGGTCAGCCAGCTGCCGGCGGATCTGCGCGCGCGCCACGAACGTATTTATGACACGGCGGTAAAGCGCGCGCGGGAACTCGGCTGGTCGCCCGACCTCGACGACGACGAGGATGAATGAAATATCCATGCAGGGTGTGCTGAGCGTCAGCGAAGCGTACCTCTAAAAGCGCAAACGGTGCGCAACGCTGCGCTTTTGCGCACCCTGCGTAATATCGCGATTGAGCCATGAGCATCAACCTCGACGAATACAAGGATCAACTCGAACAGCTCGATCCGCATGTGCGCGACACGCTCGCGGCGAGCTTCCACGAGGCCGCGCGCGTGATGAGCCCGCAGGGTCTGCACAACTGGCTTGAAGGCGCCAAAGGCCTGTCCCAGCTCGGGCGCGGCAACGATCTGGTCGTCACCTACATCCAGTCCATGCCGGCGGTGGTCAAGGACGTCGGCGAGGACGTCATCACCGATTGCATCACTGCCGCCATGAAACTGGCCTCGATGGTGAGCGGCGAGGTGATCCAGCTGATGTTCGATACCCTGCCGACCGCCGCCAACCGCCTCGGCGACGCCGAATTGCTGCGCGGCTATCTCGGCCTGATCCACCAGCTTTCCGCCCGGGTGCCGCGCGGCCTGCGGCCGATGCTGGGCCACCTCGATGAGCTGTTCAGCAAGCTCACGCTCGGCGGCCTGCGGCGCTGGGCGCTGTGGGGCGCGCAGGCGCACCTGCGCGATTTCCCGGCGCAGCTGGCGTATTTCGACCTCCAGAGCGCCGACTCGCAGGCGATGTTGCAGAAGGAACGGCGCGGGACGCTGTTCATCGACAACCAGCGCAAGCTCAATTTTTACCTGCGCGCCTTCTGGGGCCGGGATTTCTTCCTGCGCCCGACCTCCGGCGACTATGAAACGCGCGAGGGCTACCGGCCGTTCATCGAGACGCGCGTGATTCACCTGCCGGACGCCTACGACGACTTCGCCGGCCTCCCGGGCAAGGACCTGTATCGCGCCGCCGCGGCGCACGCGGCGGCGCATCTGGTGTACACCACCCGGCCGCTGTCGATGGAGCAATTGAACCCCGCGCAGATGTTCCTGATCGGCCTGTTCGAGGACGCGCGCGTCGAGCATCTGGCGATCCGCGAGTTCCCGGGCATGAAGCAGATGTGGGCGCAGTTCCACACCAAGGTCCGGGAAGTCAGTTGCGCCACGGAGCCGGTCGTGGGTTTGCTGGAGCGCCTCGTCTACGCGCTGCTGGACGAAAACTATCACGATGACGACGGGCTGATCCGGGAAATGACGGCTGCGTTCCGTGAACAGTTTGCCAACCGACCGCAAGACAACCGTCTCAGCTGGGATCTCGGCGTCATGCTGTACAACAAGCTCGGCGAACGCGGCGGCATTCCGAGCCTGCGGACGCTGGAATCCATGGCCATCCCGTACCGCGATGACAACCGCTATCTCTGGGCCTCGGACGAAATCGCCTGGCACGAGGCCGAATACGTGCCGGCACCGAAACAGGTGCGCAAGCATGTCACGACCATGGACATGGTGAACGAGCTCGACTGCGAGCTGGCCGGTGACGATGCCCAGGAGATCTGGGTGCTGGACCAGCCGTTCTACCTCGACCAGGAAGGCTGCACCATCAACGAGCTCGAAGGCAAGGAGCCGGTGAGCGATCCGCATCACTACCAGGAATGGGATTACGGCGTGCAGCTGCACCGGCCCAACTGGGTGACGGTGCTGGAGCGGCGCCAGAAAAAAGGCGATCCGGAGGAGATTGACCGGATTCTCACCGAGCACCGGCCGGTGGCCGCGCGCCTGCGGCACATCATCGACGCCATGCAGCCCGAGGGCGTGCAGCGCCTGCGGCACCGCGAGGACGGCGAGGAGATCGATCTGAACGCCGCGATCCGCGCCATGATCGACATCCGCATGGGACAGACGCCGGACCCGCGCATCAACATCCGCATCGAGCGCAAGGTGCGCGATCTGGCGGTGCTGGTGCTGCTCGATCTGTCCGAATCCACCAACGAGAAACTCGGCGGTTCCGACAAGCCGGTGATACAACTCGCGCGCGAGGCGACCTCGCTGCTGTCCTGGGCCATCGACCGCGTCGGCGATCCGTTCGCCATCCACGGCTTCGCCAGCGACGGCCGCCACGACGTGCAGTATTACCGCTTCAAGGATTTCGACGAGCACTACGGCGACGAGGTGAAGAGCAAGCTTGCCGGCATGCAGGGCGGTCTTTCCACACGCATGGGCGCGGCGCTGCGCCACGCCGGCCAGTTCCTGCTGAAACAGCCGGAAAAGAAAAAACTCATCCTGCTCGTCTCTGACGGCGAGCCGGCCGACATCGACGTGCGCGACCCGCAGTACCTGCGCCACGATACCAAAAAGGCGGTCGAGGAACTCGCCACCCGCGGCGTGCGCAGTTTCTGCCTGACGCTCGATCCCAGGGCGGATGATTATGTATCGCGTATTTTCGGGCCAAAGGGTTACATGGTGGTGGACCACGTGAATCGGCTGCCGGAGCGGCTGCCGATGCTGTACGCCGGCCTGACCCGCTGACGGAACCGCCGGCGGCGCCGTGCCGCCAGGGAAGTTGCGCGGGCATGCGGGAGCTTGTGCATTACCCGAAGCTCACAGTGGCCGGATTGCCGGATTCATGAGCAGTATCGCCTGATTCTCATGCCGGGTTTCCCCTATTTGTGGATAATTGTGTATCTGCCGATCGCGCTTGGGCGGCGATGGCCAATGTTTTGGAGGCAACAGGATGACGCAAGTAGACCGGCGGGAGGCGTCCGCGAAGTTGGCTGAAAAGGGGCTGTTGTTGTTTGTCGCGTTGCTGGTGCTGGTCGCGCTTGGTATTTTCACCACGACCCGGATCGTGCTGGCGCTGTATACCGGCATGGACAGCGTCCCGTTGTCCGGCTGGCCGCGCTTCCTCGTCTTTGGGCTGTGGTTCGACGTCGCCACCCTGTGTTACCTGCTGGTGCCGTTTTTGCTGTACGAAGCCGCGTTCGGCAATCGCTGGCGCCCGGCGGGCTGGCAACGCTGGGTGCGCTACGGGGTGTTCTGGTTCGTGACGGCGACGCTGTTGTTCAACGCGCTGGCGGAACTGCTGTTCTGGATCGAGTTCGAAACCCGTTTCAATTTCATCGGGGTGGATTATCTCGTCTACACCCGCGAGGTGATCGGTAATATCCGCGAATCCTATCCCGTCATGCCTTTGCTGCTGGCCGTGGCGGCGTTGGCCGCCCTGCTGACCTGGGCGTTGCGCGGCCCGCTGGCGCGCGCCTTCGGCGTGCGCCTCGCGCGCGGCGCGCGCCTGCGCCTGCTCGCTGCCGCCGTGATCCTGCCGCTGGCCAGCGGCCTGTTCGCCAACGTCGACCAGATGTACGCCCACGGCAACAATTATGTCGAGGAACTTTCCGGGAACGGCCTGTTCACCTTTGCCGCGGCATTCCGGCGCAACGAGCTCGACTACGAGCGCTGGTACGCCACCATCCCGCAGGAGCGCGCCGACCGCATCCTGCGCGATCTCGGCGTTACACGTGAACCGTTGTCAAAAGTACTTCCCAGGATGAAACATGAAGACGTGCATGCGGAGCCCGCGGTCCCGTACCTGCGTCGCTACCCGCGTCACATGGTGCTGATCACGGTCGAGAGCTTGTCCGCGGAGTATCTCGGTGTTTACGGCTCGACCCGGGGGCTGACGCCGCGTCTCGACGATCTGGCGCGCCACGGCGTGCAGTTCGACCGGGTGCTGGCCACCGGCACGCGCACCGTGCGCGGGCTGGAGGCGCTGTCGCTCGGCACGCCGCCGGTGCCGGGGCAGGCCATCGTGCGCCGTCCGAACAACGAACACCTTGCCACTGTCGGAGAAATGCTCGAACACATGGGTTTCTCGACCTCGTTCGTGTACGGCGGCTACGGCTACTTCGACAACATGAATGCCTATTTCGCCGGCAATGACTACGCAACTTTTGATCGCACGGATTTCCCGAAAGCGTCGGTGATTTTCGAGAACGTCTGGGGCGTGGCCGATGAAGTGTTGTTCAGCAACGCCATGTCGGTGCTCGACAGGGTCGACACCGGCAAAAAGCGTTTCTTCATGCACATCATGACCACGTCCAACCACCGTCCCTACACCTATCCGGACGGCCGCATCGACATCCCTTCGCCCGGCGGGCGCGAAGGCGGGGTCAAATATACCGACTACGCGATCGGCCGGTTCATCGAGCAGGCGCGGCAGCATCCCTGGTTCGATGACACGCTGTTCGTCATCATCGCCGACCATTGCGCGGCGGTTTCCGGCAAGACCGAACTGCCGGTGGCGAAATACCACATCCCGCTCATCCTGTATGGGCCGGCAATTGTCAGGCCCGGCCATTTCCCGCGGATGATCTCCCAACTCGATGTGCCGCCGACGCTGTTCGATATCCTCGGCCTGGAAGGCGATGACGAGTATTTCTTCGGGACGGCCGTCCACGAGCAGGGGGGAGAACCGCGCGCCTTCATCAGTAATTATCAGTCGCTCGGCTACTACAAGCGCGACATCCTCACCGTGCTCAAGCCCAAGCGCAAGATCGAGAGCTTCCGGATCGATCCGAAGACGCTTGAAGCGACTCCCGCGCCGATCGACGAGACCTTGCGCGATGAAGCCATCGCGTACTACCAGACGGCCTCATCGGCGTTCAAGCAACACAAGCTCATGGCGCCGGGCTACTGAAAAATGTCCAACCGGCGAATTGCGGATGTTCGACTTGACGCCGGCAAGGTATAGTTCAGCGATGGACGGGAATAACGGGGAGGAATCGTGATGCTGCAAAGCCCGAAACGCTATGCCAGTTTAACCCTGCGTGTGGTCGAAAACGCCGGCTTGCTGGTCATTGCGGTGGCGACGGTGATTGCCGGCGCGCAGGAGGTCAATGTCATGATCGCCGCCGCGCGCGTGACGCTGGCTGATCTGCTGCTGATGTTCATCTACCTGGAAGTGCTGACCATGGTCGGCCTGTATTTCGAATCCGGCAAGCTGCCGGTGCGCATCCCGCTGTACATCGGCATGGTGGCGCTGGCGCGCTATCTGATCCTCGACATGAAGGAACTGGACGTGTGGCGCATGCTCGGCGTCTCCACGTCCATCGTGTTGCTGGCCCTGGCCGTGCTGGCGATCCGCTACGGGCATGTGCGCTTCGCCTACCCGGAAGACGATACAACGCTGGACCGACATTCGCCGGCAGCCAACCGCCGGCGCTAGGGCATCTGCCGGATCTTCGGTTTTTTCCCCGCCACGGTGGCCGGAGGCAGCAACGGGCACTCACCCTGCTCGGCGTGGTGGCAGGGCACTTCACTGACGAACTTTGGCGCCTGCTTGAGGTAATCGAGAAAGGTGCGCGCCACCACCGACAGCTGTTTGCCGGACGGCCAGGCGACGTACCAGTGACGCTCGATCGGAAATCCCTCGACATCGAGAATCGCGAGCTGTCCCATCGGCGCGTCCAGCGCCAGCGTGTGGCGTGACAGCACCGACACGCCGAGCCCGCCGACGATGGCCTGCTTGATGGCTTCGTTGCTGCCCAGCTCCATGCGTACTTTTATTTTGAGCCGGTGTGTGGCGAACAGCCGCTCCATCGCCATGCGCGTGCCGGAGCCGGGCTCGCGCAACAGGAACGGTTCCTCGGCCAGGCGCGCAAGAGGAATTTTCTTTTTTCCGGCCAAGGGGTGATTAGCGGGAGCGAGCACCACCAGCGGATTTTCCAGAAACGGTTCGGATTCGGCCTCGAGTTCTTCCGGCGGCTGGCCGAGGATGCAGAGATCGTCCTGATTGTCGGCGAGGCGTTCGAGGATGCGCTCGCGATTTGATACCTTGAGTGAGACCTCGATGCCGGGGTATTGCTGACAAAAGGGTCCGAGCAGGCGCGGCGCGAAATATTTCGCCGTCGTCACCACCGCCAGCCGCAGCGCACCCTTTTTCAATCCCTTCATGTCGGCCACCAGCATCTCGAAGCGCGTGAAGTGCTCGAAGACTCCGCGGCTGGTCTTGTGCAGCTCGCGCCCGGCGTCGGTCAGGTAAATCTTTTTCCCCACCTGCTCGAACAGCGGCAGGCCGACGGCCTCGGTGAGTTTCTTGATCTGCATCGAGACCGTGGGTTGGGTGAGAAACAGTTCCTCGGCGGCGCGCGTGAAACTGCCGAGCCGGGCGATGGCCTCGAAGACTTCGAGTTGACGCAGGGTGCTGTGACGCATGACGGTGGCCCTCTATAGGTACATAGACGATATCCTATGGATAATATCAAAAAGATTGACTGTTATTGATGGTTCGATTTCGGCAGCATGCCGGCCACGTACTGAAATAAACCCTTTGAAACGGAGGGTTACAGTGCTCCGGGGCGGGAAATCCGCCGCGAGCGCCGGTGCGGAACGGTTCAATCAAAAACTCTGGAGGCAGTCATGGGTAAAACTGAAACCATCAAGGAAGGGAAAGAACGCTATAAATCCGGCGTCATCCCGTACAAGAAAATGGGCTATTGGGAGCCTGATTACAAACCCAAGGATACCGACGTCATCGCGCTGTTCCGCATTACGCCGCAACCCGGCGTGGATCATGAAGAAGCCGCCGCGGCCGTGGCCGGTGAATCCTCCACCGCGACCTGGACCGTGGTCTGGACCGATCGCCTGACGGCCTGCGAACTGTATCGCGCCAAGGCGTTCAAGAGCGAGCTGGTGCCGAACACCGGACCGGGCACCAAGAACGAAGCCCAGTATTTCGCCTACATCGCCTATGACCTCGACCTGTTCGAACCGGGTTCGATCGCCAACCTGACGGCCTCCATCATCGGCAACGTGTTCGGCTTCAAGGCCGTCAAGGCCCTGCGTCTCGAGGACATGCGCATCCCGGTCGCCTACCTCAAGACCTTCCAGGGCCCGGCCACCGGCATCGTGGTGGAGCGCGAGCGCCTCGACAAGTTCGGCCGTCCGCTGCTCGGCGCCACCACCAAGCCCAAACTCGGCCTGTCCGGCCGCAACTACGGTCGCGTGGTGTACGAGGCGCTGAAGGGTGGCCTCGACTTCGTGAAGGACGACGAGAACATCAACAGCCAGCCGTTCATGCACTGGCGCGATCGCTTCCTGTATTGCATGGAAGCGGTGAACAAGGCCTCGGCCGCCACCGGTGAGGTCAAGGGCCATTACCTCAACGTCACCGCCGCGACCATGGACGAGATGATCGAGCGCGCCGAGTTCGCCAAGAGCCTCGGTTCCGTGATCATCATGATCGACCTGGTGATCGGCTACACCGCGATCCAGACCATGGCCAAGTGGGCGCGCAAGAACGACATGATCCTGCACCTGCACCGCGCCGGTAACTCGACCTACTCGCGCCAGAAGAATCACGGCATGAACTTCCGCGTGATCTGCAAGTGGATGCGCATGGCGGGCGTGGACCACATCCACGCCGGTACCGTGGTCGGCAAGCTCGAAGGCGATCCGCTGATGATCAAGGGCTTTTACGACACGTTGCGCGAAACGCACACACCGAAGAACCTCGAAACCGGAATGTTCTTCGACCAGGATTGGGCCTCGCTCAACAAGGTCATGCCGGTGGCCTCGGGTGGCATTCACGCCGGCCAGATGCACCAGCTGATCCATTACCTCGGCGAAGACGTGGTGTTGCAGTTCGGCGGCGGCACCATCGGCCACCCGCAGGGCATCCAGGCCGGTGCGACCGCCAACCGCGTCGCGCTCGAAGCCATGATCCTGGCGCGCAACGAAGGCCGCGACTACCTGAAGGAAGGCCCGCAGATCCTGGAGCAAGCCGCCAAGACCTGCTCGCCGCTCAAGGCCGCGCTCGATACGTGGAAGGACATCACCTTCAACTACGAGTCGACCGACACCGCGGACTTCGTGCCCACGACCACGGCCAGCAACTAATTTTACGAGGAGAATCCGTTATGATGACCAATCCAGGCAATCGTCTGACGCAGGGACAGTTCTCGTTCCTGCCGGACCTGACCGACGCGCAGATCACCGCGCAGATCAAGTGGGCCCTCAACAAGGGCTGGGCGGTCAGCGTCGAATACACCGACGACCCGCATCCGCGCAACACCTACTGGGAAATGTTCGGCAACCCGATGTTCGACCTCAAGGACCCTGCCGGGATCCTGATGGAGATCAACAACTGCCGCAAGACCTTTCCCAACCACTACGTCCGCGTGACGGCGTTCGACAGCACGCGCGGCTGGGAAACCCCGCGCATGTCCTACCTCGTCAACCGTCCGAAGAAGGAACCGGGCTTCGGCCTGGTGCGGCAGGAGGTCGACGGCCGCAATATCCGCTACACGGTGCATTCCTATGCCACCGACAAGGGCGAGATGGAGCGTTATTGACGCAAATGATGTAAATGCCGTGCCGGCCGGCGCGGCCAGAAACCGCGCCGGCCGGGTTTTTCCCCGAATTTCAGAATGGATCGAATCATGAGCGAGGCGCAATCCAGGACCATTCCGGCCACCGATCAGGTTGATCTCGAGGCCGAGTTCAAGGCCTCCAACATCCAGGAAGTGCTGGACAAGCTCGACCGCGAGCTGATCGGACTGGTTCCAGTCAAAACCCGCATCCGCGAGGTCGCGGCGCTGCTGCTGGTGGACCGGCTGCGCAAGCGTTTCGAGCTGACCTCCGAAACGCCGACGCTGCACATGTGCTTCACCGGCAATCCCGGCACCGGCAAGACCACGGTGGCCATGCGCATGGGCGAGATCCTTAAGCGCCTCGGCTACGTGCGCGAGGGCCATCTCGTCACCGTCACGCGCGACGATCTCGTCGGCCAGTACATCGGCCACACCGCGCCCAAGACGAAAGAAGTCATCAAGAAGGCCATGGGCGGCGTGCTCTTCATCGACGAGGCCTATTACCTGTACAAGCCCGAGAACGAGCGCGACTACGGCCAGGAGTCGATCGAGATCCTGCTGCAGGTGATGGAAAACAATCGCGACGACCTGGTGGTGATCCTCGCCGGCTACAAGGACAAGATGGACCGTTTCTTCCAGAGCAATCCGGGCATGCGCTCGCGCATCGCCCACCATATCGATTTTCCGGACTACCAGCCCGAGGAGCTGGTGGCGATCGCCAAGCTGATGCTGGCGGGCCAGAACTATCATTTCAGCGCCGAGGCCGAAAAGGCCTTCGTCGAATATCTGAAGCGGCGCATGAAAATGGAGCATTTCTCCAACGCGCGCTCGGTGCGCAACGCCCTCGATCGCGCGCGCCTGCGCCAGGCCAACCGCCTGTTCGGACGCCGCGGCCGGTCGCTGAGCAAGGACGATCTCATGACGCTCGAGGCCGAGGACGTGCTCGCCAGCCGGGTGTTCCGCGAAGGCCGCCTCGACCAGGACCGGGCCTGAGCATGGCGGCGCGCGGGAGCGAACTATGAAACTCCCGGAGCTGATGCGGGCCGTCGGCGACGTGGCGCAAACCGGCGGCACGGCGGCGCAGTGCGAGGGCCTGGCGCGCGAGGCCGGGCGCCTCGCGGACATGGTCGGCTGGGCTTCCGGTCCCATCGACCCGCAGGGACAGCTGCTCGAACGGCTGGCCACGTTGCAGGAGGACCTGGACGTGCGGCACGCGCAGAGCAGCGATGCCGGCATCGCGATGCTGCACGATGCGCTTACCGTTCTCGGCCGCGCCATCGCGCGCCACGACGAGCAGCTCGATCCAGAGAGCGCCGGCGAGGACGAGGGTGAAGACTTCGCCTAGAGAATTTGATTTATATGAATTTTCAACGCAGAGACGCAGAGAACGCAAAAGCCGCAGAGAAAATTCTCTTTGAATGATTTATGAAAATCTTCGCGTTCATCGCGTGAGACATAGTTGATGTAGGGCGTGCCGAGCGTCAGCGAAGCACACTGCGTTACCGGCGAATCAGGAGGAACCATGCCACTCGTGGATATGCGCGACATGCTGAACCATGCCTACCGCAACAGCTACGCGGTGGGCGGGTTCGACCTGGTGAGCCTCGACTTCCTCGAGGCGATTCTCGCGGCCGCGGAGAATTGCCGCTCGCCGGTGATCCTGAGCCTGGCCGAATCCCATTTCGAACATTACGACTTCGAGCTGGCCATGGCCGCCACCGAGAAGGCTGCGCGCCGTGCCGAGGTGCCGGTCGCGATCCACCTCGACCACGGCGCCTCGCAGGAATCCGCGGTGCGCGCCATCAACCTCGGCTGCAACGGCGTGATGGTCGACGCTTCGCACGAGTCTTTCCCGGTCAACGTGGCACAGACGCGGCGCGTGGTCGAGATGGCGCATGCCTGTGGCGTGGCCGTCGAGGGCGAACTGGGCTATGTCGCGGGCGTGGAGGGCGAAGACGCTGCCAAACATCCGGGCGAGAATCAATACACTTCGGTGGAGGAGGCCAAGGCTTATGTCGTGCGCACCGGCGTGGATTGCCTCGCGGTGTCCATCGGCACGGTGCACGGGCGCCTGCGCGGCAAGCCCAAGCTCGATTGCGATCGCCTCAAGCGCATCAACGACGCGGTAAAAATTCCGTTGGTGATCCACGGTGGCACCGGTCTGGCCGACGAACAATATCGCAAGCTGATCTCGCACGGCGTGGCCAAGATCAACTACTACACCGCACTGGCCGACGCCGCCGGCAGCCGCATCCGCGCCAACGCGCGCGCCGACGCGCGCTGCGGCTACACCGGGCTGGTGAAGGGCATGCAGGAAAGCATCCGCGAGGAAGTCGAGCGCGTCATGCGTCTGTGGGGTTCGGCCGGGCGCGCCGCCGAGGTGCTGGTGCAGTGCCAGGCGTGGCAGCCGGTCGAGCACGTCATCATTTATAACGTCGAGCACGTGCCGGACGCGCAGGTCGAGGCCATGATGGCGCGCGGGCGCGAGATGCTGGCCACGATCCCCGGGGTGCGACGGGTTGTCACGGGCTGGGCCGTGGCCGACAAGCCGCGTTACCGTTTCTGCTGGCTGATCGAATTCACGCACCGGACTGTGATAGATTCCTATCGTGAACATCCCCTGCACCGACAGTTCGCCGACAATCTGTTCCGGCCGATTGCCGTTGACCGGGTGTCAGTGGACTTCGAGCATGTGGATGCCGCGCCGGCCGTGCCCGTCAGCCGGGTCCGGGAAAGCGCCGCCGGCTGATTCCCTGCAGTTAATAAGCTACATCAATACTGAATTAAACAACTTCCCCTCTCCCTTGACGGGAGAGGGCCAGGGAGAGGGTGTGATTTCCAAAACTGCTTCTAATCCCGCGCCATGCTGAGCGTCGGCACACCGCTGATGTGGATGCTGTTCGCGGCCTTCGTGCTGGTCGCACTCGTGGTCGATTTCCTTGCCATGAACAAGCAGGGCGCGCACAAGGTCACCATGGGCGAGGCCGCGACCTGGTCGCTGATCTGGGTCGCGGTGTCGTTCGTGTTCGTCGCCCTGCTGTGGTGGTACCTCGGCGGCCTGGGCGGCGACGAGGCGGCGCGGGGCATGGCCAACGTCAAGGCGCTCGAATTCGTCACCGGCTATCTGGTCGAGAAGGCGCTGGCGGTGGACAACATCTTCGTGTTCCTCATGGTGTTCACCTATTTCTCGGTGCCGGCGGAATTCCAGAAGCGCGTGTTGATGATCGGCATCCTCGGTGCGCTGGTGCTGCGCGCGGTGATGATCTTCGCCGGCGCCTGGCTGATCGCGCGTTTCGACTGGGTGCTGTACATCTTCGGGGCGTTCCTGGTGTTCACCGGCGTCAAGATGTGGTGGGCCGCCGGGCAGGAGCCGGACCTGGAATCGAACCCGGCGCTGAAGTGGATCCGCCGGCACATGCGCATCGCCCCGGACTTCGACGGCGAGAAGTTTTTCACCGTCGTCAACGGCGCGAAGCTGGCCACGCCGCTGTTCGTAGTGATCCTGCTGATCGGCATCGTCGACATCGTGTTCGCGGTGGATTCGATCCCGGCGATTTTCGCGATCACCACCGATCCGTTCATTGTCCTGACGTCCAACGTCTTCGCCATCCTCGGCCTGCGCGCGATGTACTTCCTGCTCGCCGGCCTGCACGACAAGTTCCACCTGCTCACCTACGGCCTCGCCATCGTGCTGATCCTGATCGGCGCCAAGATGCTGCTGGTGGACGTCTACCATATCCCGGTGGCCTGGTCGCTGGCGGCCACCGTCACCGTGCTGGCCGCGACCATGGTGCTGTCGCTGTACGTCCCGGCCCGCGGCTACCCCGGCGGCGCCTACCCCTTCAAGGCCAAGCACGACAAGGGCGGAGACGGGGCGAAGAAATAACCAGGTTTGGTTGTCATTCCCGCGGAAGCGGGAATCCAGCATATTAATGATTTGATTGCTTTTAATTATCTGGACTCCGGCTTTCGCCGGGGTGGCGATTAGAATGGCGTCATGAAGCAACTGAGTACTGTCCGCCGTACGTCCCCGCGCATCGGGCTGGCGCTCGGCAGCGGCTCGGCGCGCGGCTGGTCGCACATCGGCGTGATCCGCGTGCTGGAGCAGGCCGGCATCTCGCCGGACATCGTGTGTGGCGCTTCGATGGGTGCGCTGGTGGGGGCGGCGTATGCCGCCGGCGATCTCGACCGGCTGGAAACCTGGGCCAAGGGTCTGACGTGGAAAGCGGTGGTGGGGCTGCTCGATCTCAAGATTGGCGGCGGTCTGATCGCGGGCACCAAGCTGTTGAGCTTTTTCCGCGCGCGCTTCGAGGATCCGGGCATCGCGAAACTGCCGAAGGCCTACGCCGCCGTCGCGACCGAACTCGCGACCGGCCGCGAGGTCTGGCTGCGCGATGGCCCCGTGATCGACGCCGTGCGTGCCTCCATTGCCGTGCCTGGTCTGTTCACGCCGGCGGAAATGGACGGGCGCCTGCTGGTGGATGGCGGACTGGTGAACCCGGTGCCGGTGTCACTGTGCCGCGCGATGGGCGCGGATATCGTCATTGCGGTGGACGTGAATTCGGACCTGATGGGAAAGCAATTTCACGCGCCGGTGGAGTCCGCTACGCCGGCACCCGAAACCACGCCCGGCGCGTTCGCATCGATCATGGCCAAGATGACGCCGGATTTCATGAGAAACGGGCCGAAAAACCCGGTCGAAATGCCTTCGATGCTGGATGTGCTGAGCACCAGTCTCAACATCATGCAGGTGCGCATCACCCGCAGCCGCCTCGCCGGCGAGCCCGCGGACATCCTGATCCGGCCGCGCCTGTCCGACATCGCCAGCATGGATTACCATCGCGCCGCGCCCGCGATTACCGAAGGCCAGCGCGCCGCGGAGCAGATGCTGCCCGAGCTCCGGGAATTCTTCGGCAAATGAACGGCGCAAACAGGCGGAAACCGAAATAAGGGATTTGTTTTTTTGTCGTCATTCCCGCGAAAGCGGGGTGAGGCGGAGTCTTCGCAAACACACTTAACGTGTGTTTGCGCCGCCGAACGGGTGCAACGAATTTCGTTGCACCCCGGGCAGCAACAGGCTCAACAATCATCGGCCGACAGGCCGATCCCAAAACAGGTTTATTCAGCGATGAAAAAATTATTCATAGTCTTGGCCTTTCTCCTGACGGGCTGCGTCGGCCTCCCCGAAGGCATCAAGCCCGTCGAAAACTTCAAACTCGACCGCTACCTCGGCACCTGGTACGAAATCGCCCGGCTCGACCATCGCTTCGAACGCGGCCTGAGCCGGATCTCGGCCGAATACAGTCGGCGTGAGGACGGCGGTGTGCGGGTATTGAACCGCGGCTATTCCGCGGAAGACAAGGAATGGAAAGAGGCCGAGGGCAAGGCCTGGTTCGTCGAGGGACCCGACAAGGGTTATCTGAAGGTTTCCTTCTTCTGGCTGTTTTACGGGTCCTATGTCGTGTTCGACCTCGACCACGAGCATTATCAATACGCGCTGGTGTCCGGCCCGGACAAGTCCTATTTATGGATTCTGTCCCGCACCCCGGAAATGAAACCGGACATCAAAGACAAGCTCATTGCCAAGGCGAATGCCCTGGGCTTTGACACTAGCAAGCTGATATTTGTCGATCATTAATATTTCTCCCCTCCCCCTTGCGGGGAGGGCAAGGGGAGGGGGTCGGTAAAAGCATGAATCCATTTCATCAAACCCGAAAATTTCACTTCAGAAACTTACCATGCAAGAAATCCAGAAATTGATCGAAGGCTTTCAGCGCTTTCGCGCGCACCACTACGAGCGTGATGGCACGCCGTTCAAACAACTGGTCAGTGAGGGCCAATCCCCCAAGATCATGGTCGTTGCCTGCAGCGACTCACGCGTCGACCCGGCCATCGTCACCGACTGCGACCCCGGCGACCTGTTCGTGGTGCGCAACGTCGCCAACCTGGTGCCGCCGTTCGAGCAAGGCGGCGGCTATCACGGCACCTCGGCGGCGCTCGAATTCGCGGTGAGCTGCCTGAATGTCCGGCACGTGATCGTGATGGGCCATGCGCGCTGCGGCGGCATCCGCGCGCTGCTCGGCAATATCCGCTTCGAGGGCAGCACCGGGCAGTTCATCACGCCGTGGATGTCGATCGCCGAACAGGCGCGCCGCGAGGTGGCCGCGACCCACGCGGCCGCAGACGCCGATACCCGCGCCGCGGCCTGCGAACGCGCGGCCATGCGCGTGTCGCTCGGCAACCTGACGAGCTTCCCGTTCGTGCGTGAGGCCGTGACGACCGGCCGCCTGCAACTGCACGGCTGGTATTTCGATCTCGATCGCGGCGAGCTACACGGCTACGACGCGGCAAGCGGGGGGTTTGAATTGCTTGGGGGTTGAGGGGAGGTGATTAATGATAAATCACTCCGACGCCTTTAATTGCAGCATTAAGCAGCTGCCGGTGTTTCTCCTGTGGGTTGCAACGCATTCGCCGATGCATCGGCGACATCCGCCTTACTGCGGTCCTTTCGCCAACCCGCCGGCGGCATGCCGAATTCGCGCTTGAACGCCCGGTTGAATGCTGCCTCGGAATCGTAGCCGACTTGCTCCGCTACCGCGGCGAGGGATTTATTCCCGTTCAAAAGTTCATGTGCCGCAACTTGCAGACGCCAGCGCGCCAGGTATTGCATGGGCGGCTGTTCCAGAAAATCGGTGAAGCGCTGCGCCAGCGCCGAGCGCGATAAACCCACCTTGCGCGCGAGTTCGTCCACGGTCCAGTCATGCGCCGGCCGCGCGTGCATCAGCGATAGCGCGCGTCCCACAAAACGGTCGCGCGCTCCCGCCAGCCATCCCTTGCGGTCCGCCGGCAGCGCATCGATGCAACGGCGTATCGCCTCGACAAACAGCAGTTCGGACAATTTGGCGAGGACGGTGGCGCTGCCGGCGCGCCACTCCGCGGCTTCGGCGGCGGCGAATTGCAGCGATGACTCGAGCCATGCCGAGCGCGGATCGTTGCGCATGTCAATCTTGAAGATGCGCGGCAGCGAGGAAAGTATCGGGTTGCTCAGAGTCTCGTCGCAGGCCAGAAAGCCGCACACGGTGCGTGTCATCGCCCCGCCGCCCCCATAGGACAGCTTCATCACCTCGCCGGGCGCCGTCTCCAGCTGACTGGCCAGCAGCGGCCCGAATGGCACGGGAGTGAGATCCGGGGCGCTACCCAGTATGTGCGTTTCCCCTTGCGGCACCACCAGCAGTTCGCCGGCATTGATTTGAATGGCCGAGTCGGGGTCGGCCGCCAGCCGCGCCCAACAGTTGCCTTCGGTGATGAGATGGTAGGACACCACGCGCTCTGATCGCGGCAGGTAGCCCGCGCACAGGGCGCCATCGGTTTTGCCGATCACACACCACGGCGCGGTGAGCTCGCTATAGAGGTAAACCGCACCGCTCAGGCGTACCACGCGCAGCACGTCGGAAATGGCATCCATGAACAGCCTCCGTCAATTCCGGCGTCCCGCGCAAGAAATCCGGACGCCTGATCATTCATGTCTGTAACCGGCGCGAAGATACTAGCACCCGGCTTAAATCCCCAACAACACACGATCAAAGAGGTGCGACATGAACAACGGAAAGACTTACAAAGGCAGTTGTTTTTGCGGCGCGGTTCAGTTCACGGTCAGCGGCGAGCCGGCCGCCATGGGTTATTGCCATTGCGACTCGTGCCGCCGCTGGTCGGCGGGGCCGGTCAACGCCTTCACGTTATGGAAACCCGAAGCGGTCCAGGTCACGCGCGGAGGTAACCACATCGGTGCTTACAACAAGACCGAGCGCAGTCATCGCAAATGGTGCAAAACCTGCGGCGGCCACCTCTTCACCGACCATCCCCACTGGGGGCTCATCGACGTGTATGCCGCGGCCATTCCGGACTTCCCGTACCAGCCCGGGATCCATGTGCACTATCAGGAGACGAAGTTGCAAATCAGGGACGGCTTGCCGAAGATGAAGGACATCCCCAAGGAAATGGGTGGCTCGGGCGTCAGCGTAGCGGAATAGCACATTGATCTCTTCAGGCTCCACTGTCCCGGGCGCCCACCCAGACGCTTCAGCCGCCGTCTTGCCTTTGTTTTGTCGTGGCAGGACGATGGCTGAACTTCGTCGTTAGCCGCCTATGAAGAGGAAAAAACAATGCTCGAACTCCGCCCGACGTGCGAAAACTGCAACAAGCCGCTGCCACCCGATTCGCTGGAGGCGTGCATTTGCACCTATGAATGCACGTTCTGCGCGACCTGTGTCGATAAGGTTTTGGGCAACGTCTGCCCGAACTGCGGCGGCGGTTTTGTTCCCCGGCCCATCCGGCCATCGAAGAACTGGAAGGGCGACAACTATCTTGGCAAGGACCCGGCCAGCGTCAAAATCAAACACCGGCCGGTGGATCCGGCCGCCCATGCGAAGTTCGCGGCCACGATCAGGAACATACCGCCTGAGAAACGCTAGGCGCATGGATGAGAGCGACAAAGTTCATCACTGCCCACAGGATCGGGATGGGTATTTCGTTATCCTCCGCTCGATGTCTGAACCAGGATTACCGAATCGGTCGGGCGTAGCGGGTGCGTTAGATCGAAGGGACAATGAGGGACAGGCCACGATTGAATTTTGACAGGACCAGAAAATGCGGCCTGTATCTTTATATATAACTCACCCCTTATATAACTAATTAATTAATAGCTATTTGTATAACCGTTGGACTGTCTCGCCGGGCACTACTGTCACCCTGCATGAATAAAATCCCCAGATTGATATATATCAAAGTACCGATTCTTGACATGAGAGTAGAGTTTTCGCCGGACCCTGTTTCGATTAGATCAAGCACAGCACACCAGAGCAGTTCAAGTTCAATAGAGTAGTTTCAATAAGACAGATCTATTCGGAAAACCTTCGCCTCGGAGGGTATACATAAGCCAAAGGAATCGGCAGAACGAGGTTCCCGCGCCGGAGTTGACGCGGAGACAGGAGCAGCGTCGGGAGGGTGCATGGATTGCCGCCTGGAGGCGGCAGGAGGAGCCTGATGAATCCCGCAACGCATCGCGTGCCGCCCGCGCTGGCGGTCGTCCTGATGTTATTGTTACCCCTGTCATCGGCATGGGCCGCGCAGCCGGCCCCGCTCACCTGTGGTGTCAGCGCCAGCGTGACCACGATCCCGGTCGGCGGCATCATCACCTATACCGGCACCGCCGCGGGCGGGGTGAAGCCGTATCGCTTCGACTTCACTTTCTCCGGCGGCAGCCCGACGTCAAACACCCAATCGGGCAACAGCAGCGGAACCTCCGCGCCGGTGCCCGTGACCTACAACGCCGCCGGGAGTTACACCACGAGCTTCAAGGTGACCGACAGCACCGCGCGCCGGCCCAAGACCTGCACGGCGACCGTCAACGTCACGGTGAACGCGGTATCAACCGGCACGTCCATAAACTCGACCAGCCAGATCTTCTCCGATGTTTTCGGCCCCGGGATTTTGCCCGGCAGCGTGCCTCCCGTGACCGAGCAAGCGGCGCCGCGGCCGGCGAACTCGCTCAACCCGGCTCCGGGCACCGGCACCACCGGCTTTCAGATCGTCGCCATCAACGACCTGGGCATGCACTGCGGCGACTACGACACCCGTATCTCGAGCATCCTGCCGCCGTTCCAGGTGCTCCTGGCCCAGGTCATCCAGAAGGGCGCCCAGCCCGTGATACTCAATTCGAGCGTGGTGGACGTGCTGTACTCGGCCGCGTCGAATCCCGAGGACCCGATTCTCGGCCAGACGAACCCGGATCCGTTCACCGGGGTGGTCAGGAACAACAGCACGGTGGTCGACATCTACAAGACCAACTTCTGGAAAATCATCCCGAAGGGCGCCTATGACCCGTTCTACCCCGCTTTCAACCCCTTCAACCCGGCGCAGAACATTACGCCGCTTGCCGGACCGCCGTTCACGGTCACGCCTGACGAGAGCCTGCCGGTGCCCAACGTCAAGGACCTGTTCATCGGTCCGGACGGGGTGGTGAACAGTGGCGACGAGTTTCTGTCGGCGGTCCAGCACAACATGCCCGGCATCACCAGCCCCTTTACTGCCAACCTGTCCCAGACCGCCAACGAGCATTACGAGGTCAAGCCGTTCTTCGTGAACTTTCCTTTTGGCTACGTCGCCCAGAACCTCAACTGGTTCGAGGCGGCCGGCGTGCCCTTCGCCGCCTGGGACGACAAGGGCCGCGAAAACGCCTACCCGCTGGTGCGGGTGCAGGCGAAAACGAAGAGCGGTGGCGCCGTCCTGGCGACGGTGGACACGGTGCTCCCCATCTCCGGCGAGGCCAGCTGCAAAAACTGTCACGCCGCGGCAGCGGATGTCCCGGACAGCCCGACCAAGGGCGTGGCCACGGCCGGCCTGACCAGCGCCGGCCTGCCGGTGGCGGACCGGCTGGCGGACCCGGAGATCGTCGTGGTTCCGGAGAACGTCAGCATCGAGTACGCGACCGACATCAACGTCCTGCGTCTGCATGACCTGAGGCACGGGTCGAGGTACGTGAACACCTCGGGCCAGTCGGCCGCCTGCGTGATCAACTCGACCACTCCGAACGGCAACGCCAACTGCCTCATCAACAAGGCGCTGGTGCAGGACAAGCCGGTGGTCTGCCAGGTGTGTCACTACACTCCGGCCCTCGACCTGGCCCATCTCGGTCCGCTGGCCGGTGCCGTGGGCACCATCGCCAACGGCCGCAACCAGATCGCGCACCCGAGCAACTCGCGCGTGATGCACTGGCACCATGGCAACCTCGACACCAGCGGGCGGTCACCGGGCGATACGGGCTACAACGCGAACAGCCTGCTCTTCCCCAACATGCCGCTGCCGATCCAGGATGCGAACGGCATCGTTACCAACCAGGCTGCGCGCGTGGCCGTGCTCGATGCCGCCTGCTACCAGTGCCACCCGGGCAAGACCACCAAGTGCCTGCGCGGCGTCATGCGCACCGGAAACATTCTCTGCAACGATTGCCACGGGAGCATGAAACAGGTGGGCGACGACTTCTCCAGGAACGTTTCTCCATCCAACCCGGGTGCGTTCATCCTGGCGAAGGACTTCTACACCAATCCCGCCACTCCGCGGGTGCCGTGGGCCAACGAGCCGGGCTGTGGCTCCTGCCACAGCGGCGACGCCGTCAGTAATCTGGCGAACACCACGAACGTGATCAAGAACACGAAGGACGCCACCGGCGTGAGCGACAACATCCGGTTGCGCGTGGCTTTCCGCACCAACGACACCAAGGCCACGCCCATCGTGCCGGCCAACAAGCGTTTCGCGGAACCTCTGGTGCCGGCCGCGTACAACGGGTTCGTGAACCCGGGCGCGGGCAACCCGCAGCTCTACCGGGTGAGCACCGGCCACGGCGGCGTCATGTGCGAGGGCTGCCACGGCGCCACCCACGCGGAATGGCCGATGGGGAATCCGCGCGCCAACGACAACCGCACCGCCGAGCAGATCCAGGGGCACGACGGCAAGATCCAGGAGTGCGACGCCTGCCACACCCGGGACGCGAACGGGGACCTGACGATGCCGCTTGGCCTGGACGGGCCGCACGGCCTGCATCCGGTTAACGACCACCGCTGGAACCTGAACCACAAGAACTTTACCGGTGGTGCCTTGGCGAATTGCAAGATCTGCCACATGAATCCGGTGACCGGCGCGCTGACCGGCAGCGTGTTGTCGAAGACCTCCGCCGACCGGGTGGTGACCTGCAAGAACACGCAGGGCATCGCCCCCTACAACACCGACTGCGCCGACGGGACGGCCACCATCGCTAAGGGCACGCCGGTGGGTTGCGGGTTCTGCCACAAGCAGAAGTAAGACCAGGTCATGCCATCTGACGAAGGGCGGCCCCGGCCGCCCTTCTTTTTTTGCGGCGGGAAAATAAACACGCTTTCCGTTTGCGTGTTTAGTTTTACCCGCCGCTCAAGGCCTGCACCAGCACCACCGAATCGGCCGGGCGCAGCGGGTGCGTGAGCTTGAACACCTGCTCCTTGTTGACGAAGAATCGCATGTGCGGGCGCATCCGGTCCTGCTCGTCGATCACGCGAAAGCGCAGGCCGGGATACTGGCGGTCGAGGTCGGCGAGCAGTTCCGTGAGCGTGGCGCCGCTGGCATCGACCTCGCGCGCATTGGTATAAGACAGCAGCGGCGTGGGGATCAGCACTTTCATCGATCAGCCGACCTCCGCGGCCTCCACCGCGTAAATCTCAGGCAGGTGTCGCGCGAGGCACGCCCAGCGTTTGCCTTCGTTGGAACTCATCCATACCTCCCCGCTGGTCGTGCCCAGATACAGCCCCACGGGATTGCGTGCGTCCGCGGTCATGGCCTGGCGTTTCACCGTCCACCACGCCTGCTGCTTCGGCAATCCGGCGTCGAGACGCTGCCAGGTCTTGCCGCCGTTGCGGGTCACGTACGCGGCGGGTTTGCCGTCCGGGCTGGTGCGCGGCCACACGGTCTGGCCATCCATCGGGAACACCCAGGCGGTGTCGGCATCGCGCGGGTGCACCACCATGGGGAAGCCGACGTCACCGATTTGCTTCGGCATGTTTTTGCCGATGCGCGTCCACTCCTTCGATGGCCGGTCGAGGCGATAGATGCCGCAGTGATTCTGCTGATACAGGCGGTCCGGGTTGCCCGGACACATCTGGACGGCATGCGGGTCGTGAAAGGCGATGTTGGCGGCGTCGAAGCCTTCGACCACTTCCATGCCTTTTACGAGGGCAGACCAGGTTCGTCCACGGTCGAAGGTTTCGTGTATGCCGCCGCCCGACATGGCGAAGTAAAGATGCTTCGGGTCGCGCGGGTCGACGATGATCGAGTGCAGCTTCGGGCCGTCGGGCGTGCCGTCCTGCACGCTGCCCATCCACTCGCGGAACTTCGGATCGTCGTTGATTATCGAGAACGGCTCCCAGGTATCGCCGCCGTCGTCGGAGCGGAACAGTCCCTGCGGCGAGGTCCCGGCGTACCAGGCCCGCGGTTCATTCGCGTGACACGGCGTGAGCCAGAAGGTGTGATCCACCGCACGGCCTTTTTCTCCTTCCTTTGCCTTGGCGAAGGCTGGTGGTTTCCTGGCTTCCTTCCAGGTTTTTCCGAAATCCGTGGAGCGGAAGATGGTCGGGCCGAGGTGGCCGGTCTTGGCTGCCGCCAGCAGCGTGCGCCCGTCGCGCGGGTCGAGCACCAGATGCTGAATGATCTGCCCGAGAAAATGCGGCCCATCCGCGCGCCAGGTCTTGCGCTGCTTGTCGCCGTGAAACAGCCACGCGCCTTTGCGCGTGGCGACCAGCACTACCACCCGGCGTGCCGGGCGAGGGCGTGCGGCGGGTTTGGAACGGGTGGCTGTTGCTTGTTTTCGAACGTGTGATTTCTTGTTGGTGCGCGCCATGGTTCGGTTCTCCTCCGTGTGTGGATTCAGCTCTTCAGCCGGTAGCCGGTGCGGAATATCAGCCACACCAACCCGAGGCAGAGCAGAAAGAAAAACAGCGTCGCCGCCAGGCTGAGACCGACGCCGACGTCGGCGGTGTCGTAGAAACTCCAGCGGAAACCGCTGATGACGTAGACGATCGGGTTGAACAGGCTGAAGGTGCGCCACGCGCCCGGCAGCATGTCGATCGAATAGAACACGCCGCCGAGGAAAGTGAGCGGTGTCAGGATCAGCATCGGGACGAACTGGAGCTGCTCGAAGCCCTTGGCCCAGATGCCGACGGCGAAGCCGAACAGGCTGAAGGTGCTCGCGACCAGCAACAGAAACCCCACCATCCAGAACGGGTGCGCAATGTGGATCGGCACGAACAGATTCGCGGTGGCGAGGATGATCAGTCCGAGGAGGATCGACTTGGTCGCCGCCGCGCCGACGTAGGCGAGCACGATCTCGAACGCCGATACCGGCGCCGACAACACCTCGAAAATGGTGCCGGTGAAACGCGGCATGTGGATGCCGAAGGAGGCGTTGCTCACGCTCTCGGTAAAAAGCGACAGCATGATCAGGCCTGGCACGATGAAGGAGCCGTAGTGGACGCCATCGATGTTTCCCATGCGCGATCCGATGGCGGCGCCGAACACGACGAAGTAGAGCGAAGTCGTGATCACCGGTGTCACGAGGCTCTGCCACAGGGTGCGCCGGAAGCGCGCCATTTCGAACTTGTAAATGGCGAGAATCGCGTGGTAATTGAACTTCAGGGTTTGGCTCGGGTGATTCATCGGCGTTCGGTTACCAGGCTGACGAAAATATCTTCGAGCGAACTTTCACGCGTGTTGAGGTCCTTGAAGCCGATCCCGAGTTCGCTCAGGCGCCGTAACAGCTCCGGAATGGTGGTGTGTTCCTTGCTGGCGTCGAAGCGGAATTCCAGATCATTGCCGCCGTTGTTCAGTGCCAGGCCCCAATCGCCCAGTTCCGGCGGAATCGCGGCCAGCGGTTCCTGCAAGTGCAGCGTGAGCTGCTTCTTGCCGAGTTTTTTCATCAGCGCGGTCTTGGCCTCGACCAGGATCAGCCGGCCCTTGCTGATTACGCCGATGCGGTCGGCCATTTCCTCGGCCTCGGCAATGTAGTGCGTGGTGAGGATGATGGTGACGCCGCTGTCGCGCAGGCGCCGCACCAGCGCCCACATGTCGCGGCGCAACTCCACGTCCACGCCCGCGGTCGGCTCGTCGAGAAACAGCACCCGCGGCTCGTGCGCCAGCGCCTTGGCGATCAGCACGCGGCGCTTCATCCCGCCCGAGAGCGTCATGATCTTGTCGTGGCGCTTGTTCCACAGCGACAGGTCGCGCAGTACCTGCTCGAGCCAGGCCGGGTTCGGTGGCAGCCCGAACAGACCGCGGCTGAAATTGACCGTCGCCCACGGGGTCTCGAACATGTCGGTGTACAGTTCCTGCGGCACCAGGCCGATCCTGGCGCGCGCAGCGCGGTAGTCGCGCAGGATGTCGTGGCCGTCGACCGTGACGCGGCCCGCGGTCGGCGTGACGATGCCGCAGACGATGCTGATGAGCGTGGTCTTGCCGGCACCGTTCGGCCCGAGCAGCGCGAAGATCTCGCCCCGGCGGATGTCGAGGTCGATGTCCTGGAGCGCCGTGAGCCCCGAGGCGTAGGTCTTGTTGAGTCCGGCAATGGAGATGACCGCGGGCATGGGCGCGAGTGTAACGCCGGTGCGGCTGTTTTCGTAGGCGTCGGGATGGGAGCGGGTCAGGTCGTCCACGGTAAAAGCCTACATCGTCGGGTCCAGGGGGCGCACCTCGATTACGCCGCCCGCGTCGAGGGTCGGGATGCGCCGCGCGACCGCCAGCGCCTCGTCGAGGTCCTGGCACTCGATCAGGTGATAGCCGCCGAGCTGCTCCTTGGTTTCCGCGAACGGACCGTCGGTGAGGGTCGGCTTGCCGTGGCGGGCGCGTATCGTGGTGGCGCTTGAGGTCGGTTGCAGTTTGGCGCCGGCGCGGTACTGGCCGCTCTGCGTGATCTCCTGTTTCCAGGCGCCGTACTGGCGCATGATCTCGTCGCGCCGGGATTCCGGCAGGTTGGCCCAGCGTTCCTCGTCGAAGCAGCACAGCAGCAGATATTGCATGGTTTTCTCCTCTACTGATGGTACGCCTGTTGCAACGCCTCGATGTCGGGCTTTTTCATTTGCAGCAGGGCGCGCATGACGTTCCCGGATTTCATCGGGTTCTTGTCCTGCAACATCTCAAACAGCACGACCGGGACGATCTGCCACGACAGGCCGTATTTGTCCTTGAGCCAGCCGCATTGCTGTGCTTTTTCGTCGCCGCCGGCGGAGAGCTTTTCCCAGTAGTGATTCACTTCCTCCTGGGTCTGGCAGTTGACGACGAACGACACGGCCTCGGTGAATTTGAAATGCGGCCCGCCGTTCAGCGCCACGAAATCCTGGCCTTCGAGCTGGAAGGCCACGGTCATGGCCGAACCCTTGGGCCGGCCGGAGGCCTGGGCCCCGGCTTCGTCGTAGCGGGCGATATGACCGATCTTTGAATTCCTGAAAATGGAGGCGTAGAACTTTGCCGCCTCCTCGGCCTGGTGATCGAACCACAGGAAGGGAGTGATTTTTTGCATGGCGCCAGCTCCTTATTTCTCGGCGGCGGTTTTCAGCGCCGCCAGGCTTTCCTCGAATTTCCCGCCGATCATCTTGTCCATGCTGCAGAACAGCCCGAACAGCTTCGAGATATAGGGGCTCGGGCCGGAGATCGCCTGCGTCACCCGTGTTGAGTCGCCCTCGGGCTTCAGCGTGAACTCCAGGGTGTTCTGCGCGGCGAACGGCTTGATGAAATCCATCCGGATGCCGACCCGCGACGGCGACGACTCGGTGATTTCCATGCGCCCCTGGCCGATGTCCTTGTTGCCCTCCCACTCGTAGACCGCGCCCACGCCGCTGGCGCCGCCGCTGTGGGCGCGCTTCATCCCGGGGTCGATTTTTTCCCAGGCCGACCAGGCCTGCATGCTGCGCAGGTCGTTGATCAGCGGATGAATCTTCTCCGGCGGGGCCTTGATGCTGGCCGACCGTTCCACACGGAACGTGTCGGGCAGGGTGGCCGCGTAAATGAGCACGGCGGCGATCACGACAGTGATGACGATGGCGATTATCTTGAACATGACGATGTCTCCTTGATCTTGTTGGTGTTGGTTATTCCGGGTCCTGTGTTTGTCCCGGGCGTGACGCCAGCATCACGCCGAGGCCGTAAAGCATGCCGCTCCAGCGCGCTTCGGCGTCCTGTGTGCGTTCCGGCGGCAGGTTTTCGTGGTGCAGGCGCAGTTCGCAGCCGCGCCTGCGCGGGTTGATCTCGACGGTCACGCGCGTGGCGTGGCGCTGCTCGCGCAGGGTGAAGACCAGCCGGCGCGGCGGCACGATCTCCACATACTGTCCGAAATGCTCGGTGCTGGCGCCGTTGCGCTGCTCCGCGAGCCGGAACCGGCCGCCAACGCGCGCGTCGATCTCGACATGTGCCATGGGGCGCGTTGCGGTGGCGAACAACCACCGGCCCGCCAGCCCGGGATCGAGCCAGGCGTCGAACACGCGCCGCCGCGGCGCGCGGAAGCGGCGGGTGAGACGTATGGCCGTGGGGTGCTGTTTCGCCTGATTCATGGCATCTCCCGCATCCCTCAGGCGGGCACCATGATCATCCACGCCACGCCGAAGCGGTCGGCGACCATGCCGAAGCAGGGGGAGAAGAAGGTCTTCGACAACGGCATCCGCACCTGCCCGCCGTCGGCGAGCGCGGCGAACATGCGCCTGGCCTCGGCCTCGTTCGGCGCTCCCACCGTCAGCGAAAAACCCTGGAAGCTCGGCTTGCCACTGCAGAAACCGTCGGAGGCCATCAGCGTGGTGTCGCCGAGGCGGAAGCTCGAATGCAATATTTTGTTTTCCGAACCCGGCGGGAGTTTGCCGGGCGGCGGGGGTTCGGGGCTCTCCTTGTTGCGCATGAGCATGGTCACTTCCGCACCGAGCGCCTTGCGGTAGAACTCGAGCGCTTCCTCGCAGCGGCCTTCAAAGAACAAATAGGGTTCGACTTGCATGATTTCTTCTCCTGTTGGCGGGGCCGGCTATTTCTTCCCGTCCATGCCGATTTCGCGGAACCGGTCGAGCGTGTCGCTCGAGCCGAAGTCCTCCAGCTCGAACAGTTGCCGCACCTCGATCTCGCATGGCTTGCCGTTGCCGGCGGGATTGGGAAAGCGCCTGGTCCATTCCAGCGCCTCTTCCCGCGATTTGGCCTGGATCAGCGTGTAGCCGGCGATCAGTTCCTTGGTCTCGGCGAAGGGGCCGTCGACCACGGTGCGCCTGGCGCCGTCGTACTTGATGCGCCATCCGAGCGCGCTGCGTTGCAGGCCGGAGCCGTCGAGCAGCATGCCGGCCTTGGCCAGCTCCTCGTGGTACGCCGCCATTTCGGCGAACAGTTTCTCCTCCGGCATGACGCCGGCTTCCGAGTCCCTGGTGGCTTTGACGATGATCATGAATCTCATGGTGTGTCTCCTGTCTTGCGTGAATCCGTTATTTTTTGCCTGTTGAACGCCGCTGTTCGCTGGCTTGCACCATTTCCGTGAGGTCCGCGGCCGGACGGATCTCGAAGGGCCCGTTCCGTACGCCCGGGTGCTTCGACATCAGCTGGATGGCGTGGTTGAGATCGTCGGCCTCGAGGATCAGGATGCCGCCCAGTTGTTCCTTGGTTTCGGCGAAGGGGCCGTCGGTGACGGTCGCCTTGCCGTTCTTCCAACGCAGGGTGACGGCGCTGTCCGCGCCCTGCAGCGCCTCGCCGCCGGCAAAGTGGCCGTGCTTGCGCAGCACGTCGTCGTAGTCGAAGCACTCGTCCATCCAGGCGTTGCGCTGGTTTTCGGACAGCGTTTCCCAGTGTTTCTCGTCGTAGTATCCAAGGCAGATGTATTTCATGGTTTTCTCCTGATTCAAGCGTCGCAAGAATTGAAACAATCGTGGCTCAGAATCCGAGCGCCAGCGTCTGCGGATCGTCCGCGACCGGCCGCAGCTCGACGCAACCGCGCCGCGCCCCCGGGATTTTCGCGGCTACGCGGATGGCCTCGTTCATGTCCCGCGCCTCGATCACGTAGTACCCGCCCAGCTGTTCCTTGGTCTCGGCGAAGGGGCCGTCGGTGGCCGAGACCTTGCCGTCGCGCACGCGAATCGTGACGGCGGTGGCGGCGGGCTTCAGCCGGTTGGCGCTGACGAAATGCCCGTCCCTTTTGACGTCCCGGGTAAACTCGACGTACTCCTGCATTTGTTCCCTGGCGTCCGCCTCGGTCAGCTGTTCCATCACCTTCTCGGCACAGATCAGGCACAGAAATTTCATGGCGTCTCCTTTCGAATCGACGGGTCAATGAACCCGGCAGGCACGGCAAGCCGCTTGCACGCCCCATTCCGGGGATAGCTTCCGGGCCGGTTATGCCTGTAGTCGATTGGCAGGCTGCCAAATCGACAACCGCCGGAGTTTTTGCAGGGTGTGCTGAGCGTCAGCGAAGCGCACCGAATATGCGCCGAACGGTGCGCAACGCTGCGCTTTTGCGCACCCTGCAGAAACCCGTGAATTTCACTTGGTTGTACCCTTGGTCGTTCGGCGGGGTCCGAATTCGACAACGGCCCCGGCCTGCCGGACGGATTTATTCCGGCAGCGCGGCCAGCCGCCGCTCGAGAAACCGCCGTTCCGGTTCCTGCTGCACGAGGGCCAGGGCGCGCTGGTAGGAAACCCGGGCTTCCGCGTCCCGGCCCAGCCGCCGGCACAGATCGGCGCGAGCCGAATGGGCCAAGTGGTAATCCGCCAGCTCGTCGCGCGCCAGAATCGCGTCGATGAGCGCGAGGCCGGCCTCCGGACCGTCGCGCATGGCCACCGCCACCGCGCGGTTCAGCTCGACCACGGGTGACGGCACTGCCCGCGCCAGCACGTCGTACAGTCCGACAATCTGCCTCCAGTCGGTGGCGGCGGCCTCGGGTGCACTGGCATGCACCGCCGCGATCGCCGCCTGCAGCGTGTACGGGCCGAAATGCCGCGAAGCCAGCGCGCGTTGCACCAGCGCCAGTCCTTCCGCGATCTGTTCCCGGTTCCAGAGCGAGCGGTCCTGTTCGTCGAGCAGGATCAGGTCGCCGGCCGGCGAGGCGCGCGCCGCGCGCCGCGATTCCTGCAACAGCATCAGCGCCAGGAGTCCCATGGCCTCGGGCTCCGGCAGCAGTTCGATCAGCAGCCGGCCGAGGCGGATCGCCTCGCCCGAGAGATCGTGGCGCGTCAGTGTCGCGCCCGAGGAGGCCGAGTAGCCTTCGTTGAACACCAGGTAAATCACGCGCAGCACGCTTTCGAGCCGGTCCGGCAGATCCTCCGGCGACGGCACTTCATAAGGAATGCGCGCGTCGCGGATCTTGGTCTTGGCGCGCACGATGCGCTGCGCCAGCGTCGGCGGCGCGGTCAGGAAGGCGCGCGCAATTTCCTCGGTCGTGAGGCCGCAGACCTCGCGTAGCGTCAGCGCCACTTGGGCGTCGGGCGGCAGGGCGGGGTGGCAGCAGGTGAACATCAAACGCAGCCGGTCGTCCTCGATGTCCTCGCGGCCCCAGGTCGCGGGATCATCGGGCGCGGCGATTTTCTCCGCGGCATCTTCGTCCAGCGCCTCGAAGCGCGCGTGCCGGCGAATGCCGTCGATGGCCTTGAAACGTCCGGCCGACACCAGCCACGCCCGCGGGTTGGCGGGCACGCCGTCGCGCGGCCACTGCTCGAGCGCCGCGCGGAAGGCGTCGTGCAACGCTTCTTCGGCAAGCTCGAAGTCACCGAGCAGGCGTATAAGCGTGGCGAGCACGCGGCGTGACTCGGCGCGGTACAGCGCTTCCACCATCTGGCTCGTCGGTCTGGCCGTGATGTTGTTCACCGGCGGTATCCTGCTCTGGCGGCATGAGGCATGCCGTGGTTGCTGCGGATCGAATTCTCCCGGAGGCATGCAGGCGGCGCATGCGGCGGACGAAAAGAGTTACTAAATGTGGCAGATTTTTTTGCTCTTCGCCCGGCAAGCATGTTACGCCGGGAGCACGAAATCAAGCCTCGGGGCGGGGGAGACGGACCGGCGGTCCATCGGCTTTTATTGCACCGGCAAGGCCGCCACCGCCGTCACTTTCCCCGCGTGCAGATCGACCGTGAAGGATTTCCTGACGAACAGGAATTGGCCGGTCTCCGCGGTATAGACGTTGGCATCGGTAGTCGGCCGCAGCACGATCCAGTCAGCCGGGTTCTTGGCGCTGACGTAACCGCTGTGCGCGTCGCCGAACAGCGGGAGGCGGATGCGCTGCTCCCGGGCGTCGCGCATGACGATCAGGTATTCGCGGTGGCTGACGGTGCCAGGATTGTGCAGCTCCAGGTGGTAGCGGATGGCCTGGCCGTGGGCATTGAGCAAGGCGGTTCCGCTGGTTTCGGTGTCCGCGCTCACGTTCGTCGGCAGCCACTCGCCATAGGCGTCGTGATGCAGTTTCATCACGTATCCGCCCGCGCCGAGAATGACCGCGACCAGCAGGAGGGTGAGCCACTCGTTGTATTTCCACCAGGCCAGGATGGCGATGAGCAGGGCGGCAGGAACGCTGATTGCCAGCGTCGTCACGATGGCCGATTCCCCGAGCACCAACCCCTCGCGAAACCAGCTGGAAATGAAACCGAGCGCGGCGACCGCCGCGGCCGTGTAGAGCAGGGTGATGATAACGATGAATTTCCGCATGCGTGCTTGCCTTTTCCAAGCATGTTCCGGTGACAGCGCACAATCAACCCCTGGAGGTGTCGCTCGCTTTTCGCCCCCGATTACTGAAAAACGGCATCAGGCCCCCATATTTTCCCCATGTTCCGCATTTTTGCCGCCCCATCTTTCCTGGCTACCCATGCTTACCCCCCCCAGTGATAATCGCTTGATCGGTATGATTTTTGCACAGATTTACAGTATCCGGACCAGTTCGGGGTGCCGGGGTGTCGGTCGAAGTCGAACCGGCGCGTAGACGAAGCGGCCATAAGGGCGCAATGGAACCAGGATGATCGTCAGGATTGACACACAGCAGCTCAGGATCGGGATGTACGTCTGCGAGCTCGACCGCCCGTGGCGCGAGACGCCGTTCATGTTCCAGGGCTTCGAGATCCGCACGGATGAGGAGCTGAAGACGCTGCAGCAGTACTGCCGCACGGTCTTCATCATCGCCAACGATGCCGAAGGCATGGCGCTCGCGAAGCGCGCGCCTGCCCGGCCCGAGTTGCTCAAGACCACGGCGGATTTGGCTTCCGGGATGAAGCCCGCGATTTCGATAGAACAGGAAATGCTGAAGCTCAACAATCATCCCGGCGCCCGTTCCGTGTATGCGGACGAGACCACGCTCGAGGAGGAAATCCGGAACATCAAGGATATCCACGCCGGGGCCTGCCAGTTGATCCAGGATCTGATGTGGGAGGCGAAATTCGGCCGCAGCCTCGACGTGCCGGGCGCGCGCCAGACCATCAGCCACATGGTGCAGAGCGCGTTGCGCAATCCCGACGCCCTGACCTGCTTCGCGCAGCTCAAGAACAAGGACGAATATACCGCGCAGCACAGTCTGCGCGTGGCCATCCTGTCGCTGGTGTTCGGGCGCCAGCTGGGCCTGACGCCCGCGGAACTCGAGATGCTGGGTCTCGGCGCGCTGCTGCTCGACGTCGGCAAGATGAAGATTCCGAGCGAGATCCTCAACAAGCCGGCGGCGCTCACGGGCGACGAATTCGCGCTGGTGCGCCAGCACGTGCCGTGGGGCATCGAGATACTCGAAAAGGCCAGCCAGGTTCCGACCATGGCGCTGGAAGTCGCGCGGCGGCACCACGAGCGTTACGACGGCAGCGGTTACGGCGACCACCTCAGGGGCGACACCATCGGAACTTTCGGCATGATCGCCGGCGTTCTCGATTTCTATGATGCCGTTACCAGCGACCGCGTGTATCGCGCCGGCATCACGGCGCATGCGGCCATGAAGAAGCTGTACGAGGGGCGTGGCACCCTGTTCCACCCGGAACTGACCGAGAAATTCATCCAGTGCCTCGGCATCTATCCGATCGGCAGCGTGGTCGAGCTCAACACCGGCGAGATCGGCGTGGTGGCGGCGCTCAACCGCACGCAGCGGCTGAAACCGCGCGTGGTGCTGGTGCAGCGCGCCGACAAGTCGCCGTATCCCGACATGCCGGTCGTCAGTCTCGCCGGCCGCAAGAATCCCGATGGGCGTGCCTGCGAAATCGAGCGCGTGCTCGATCCCGCCGAGTGCGGCATCGATCCCTCCCGTTACCTGCCCCTGACGGGCGCCGCCTGAGCCGGCGGCGATCGCCGCTTCCGGGTATCCGGCAGGCGCTCCGGACCGGACCCCGCCTGACTTCACCCTGGCCCGGGTTTGCGACAGCGTGCCATCGATCGCGTTTTTACCGGCACTGCTTGAATTTTCCCAACCCAGGCTCTAGCATCAACGGCGCTTTCCCCGACCTGAGCAACTAACTACTAATAGTGACAGGCAGCGGCCACCCGCATGGGCATCCGCGCCGTCCAACAGGTTCAAACAGCTTGTCGCCCCTGATTTTTGCCTATCTGGCCCTGGCCAGCGCTTTGGCCTCCGGTGTCCTGGCACTGGGCGCCGACCGTTATCCCGGCCTGCTGCGTTACGGCTCCTCCATCCTGCTCGGCATGTGCGGCGTGTTCGCAGTTTTCGCCGGCGCCTGGGCCCTGATCGACGAGGCGCCCACGACGGACCTGCTGGCGCTCGGCCTGCCGTGGCTCAAATGGCACCTGCGGCTCGATCCGCTTTCCGGATTCTTCTTCGCCGTGGTCGGCTTGCTGGTGTTTGCGATCAGCCTGTTCGCCCCCGGCTACCTGCGCGAATACACCCACCCGAAAAACCGCCAGGCGCTGGCGGCCCTCGGCCTGTTCACTGGCCTGTTCGTGCTCGGCATGCTGCTGGTGCTGCTCGCGGACGATGCCTTCGTGTTCATGATCTCGTGGGAGCTGATGTCGGTGTCGAGCTATTTCCTGGTGGCGTATCAGCATCAGCACGCCGCCAACCGGCGCGCGGCGTTTCTGTACCTGCTGATGGCGCACATCGGCGGGCTGGCGATCCTGCTGGGTTTCGGCGTGCTCGCCGGTTTCGGCGGCGGGTTTACCTTCGGCGCCATGCGCGCGGCGGAACTCTCCGCCACCTGGGCCTCGATCGCCTTCGCGCTCGCTTTCTTCGGCTTCGGCATGAAGGCCGGCATGGTGCCGTTGCACGCCTGGCTGCCGGAGGCGCATCCGGTGGCGCCGTCGCATATCTCCGCGCTCATGAGCGGCGTCATGCTCAAGGTCGCCATCTACGGGCTGATCCGCGTCACCTACGATTTGATCGGCGACATCCAGTGGCAGTGGGGGCTGGTGCTGCTGATCATCGGCTCGACCTCGACCTTGCTCGGGGTGCTGTACGCGATGCTGCGCAACAACCTCAAGCGCCTGCTCGCCTACAGTTCGATCGAGAACGTCGGCATCATTCTCTCCGGCCTCGGCCTGTCGATGATTTTCATCGGCACCGGCCACAAGATCCTGGGCGTGATCGGGCTGATCGCGGCGCTGTACCACGTTCTCAGCCATGCGCTGTTCAAGGGCCTGTTGTTCCTCGGCGCCGGCGCCATCGCGCACGCCACGCACGAGTACGATCTGAACAACCTGGGTGGCCTGATCCGGCGCATGCCGCAAACGGCGGTGTTTTTCCTGATCGGGGCGATGTCCATTTCCGGCATTCCGCTGCTCAATGGTTTTGTTTCCGAATGGCTGACGTTCCAGACCGCCCTGCAGGCGCCGGTGCTCGCGAGCGGCGTATTGCGCAGCATCATTCCGGTGGCGGCGGCGGTGCTGGCGCTGTCGGCCGCGCTGGCGGCCGCCTGCTTCGTCAAGGTCTACGGCGTCGCCTTCCTGGGGCAGGCGCGCAGCCGCCACGCGGCACGCGCGCAGGAAGTCGATGTCGGCATGCGTGCCGCCATGGGACTGCTGGCGGTGCTGTGCGTGCTTTTCGGAATCTTTCCCTCGACCGTCATCAGCGTTATCGATGCCATCCCGAACATGCTCCTCGGGGCCGGGCCGCCCAGCGCCACCGCGCAGGGCTGGCTCTGGCTCACGCCGATCTCGCCCAAGGTCGCTTCCTTCTCCGCGCCGCTGGTGCTGTTAGGCATCCTGATATTCGCGCTGATCAGTTACCTGCTGTTGCGCAAGCGCACGGTCGACAGCCGGCGTGGCCCTGCCTGGGATTGCGGTTTCGGCTCGCTCAATTCGCGCATGCAGTACACCGGCACCGCGTTTTCCATGCCGATCCAGCGCATCTTTGCGCCGGTGTGGGACCTGAAGGAGGAGATCGAGGAAACGAAAAACGCCGCGCAACCGCTGCACACGGAAGGCATGCGTCACCAGATGCAGGCGCTGGACCGCTCCTGGTCGCGCGTCTATGAGCCGATCGGCCACCTGGTGCTGGTGGCGGCGCGCCGCATCGGCATGATCCAGACCGGCAGCATCCACACCTATCTGGCGTATTCCTTCTTCACGCTGATCCTGCTGCTGTGGGTGGTGACATGATCAACTGGCTGCTGGCGCTGGCCCAGACCCTGCTGTTCATCGCCATGGCGCCGTTCCTGCTCGGCTGGATCAAGCGCGTCAAATGCCACATGCAGAACCGCGCCGCGCCGTCGCTGTGGCAGCCCTACCGCGACCTCGGCAAGCTGTTCCGCAAGCACGTGGTGCTGGCGGAACAGGCCTCGTGGATTTTCCGTGCCACGCCCTACATCGTGTTCGGCGTCACCGTGCTCTGCGCCGCGCTGGTGCCGCTGGTGGCGGTGGACCTGCCGACCGCCGCCATCGCCGACGTCATCGTGCTGGTGGCGTTCTTTTCGCTGGCGCGTTTCTTCACCGCGCTGGCCGGCATGGACATCGGCACCGCCTTCGGCGGCATGGGCTCCTCGCGCGACATGATGATCGGCGCGCTCGCCGAACCGGTGCTGCTGATGGCGGTGTTCACGATGGCGATGACGGCCTCCACCACGAATATTTCGGAAGCCACGACCTACACGCTCAACAGCGGCCTGGTGCTGCGGCCCTCGTTCATTTTCGCGATGCTGGGGCTGATGATGGTGGCGGTGGCGGAAACCGGGCGCGTGCCGGTGGACAACCCGGCCACGCACCTCGAGCTCACCATGGTGCATGAGGCCATGATCCTCGAATACAGCGGCCGGCATCTGGCGCTGATCGAGTGGGCCGGCCAGATCAAGCTGATGATATACATGGTTCTGGTCGCCAACGTCTTCTTCCCCTGGGGTATCGCCACCGAGCTGACGGCGAATGATCTCGCCGTGGGTTTCATCGCCATCGCCGCCAAGCTGGTGCTGCTCGGCGTGGTGCTGGTGATGTGGGAGACGGTCATGGCCAAGATGCGGTTGTTCCGCGTGCCGCAGTTCCTCGGCTTCGCGTTCCTGCTCAGTCTCCTGGGCATGCTGACCCACGTGGTGCTGGAAACCGGAGGCTGACATGGAATTCACGCAACTCAGTCTCTACGACCAGGCGATACTGCTGCTGGCGGCGATCGTGCTGTTCACCTCGTTCATCATGCTGGCGCAGCCGCGCATCGTGCCGCTGATTCACGCGTTCGCGTGGCAGGGCGTGTGGCTCGCGGTCACGACGGCGCTGGTGGCTTACGTTACGGATCACCCGCATCTCTACATCTCGGCCGGCATGACGCTCGCGCTCAAGGCCCTGCTGATTCCCTGGATGCTGCACCGGCTCGCCGTGCGACTCAATATTCATCGCGACATCGAGGCGGTGAGGTATCCGTCGATGACGCTGCTGGCCGGCGCCAGCCTCGTCGTCTTCAGCTATTACGTGGCTATCCCCATCGTGCAGCTCTCCGAACTGGTGACGCGCAACGCCATCGCCATCAGTATTGCGGTAATTCTGCTCGGCATGCTGCTGATGATCACGCGCAAGAAGGCGATTTCCCAGGTCATCGGCTTCATGTCGATCGAAAATGGACTGTTCTTCTCGGCCATGGTGTCGACCTTCGGCATGCCGATGGTGGTCGAACTGGGCGTCGCCTTTGACGTGCTGGTGGCCGCGGTGCTGTTCGGCGTGTTCTTCTTCCAGATGCGCGAATCCATCGACTCGCTCGACGTGGACCGGCTCAACCGGCTGCGGGAGGTGGACGAATGACGGCGGTATGGCTGGTACTGCTGATTCCGCTTGCCGGTATCGGCGTGATGGCGCTCATCGGCCACCTGCGCGCCGCCGGCTGGGTCAACGTCGCCCTGTCGGCCGTGAGTTTCGCGGTCTCGGTGTGGCTGGCGCTGATCGTTTACGCCGACGGGCCGCTGCTGTCCCCGAGCCGCATGCTTTATATAGATGCCTTCAACGTCTATCTGGTCACGCTCACCGCCTTCGTCGGCCTGACCACGGCGATTTTCTCCCGCCCCTACATGCAGCACGAGGTCGAGACGCGGCAGATCGGCAAGGGCCGCATGCGGCTGTATCACTCCATGTACCAGGGCTTCATGTTCGCCATGCAGGCGGCGCTCACCACCAACAACGTCGGCATCCTGTGGGTGGCGATGGAGGGCGCGACGCTGGCCACCGTGCTGCTGGTCTCGCTGTACCGCACGCCGGAAGCGGTGGAGGCGGCGTGGAAATATTTCGTGCTCTGCGGCGTCGGCATCGCCCAGGCGCTGTTCGGCACGGTACTGCTGTTCTTCGCGGCCGAACGCGAGGTTCCCACGCGTGACGATGCGCTGCTGTGGAACGTGCTGTACGACTCCGCGGCGCATCTGGAGCCGACGGTGCTGACGCTGGCGTTCGTGTTCCTGCTCGTGGGTTACGGCACCAAGGTTGGCCTGGTCCCGCTGCACAACTGGCTGCCGGACGCGCACTCCGAGGGCCCCACGCCGATGTCGGCGATTCTTTCCGGCCTGTTGCTCAATGTCGCGCTGTACGCGCTGGTGCGGGTGAAGATGATCGTCGACGGCGCGTTGCAAAGCGGTCTCGCGGGCTATCTCATGATGGGTTTTGGCCTGCTCTCGTTCATGGTCGCGGGCCTGTTCCTGCACCGCCAGCGCGACATCAAGCGCATGTTCAGTTATTCGTCCATCGAGCACATGGGGCTCATGACCTTCGCCTTCGGCATCGGCGGACCGATCGCGACCTTTGGCGCGCTGCTGCACATGACGGTGCATTCGCTCACCAAGTCCGCGATCTTCGTCACCGTCGGCCACGCGGCCCAGATCGCGGGAACCCAGTCGATCGAGAAAATCCGCGGCCTGATCCGTACCCAGCCCACGGTGGGCTGGGGGCTGCTGATCGGTACCGTGGCCATCGCCGGCTTTCCGCCGTTCGGCGTCTTTACCAGTGAATTTCTGGTGCTGATCGCCACCATGAAGTCCTGGCCGTGGCTGACCGTGCCGCTGCTGGTGGGGCTGGCGATCGCGTTCGCCGGCCTGTTCCGCCACATCCATCCGATGGTGTACGGCGATCCGCCGGAAGGCCAGGTGCCGGTGCGCGCCAACATGTTGCCGGTGATGATCCAGCTCGGATTCGTGTTGTGGCTCGGCATCGCCGTGCCGGTGTTCCTGTCGAAATGGTTCGAGCAGGCCACCGTGCTGATCTCGGGGAGCTCACCGCTATGACCGCCGCCTGGCTGACTGCCTTTCTCGGCCGGCTCTCGTTGCGGGAGGTCCCGGTGCAGGAGGAGCCGGCGTCCGGGCTGGCGCCGGCGCATTTGCTGACCGTCCGCGCCGAAGACTGGGGCCACCTCGCGCACGAGGCCAAAAACTGGGAGTGTCGCTGGGTCGGCGCCTGGGGCGAGGACAACGGGGAAGCGTTGCTCGTCAATGCCTGTTTCGAACGGGAAGGCGTGTATCTGGTGGCGCGCACGCAGGTTCCGTACACGGCGCCGGCGCTGGCTTCGCACACGCCCAATTTCGCCGCCGCCAATCGCCCCGAGCGGCACATGCAGGACATGCTGGGCATCCTCTTCACGGATCATCCCGATGCGCGCCGCTGGACGCGGCACCGGGCATGGAAAAAGACCGAGCATCCGTTGCGCAGGAATTTTCCCGCGGCCGGCAATCCGCCGGCGCAAACGCCGCCGAACGACAACTACCGTTTCCTGTTCGCGCACGGCAGCGGCGTGTATGAAATCCCCGTCGGCCCGGTGCACGCCGGCATCATCGAACCGGGCCATTTCCGCTTTCAGGCTGTGGGCGAGACCATACTCAATCTGGAAGAGCGCCTGGGCTACGTGCACAAGGGAATCGAAAAAATCGCGGAAGGGCGCGATGCCGCTGCTCTCGCGCGCCTCGCCGGCCGCGTTTCCGGCGATTCCACCGTGGCGCACGCCTGGGCCGCCTGCATGGCGATGGAAAAAGCGGCGGCGACCGAAATCCCGCCGCGGGCGCTGGCGTTGCGCGCCATCATGGCCGAACGCGAGCGCGTAGCCAATCATCTGGGCGACATCGGCGCCATCTGCAACGACGTCGCTTTCAGCTTCGCGTTTTACCAGTACGGACGCCTGCGCGAGGTCTGGCAGCGTGTCTCGCGCGAGGCCTTCGGCCATCGTTTCATGATGGACCGCATCGTGCCGGGCGGCGTGAGCGCCGATCTGGACGATCAGGCGGCCAACGCGATGAAACGGCAAATTGCCTCTCTGCGCCAGGAAGTGGCTACCCTGAGCAACATCATCAACGATCTGCCCTCGATCGAGGACCGGCTGGATACCACCGGTTATCTCGGCCCGGAAACCGCCAGGGCCTTCGGCGCACTGGGTTACGTCGGGCGCGCCAGCGGTATGCCGTTCGACGTGCGCAAGGACGCACCGTATGCGCCCTACACGCGTTTCAGTGTCGAGGTGCCCGTATTCAAATACGGCGACGTGGCCGCGCGCGTCAAGGTGCGGGAACAGGAAATCCTCGAGTCATTCAGGCTGATCGAAAAACTGATGGAGGACCTGCCGCCGGGGCCGATTCGCACCGACTGGAAGCCGGCACCGGCGGGCGCCGAGGGCCTGGGCTTCATCGAGGGATTCCGCGGCGAGATACTCGCCTACGTCCGTTTCGGGGAAAACGGGCGGATCGCGCGCTACTTCCCGCGTGATCCGAGCTGGCTCACCTGGCCGACGCTGGAGAAGCTGGTGCGCGACAACATCGTGCCAGATTTTCCGGTGTGCAACAAATCCGTGAACGGCTCTTACTCAGGACATGATTTGTAAGAATGGAAATGGACAGGATTAACAGGATTCACAGGATAAAACCCGAAAACTTTTTCTTTAAAATCCTGTAAATCCTGTCTATTAAAATCTTATGCTAAGAATCTTAGGAAAAATCCAGCGCATCGGCATCGTCACCGAGCGCCTGCCGAAAATCGACGAGCCCGCGCTCGAAGAGGTCGGCGCGCAGATCAAGGCAAAACTCGGCCAGATGTTCAACGGCAGCCTGGCGATCCGCGAGGTGGACGCCGGGTCGTGCAACGGCTGCGAACTGGAAATTCACGCGCTGAACAATCCTTATTATGGTATCGAGCGTTACGGTGTGCATTTCGTCGCCAGCCCCCGGCATGCCGACATGCTGCTCGTCACCGGTCCGGTGTCGCGCCACATGGAGGCGGCGCTGCGTCGCACTTACGACGCCACCCCGGAACCGAAGCTGGTCATCGCGGTCGGCGAATGCGGCGCCAACGGCGGTGAATTCGGGGTGAGCTACGCCTCCTGCGGGGCGGTGGCGAACGTCATTCCGGTGGACGCGGTCATCCGCGGTTGCCCGCCGACGCCGCTGGACCTGATGCGCGGCATCCTGCAGGCCATCGAGGGGCTTCCCGGCCGCAAATGATTCCATGCGCCCGCGGAAACCGCCGCGGGAACGCCCGCCCTTGCCGTTCCTGAACGATGTCCGTATAAAGCTCCCGATGGACACGCATAGCAAACCGATCGCGCAGCGCATCGAATGGCTGATGGAGCACGCGCGCCGCCACTCCGAAGCCTTTACCAGTTCCGAGGCCTATCTCGCCCGGCAGCGCTATCTGGCGCAGCACACCTCGGCGGTCGCCGCGCTCAAGTGCATGGACGGGCGCATCAACCTTTCCGTCGCCACCCACACGCCGAGCGGCATCATCCAGCCGTTCCGCAATCTCGGCGGCATGTTCGATCTCGGCTGGCCGCACCTGGGCGAGGTGCTTGCCAATTACGTGCACGATCAGGTCACCATCGGGCGCCGCGTGCTCCTGCTCATCACCTATCACTATTCCAAAAGCGACAAGCAGCGCGGCTGCGCCGGGTTCAACTACGATACCGACGCCGCTCGCGCCCACACCTACGCCATCAAGCGCCAGGTCGAGCATGTCTTCGGCGCCGGACACAGCACGGTCTATCCGATCGTGTGCGGCTTCGAGACCGACGAGGACGCGCTGGTGCTGCATGGCACGAACGGCGAGACGCTGGATGTTTCACGTCTCGCGGTCCGCGACCAGGACGGCTTGCGCCCGTCCCTGGAGAAATTATTCCCGGACATGCCGGGCCAGGTGCGCTTCGATCTCGAGCCGCTGGTGCTCGGCAACCAGGCGCGCATCGCCGAAGTGCGCAAGATCGAGCGCACCCTGGACGTGGAACACCGCGAGTGGATGATCTGTATCGGGCGCGGTTTCGATTTCCTGCACATGCCCAACCTCGCGCTCATCATCGGTCCCTACAGCCCCGATCTGGCCGAACCGATCCGCAACGCCGCCAACATCATCGAGAGCAACATGCGCGCCGGCCGCATCCCGGACGACGGCTTCCTGCTGCTGGCTTCGGTGCCCTATGCCGAGGTCGGCGTGGACCGCGCCCGCGCCGAACTGAAGTCGCGTTTCCTTTCGCAGTTCGCCGCCGAGGTCATCCGCGCCGGGCATCCGGCGCTCGCCGCCAAGATGCAGATGCGCACCGCCGTGCTCGACTGGCGTTCCCGCACGCTGGAAACGATCGCTGCCGCCTGAGACGGAGAGCCGTGGTATCCTAACGGTCCGGCGCACGATCCGGACCGGCAAGAACAAGGAGACAGCATGAGCGGCAATCCCCGCGTGGCGGTGATCATGGGTTCCCAGAGCGACTGGAAGGTGATGCGTCACGCGGTGGAAGTGCTCAAGGAATTTGGCATCCCGCACGAGGCCCGCGTGGTTTCCGCCCACCGCACCCCCGACCTTCTATATAAGTATGCCGCGACCGCCGCGGATCGCGGCCTGCGCTGCATCATCGCCGGCGCCGGCGGCGCGGCGCACCTGCCGGGCATGGTAGCGGCCAAGACCATCGTGCCGGTACTGGGCGTGCCGGTCACCTCGCGCGCGCTCAAGGGACTGGATTCGCTGCTGTCGATCGCGCAGATGCCGCGCGGCATTCCGGTGGCGACCTTCGCCATCGGCGAGGCCGGCGCGGCCAATGCCGGACTGTTCGCCGTGGCCCTGCTGGCCAACGGCGACGCCAAGCTGGCGCGCCGCCTGGCCGCCTTCCGCCGCCGCCAGACCGCAAAAGTACGGGCCATGAAGCTGCCGAAATGATCACCCTGCCCGGCGCCACGCTCGGCATGCTCGGCGGCGGGCAGCTCGGGCGCATGTTCACCGTGGCCGCGCGCACCATGGGCTACAACGTGATCGTGCTCGATCCCGATGCCGCGAGCCCGGCGGGCGCGCTCGCGACCGAACATTTGCGCGCCGGCTACCAGGACGCCAAGGCGCTCGACCATCTGGCGCGTGCCTGCGCCGCGGTCACCACCGAGTTCGAGAACGTGCCGGCCGAGACCCTGGCCGCGCTGGCGCAGCACTGCGTGGTGCGGCCCGGTTCGCGCGCGGTGGCCACGGCCCAGAATCGCATCACGGAAAAAATCTTTCTCCGCGACAACGGCTTTGCCACCGCGCCGTTCGCCGTGGTGCGCACCGAGGCCGATCTGGACGCGGCGTGGCGCGCGATCGGTGCGCCGGCGATCCTCAAGGTGGCGCGTTTCGGTTATGACGGGAAAGGCCAGGCCGTGGTGCGCAATTTGCGCGAGGCGCAGGCGGCATGGGAGTCGATGCGGCGCGAGCCGTGCGTGCTGGAACGGCGCATGACGCTCGACACCGAAGTGTCCGTGGTGCTGGCGCGCGGCGTCGATCATGCCATGGTGGTCTATCCGGTCAGCGAAAACACCCATGCCAACGGCATCCTCGACATTACCGTGGTGCCGGCGCGCATCAGCGCGGCCAGGGCGCGCCAGGCGCAGACCGTCGCGCGCCGGCTCGCGGCGCGTCTGCAATACGTCGGCGTGCTGGCGGTGGAATTCTTCATCAGCCGTGGGAAATTGCTGGTCAACGAGATCGCGCCGCGCCCGCACAACAGCGGCCATTACACCATCGACGCCTGCGTCACCAACCAGTTCGAGCAGCAGGTGCGCGCGCTCTGCGGCCTGCCGCTCGGCGACACGCGCTTGTTGTCCCCGGTGGCGATGGTCAACCTGCTCGGTGATCTGTGGTCCCCGCAAGCGCCGCGCTGGGAGCGGCTGCTGGCAAGCCCGCGTGCCAAGCTGCACCTGTACGGCAAGCTCGAGGCACGGCCCGGACGCAAGATGGGTCACTTCAGCTGCCTCGCGACGACGGTGGGCAAGGCCCGGAGCGAGGCGCTGGCATTGCGCCGCGCGCTGGCGTCCCGCACGAAAAAACAGAAATGAAACAGCTCGTTCTAATCCGTCCCGACGACTGGCACCTGCACCTGCGCGACGGTGCGGCGCTGCGCGCGGTGCTGCCGCACACCGCGCAGCGCTTCGCGCGCGCCATCGTCATGCCCAACCTCAAGGCGCCGGTCACCACCGTGGCGCAGGCGCTGGACTATCGCAGCCGCATCCTGGCGGCGCTGCCGCCGGGCGCGCGCTTCGAGCCGCTCATGACGCTTTATCTCACCGAACGCACCACGCCTGCGGAAATCGCCGCCGCGAAAAAAAGCGGTTTCGTGCACGCAGTCAAATATTATCCGGCCGGCGCTACCACGAATTCCGAAAGCGGCGTCACCGATCTCGGCCGCTGCCGCACGGTGTTCGCGGCCATGGAACAGCACGACCTGCCTCTCTTGCTGCATGGCGAGGTCACCGATCCCTCGGCGGACGTGTTTGACCGCGAGCAGGTCTTCATCGAGCGGCATCTGGCATCGCTGGTGCGCGACTTTTCCAAGCTGCGCATCGTGCTCGAGCACGTCACCACGCGCCAGGCGGTCGAGTTCGTCACGCAGGCACCGGCCAACGTGGCGGCCACCATTACCGCGCATCATCTGCTGCATAACCGCGGCGCCATGTTTCAGGGCGGAATGCGGCCGCATTACTACTGCCTGCCGGTGCTGAAGCGCGAGGAGCACCGGCTGGCGCTGGTCAAGGCGGCCACCGGCGGCAACCCGAAATTTTTCCTCGGCACCGACAGCGCGCCGCACGCGCGCCGCGCCAAGGAGTCGGCTTGTGGCTGTGCCGGCATGTATACCGCGCACGCCGCGCTTGAGCTGTATGCGGAAGTTTTCGAGGCTGCCGGCGCGCTGAAACAATTCGAGGCATTCGCCAGCCACTTCGGCGCCGATTTCTATCGCCTGCCGCGCAACCACGACAAGGTCACGCTGGTGAAGGAAACCTGGACTGTGCCCGCCGAATTCGAATTCGGCGACGACACGCTGGTGCCGCTGCGCGCCGGCGAGAGCGTGGCCTGGAAGCTGGCGGCGTCGTGAGCGCCGTGGCGGAACGCCAACAGGTGCTCGACGTCGCCGTGGCGGTGCTGCAACGCGCGGACGGGCGCGTGCTGCTGGCGCAGCGTCCGGCGGGCAAGCCCTGGGCCGGCTACTGGGAATTCCCCGGCGGCAAGATCGAGCATGGCGAGGCCGTCGAGCGCGCGCTGGCGCGCGAGCTGCACGAGGAACTCGGCATCGATCCCGACCGGGTGTATCCGTGGGTGACGCAGGAATACGCGTATCCGGAGAGGCGGGTGCGATTGCATTTCCATCGTGTGCCGGCGTGGCACGGCCAGTTGCACGGCCGCGAAGGACAGGACATGTCGTGGGAAGATCCCGCGGCGATCGAGGTCGGACCGCTGCTGCCGGCGAACGACAGGGTGCTGCGCGCGCTGTGCCTGCCGTCGCTGTACGCCATCACCAACGCCAAAAAACACGGCGAGCCGGAATTCATGCAGCGATTGAAAGCCGCGCTGGAAAAGGGCGTGCGCCTGATCCAGGTGCGCGAGCCCGGGATGGCGCCGGATGAGTTCGAAGCCTTCGCCCGGCGCGTGGTGGCGCTGGCCCATGAACAGGATGCCCGGGTGCTGATCAATGGCGATGAGGCGCTGGCGCTGCGTTGCGGCGCCGATGGCGTGCATCTGCCGGCCGCGCAGCTGATGCAATTGAAACAGTGTCCGGGAACGGAAATGTGGGCTGCGTCCTGCCACGACGCCGCCGAGCTGGCGCAGGCGGCGGCGCTGCAAGCCGATTTCGTCGTGCTGTCGCCGGTATTGCCGACGCCGACCCATCCCGAGGCCGCCGGCATGGGCTGGGAAAAGTTTGCCGCGCTGGTGCAGGATTATCCGTTGCCGGTGTACGCCCTCGGCGGCATGAAACCGGAATTGCTCGACACCGCCATGCGCCACGGCGCCCATGGCATCAGCCTCCTGAGCGGCATCTGGTGAGGAAATCATGGATACGAACACACTGGGCCTGATCGCCGCGGCACTGACCACCACCGCCTTTATTCCCCAGGTGGTGAAAATCTGGCGCTCCCGGCACACCAAGGATATCTCCCTGGGGATGTTCGCGATCTTCAGTATCGGTGTATTTTTATGGCTGCTGTACGGCATCCGGATCGATGCCCTGCCGGTGATCCTGTCCAACGGCATCACGCTGGTGCTGTCGCTGACCATTCTCGTTTTCAAACTCAGGTACAAATAGTCCGGATTACGCCATGCCAGAAACATTATTCCAGTCGGACCTCAAAAGCCTGCGCCTGCGCAACCGCGGCAAGGTGCGCGACATTTACGACGTCGACGACAGACACCTGCTCATTGTCACCACCGACCGGCTGTCAGCCTTCGACGTGGTGCTGCCCGATCCCGTTCCCGGCAAGGGCGCGGTGCTGACCGCGATGTCGAATTTCTGGTTCGCGCGCACGCGCGGAATCATCCCCAACCAGTTGACCGACACGCCGCTGGAGCAAATCCTCAGGGACCCGGCCGAGCGCAAACAGGTGGAGGGCCGCGCCACGCTGGTGAAGAAGCTCAAGGCGCTGCCGGTGGAGGCGGTGGTGCGCGGCTATCTCGTCGGCAGCGGCTGGAAGGAATACAAGAGCTCGGGCACGGTCTGCGGCATCCGGCTGCCGGCGGGGCTGAAAGAGGCCGACCGCCTGCCCGAGCCGATCTTCACGCCGTCCACCAAGGCGGATATCGGGCAGCACGACGAGAACATCAGTTTCGACAGGGCCGCGGAGCTTCTGGGCAAGGACATGGCGGAGAAGGTGAAAAACGCCAGCCTCACCATATATAAAGAATGCGCCGCCTACGCCCTGACGCGCGGGATCATCATTGCCGACACCAAATTCGAGTTCGGTCTGGATGAGAAAGGCACGCTGACGCTGATCGACGAGGTATTGACGCCCGACTCCTCACGTTTCTGGCCGGCGGATTCCTACAAACCCGGCGCCAACCCGCCGAGCTACGACAAGCAGTACGTGCGCGATTATCTGGAAAGCATCGGCTGGAACAAGCAGCCGCCGGCGCCCAAGCTGCCGGCGGAAGTCCTTGCGAAGACGGCGGAAAAATATCGCGAGGCGCTCACGCGGCTGACGGGCAACATGTAGGCTGGGGTGAGTGAAGCGACAAAATCGCCGGGGTGAGGCAGGGTAGTCGCGAACAGACTTAACGTCTGTTCGCGCCGCCGAACGGGTGCAACGCATTCTGTTGCACCCCGGCGCGAACTTGAGCCAGCCGTAGGCTGGCCCGCAGGGCGGAGTCCAGGGATGGACTCCGCAAGCTCAACATATGGCTGGTAGCGTTGGGGTTCGGCATACCACGCCTCACCCCAACCTACGTTTGTATGATTTTTTGCGCCACTGCCTCGGCGACTTTCATCCCGTCCACCGCCGCCGAAATGATCCCGCCGGCGAAACCCGCGCCCTCGCCGGCGGGATACAGGCCCTGCATATTCACGCTCTCGAAATTTTCATTGCGCGCGATGCGTATCGGCGCCGAGGTGCGTGTCTCGACGCCGGTGAGCACCGCATCGTGCATGGCGAAGCCCTTGAGCTGTTTCTCGAACGCCGGGATCGCCTCGCGGATGGCGGCGATGGCGTAGTCGGGCAGGGCGGTGCTGAGATCAGTCCAGGTCACGCCGGGCGTATAGGAAGGAATAACCGAACCCGGCCCGGTTGAGGCCCGGCCGGCGAGAAAATCACCCACGAGCTGGGCCGGGGCGTTGTAATTGCTGCCGCCGAGCACATACGCCTGTTGTTCCAGCTGTTGCTGCAGACCAATCCCGGCGAGCGGATGATGCGACCCGAAATCGGCAGGCGTGATGCCGACGACGATGCCGGCGTTGGCGTTGCGCTCGTTGCGCGAGTAATGGCTCATGCCGTTGGTGACCACGCGTCCTGCCTCCGAGGTGGCCGCGACGACTTGTCCGCCGGGACACATGCAGAAACTGTAAACGTCACGGCCGTTGCGGCAGTGATGCACCAGCTTGTAATCGGCCGCCCCCAGAACCGGGTTGCCCGCGTGTTTTCCCAGACGGCAGACGTCGATCAGGTGCTGCGGATGCTCGATGCGAAAGCCGATGGAAAACGGCTTGGGTTCGATATGCACGCCGCGACGGTACAGCATCTCGAAGGTGTCGCGCGCGCTGTGGCCCACAGCAAGGACCACATGATCAGCGGCAATGGTTTCGCCGCCGGCGAGCGTTACGCCGCGCACCGCGGCCGCTCTCGGCATCCTGCCTCCCGCGGCACTTGTACGTCCCTGTACATCGCCATCTTCAACCAGAATATCCGTGACGCGGCTTTCGAAGCGGATCTCGCCGCCGAGTTCGAGAATCTTCTCCCGCAGCTGCTCCACGACCTTGACCAGCCGCAGCGTCCCGATATGCGGTTTGCTGATGTAGAGGATTTCCGCGGGTGCTCCCGCATCCACGAAGTCCTTCAATAACTGCCGGATGTGATGGCCGCGGTCCTTGATGCCGGTGTGCAGCTTGCCGTCGGAGAAGGTACCGGCGCCGCCCTCCCCAAACTGTACGTTGGATTCCGGATTCAGATGGCGCTCGCGCCAGAGGCTCCATACGTCTTGCGTGCGTTCACGCACGCTCTTGCCGCGTTCGAGGATGACAGGCCGGAAGCCCATGCGTGCCAGCGCCAGCCCGGCGAATATCCCGCACGGCCCGGTGCCGATGACCACCGGCCGGGTTTTCGGATTGGCCGGTGCCCGTACCGGATAGCGGTAAGTCTCGTCCGGCGCGAGGGTGACATGATGGCCGTGCTGCAAGCGCTCGAGCAGCGCGGCTTCATCTTTGACTTCGACATCGAGGGTGTAAACCAACAGGATTTCGCCGGATTTACGCGCATCGTAGCCGCGCCGGCGTATGTGCCAGCCGAGCAACTCCGGCCCGGGTATTCCCAGCGCGCGCAGGATCGCGGCCTTGAGCTCGGTCTCGCGGTGGTTGAGGCCGAGCCTCACTTCAGTCAGACGCAGCATGGGGAATAACGGGGAAAGATCGCAGACAGTCAGGCGGAACAGGTTTGCGTTATTATGGCATAACAGTGTCGGGGTCGGATGAAAGGGAATTTTCATCCGTCGATTCCGTCTTGCCGGCAGCCAGTCACCATAATGAGGAACGAAGAATGAAAGCCCGACACCTTCATGCCATTACGGGACTTCTGCTGTTGTCCGCCTGTAGCGATTCGCCGAAGTCCGCCGCTGTCGCGCCCGAACCACCACCGTATGATGCCCGCCTGGTGACGCCGCACGGTCTCGATGCCCGCCTGGTCGCGCGTGGGGGCGATATCTTCAAGGCCAACTGTGCTGTCTGTCACGGTGCGAATGCCGAGGGCGCACCGAACTGGCAGCGCAAGGGGCCGGACGGCAAGCTGCCGCCTCCGCCGCTGGATGCCAGCGGCCATGCCTGGCATCACCCGGGCACGTGGCTGCGCGACACGATCAGGCAGGGAAGCGTGGCTCGCGGCGGCAACATGCCGTCCTGGGAGGGAAAACTCAGCGACGACGACATCGCGGCCGTGATTGCCTGGATACAGTCGCGCTGGCCGGAGGAGATCTACCGCAGCTGGCTGGCGCTGGAGGAAAAGGCGCGGATGGGGCACGCCCATTGATCCGGTGTTCCCGTCGGTCCGGATTTATTTAAAGGCCCGCGCGGATTATCATAGCCGCCACTCGGGGAGGAGTGGGTGCTGAAAGCATGAGACGATTCATGGTCATGACAGCGGTGCTGCTGTTTGTCGCTGCTTGCGGAAAAGGGGAGCCGGATAAAACCGCCAAAGAGGCGGCAACCGCCGGCCAGGCCGGGCGGACATTTACCACCGAGAGCCTTTTCAGCGGCGTGCGGCTGTTTCACGAGCATTGCGCCCAGTGCCACGGACCGGAGGCGCAAGGCCATCCGGACTGGCAGAATCCCAAGGTCGCTGCCGCGCCACCGCTCAACGGAACCGGCAACGTATGGAAGCGGGACAAACAAGGCATGATCGCCATCATCAAGAACGGCGTGATGCGCAACGGCGAGCCCGTGATGCCGGCGTGGAAGGGCCGGTTGAGCGACCGGGAAATCGAGGACATCATCGGCTGGTATCAGGCGCTGTGGCCACCCGAAGTTTACGAGCGCTGGCGCAAGGCCAATGCTTCGGAGACCGCGCCGAGCGGATGAAGACCGTAATCCGGTTCAACTTACAAGGTAACAATCATGCAAATTGCCATCTGGATCATCATTATTTTGGTCATCGCCGCGCTCATCAAGTATTTGCTGAAAGATTCGGACAAGAAGTAACCATCCCGCTTCAGTTCTTTCGCTGCGCCCCGCGTTTCTGTTTGGCCTGGTACATCTCCGTATCGGCCTGCGCCATCAGCTCTTCCAGGGTGATGGTCGATCCGCTGTCGACATGAATCATGCCGACGCTGACGGCGATCGTGTATTGGCGGTTGGCCGTGTGGTTGTGCGAATCGATTTTTGCCTGCAGACGCTTGACGATCTGCTCCCGGGGCCGGCCCGTGGTTTCGAGCGCCAGGACGGCGAACTCGTCGCCGCCCAGCCGGCAGATGATGTCTGATTCCCGGAACGTCTGGCGCAGGATCTGCGCCACATCCTGCAAGGCGAGGTCGCCCACGGAATGACCGAAGGAGTCGTTTATTTTTTTCATGCCATCCAAGTCTATATAGAATAGCGCCATCTGGCGTTTGGTGCGCCGGATAAGGGCCATTTCCATCTGGGCCAAGGTCAGAAACCCGCGCCGGTTGCGCAGCCCGGTCAGCTCGTCGGTGAGCGACAGTTCGCGTATGGTTTCCTCGGCGCGCTTGCGCTCGGTGATATCGGTATGCGTGCCGATCATGCGAACGGGTTTGCCGCTGGCGTCCCGGCTGACGATCATTCCGCGATCCAGCACCCATTTATATGTTCCGTCCTTGCACAGGACCCGGTGTTCGTTCTGGTAATGCGCCGCCTTGCCCTGCATGTGCTTTTCAATGTCGGCATGGACGCGTGCCTTGTCCTCGGGATGAACGCGCTTGTCCCACTCCTCGAGTTTTCCGGAGATTTCGTGTTCCGCATATCCCAGCATTTCCTTCCAGCGCCGGGAGAAAAACACGGCGTTGGTTTCCATGTCCCAGTCCCAGACACCATTCTGGGATCCTTCCAGCGCAAAATTCCAGCGCTGTTCGCTCTCGCGCGTCCTGCGCTCGGATTCGACGAGCCGTCGCGCCAGCGGCATGACCTGCCAGTGCAACAGCAATATGCCGAAAGTGACCAGAATGAGCAGCAGCAGTGCCACGCGCTGGATTTTCTGATGGAGAGGCCCGTACAGCTCACTGGCGTCCATTTTGAGGACCATGCCGAGCCCAAGCTGCGGGATCGGGCTGTGGGCGGCGATCACCTGTTGGCCGCGGTAATCGGAAGCGGTTATCACCCCGGTGTCGCCGTCCAAGGCGTGACTCATGGGCAGCGAAGTGCCCTGGATGCGACGCGGAACGGAAAATACCCTGGGATTCAACCGGGTTGGCAGACACAGGATGTTATCGCCGTGCGCGGCGCAGACTGCCATCTCACCGGTTTCTCCCAGCCCGCGTATGTCATGGAAAAGCAGGGTGAGCAGCGGCAGAGGGCGTTCCGCAATAACGGTGCCGCTCGGCCCGCCGGGATCGCGTATCGGTATCTGCAACCGCAGCGTCAAGCCGTTATCCCACAGCAACTCCGCATGTTGCGGCGTGTTCAGCCGCAGCCGCGTTTCGGGCTGCTGTATCAGTGTCCCGGCATGGACCAGTTCACGGCCGTGGCGGTCGTTCAATATCACCGCGCTGAAGCCGAGCGGCAGGAAGCTGCCGATGGCCTGTCGCAGGAACTTGATCGCTCCGGGATCGTTGGGCGCGGCATGCAGACGTTGCAGTTCGCGCTGGATCGCGGGGCGCGTGGCGATGGCTTCGGTGGCCAGGATGCCCTGATTGATGGTGTTGTGAAAAACATCCACGCGGTTTCGCAGCAGCAGTTCAAGTTCGTTGCGGAGCATGACTTCAATCTGGCGCTCCAGAACCACGAAGCTCGCCAGGCCGGAAACCAGGGCAATCGTGACCAGAATCACGCTGCCACTGAATACAATGCGCTTGTCCTGTCCGGCCCCGAACAGTTCCTGAAAATGCGGCTGTTGCAGCGCCTTCAGTCCCAGCCCGATGGCCAGTGCCACGGTGGCGATCGCGGTATGCAATGCCATGCGTGCATACGGGTACCAGGTAAACAGCAGTTCGAGATTGAACAGGTAGCCGACGAGTGCCGTACCGCCGATGACAGCCACGAGCAGGGTGAGTATCAGTGTCAGATGATTGGCCCAGCGGGCGCGCACCGGGAGCAGGACCAGGCTGATGCCGCCCAGGATGAGCGCCACGGCGGTATTGGGCGCCATGCGGGTCGGATGCGGGCGGTAATCGTGCAGCCATTCGGCGCTGAACAGATGATCGATGGCGAGATCCACGCCGAAGATGTCCTGTGCCAGGATCAGTGCCGACAGGGACGCGATGATGATGCCGATCGTCGTTTGCGCGCGCCGGCGCCATGTGGCGCGTTCCGGCAACAGCAGGGCCGTGCCGGCGAGCGCGAAACACAGCGCGGTATTGAACACCATGGCGGCGAAACCCGGTACGACCTGCAGCAATGGCGCAATTTTCAGCAGCCAGCCGAGTATCACCGAAATGCCGAGCAGGATCAGCGCCACTCCGATCGTGGTGATGGTGATACGTGAAACGCGGCCGGAAACGGTCGCCGGATTGCCGATCATTCTTTAATGTCTCTGGGGTTGACGCAGAATACCCATACGATTTCAGTATAGTTTCCGGTCAGGCTGACGGATCAGGACATCGCATCGCCCGGGACAGGCCTGTTTCCCGGGATAAAATCGCGGGGTCGTGGTATGTGTGTTTACGTGACCAGCCGCCGACCGATATGCTTTGAGGTTGCGTCGCTGAGACTGTATGGCGATGTCACAATGACGATCACTCTGTGAATCAGGAGGTAGCTGTGTACGGTTTCAATATACAGATGAAGGACAGTTTCGATAACACTGTCAAACGTGTCACCGAGGCGCTCAAGACCGAGGGTTTCGGCGTGCTTACCGACATCGACGTGCAGGCCACGATGAAAGCCAAGCTCGGGATAGACGGGAAACCCTATCGCATTCTCGGCGCCTGCAATCCGCCGCTGGCGCACCGCGCGATCACGGCCGACCCCGACATCGGCTTGCTGCTGCCGTGCAACGTGGTGGTGCGCGAGGAGGCCGACAAGAGCATCACCGTGGGTTTCATGGACCCGATCGCGGTCCTGAAGCTGACCGACAACCCGGCGATCACCGAGGTGGCGAAAGAAGTGCGCGGCCGGCTTGAGCGCGTCAGGGACAAATTGGTCGGGAACTGATTCGGACAGCGGAGCGAAGCGACGCTGGTCCCGAAGCGGCAGCCCCGGGATGGGGCGTGCACGAATTGTCGGCAATATCGGCCAGTTAACCCCCTGTTCCCGCACGGAAGTTTCAAGGGTGCGGTGAGAGCCTTGACCTTACCATGGTTGGAAGGTCTAAGGTTATGCCGAATCCAACCAGGAGGTGTTTATGGCAGTCCGTGAAACCCGATTCAACGTGAAAGGCATGAAGTGCGGCGGCTGCGTGGCGAAAGCCACGGAGGCAGTGTCGAAGCTGCCCGGTTACCAGGCGTGCGAGTTCGATCTCAAGAGCGCCACCGGCGTGGTCAAGGGCGATGTTGATCCGACGGCCGTGGCCAAGGCTCTGACCGAGGCGGGTTATCCCGCGCAAGTCAATGAAGGCTGACGCGGTGTTGCCCGGGAGTCCGGCCGTGGGCGCGGCCGCTCCGGATGCGACCACCACGCGCCTGTCCATCTCCGGCATGAGCTGCGCCGGCTGCGTGGCCACGGTCGAGAACGCGCTGAAAAACGTGCCGGGCGTGACCGAGGCCGCGGTCAATTTCGCCGAGCACACGGCGACGGTCCATGGCAATGTCGATGCGAAAACGCTGGTGGCCGCGGTCACGGCCTCGGGTTACGCCGCCGCCGAGCTGCGCGGCGCCGAGGACGAATCGGAGAAGGAGGCCGCGGAGCTGGCGCATTACCGCGCGCTGCTGCGCAAGTTCATCGCCGCCTTCGCCATCGGCCTGCCGCTCATGCTGGCCGAATTGCTGGGCGTGATGCCCATGCTCGACATGCCGTCGGGCCGCGTCTTCTGGCTGGCGGTCGGCGCGGCGACGCTGTGGGTGCTGGTCTATGCCGGCGGGCATTTCTTCCGCGGCGCGTGGAAATCCTTCCGCGCCCACAACGCCAACATGGACACGCTGATCGCGCTTGGTACCGGCGCGGCCTGGCTGTATTCCATGCTGGTGCTGCTGTTCCCCGATCTCGTCCCCAGTCTCGCGCGTCATGCCTATTTCGAGGCTGCGGCCATCATCATCGCGCTGATCAATCTCGGCCAGGCGCTGGAAATGCGCGCCCGTGGCAAGACCTCGGAGGCGATCAAGCGCCTGATCGGGCTGCAACCGAAGACGGCGCGCGTGATCCGCGACGGCAAGGAAATGGACATCCCGATTTCCGAGGTCGGACTGGACGAGACCATACGCGTGCGCCCGGGGGAAAAAATCCCGGTGGACGGCGTGATCATCGAGGGCCATTCGAGCGTGGACGAGTCCATGCTCACCGGCGAGCCGATGCCGGTGGAGAAGAAGACCGGCGACGAGGTCACCGGCGGCACGCTCAACAAGACCGGCAGCTTCCTGTTCCAGGCCAAACGCATTGGCGCCGACACCGCGCTGGCGCGCATCATCGAAATGGTGCGCCGCGCGCAGGCGAGCAAGCCCGCCATCGGGCGGCTGGCCGACAGGATCTCCGCCGTGTTTGTGCCGTCGGTTCTTATTATCGCGGTGATTACTTTTCTCGCCTGGTTCAACCTCGGACCCGAGCCGAAACTGTCTTACATGCTGGTCGCCACCATGACGGTGCTCATAATAGCTTGCCCCTGTGCGCTCGGGCTGGCCACGCCGATCTCGATCATGGTGGGCGTGGGCAAGGCCGCCGAGTACGGCATCCTGATCCGCAACGGCGAGGCGTTGCAGCAGGCGGGCAAGCTCACCACCGTGGTGCTCGACAAGACCGGCACTATCACCGAAGGCCGGCCGGCGGTGACCGCGCTGGTACCGGCGGCAGGCTGGGACGAAACGAAACTGCTGACCGTGGCGGCGAGCATCGAAACCGGCTCGGAGCATCCGCTGGCCGAGGCGATCGTGGCGGCGGCGAAGGAGAAACAGATCAAGGTTTCTCCGGCGAACGATTTCCAGGCGATCGCCGGACACGGCGTGTCGGCGACGGTGGACGGCAAAAAGGTCCTGTTCGGCAACGCGCGTTTGATGGCGCAACACCGGATCGAACTTGGAGATCTCGCGGCGCGCGCCGGGGAGCTCGCCGCGCGCGCGCAGACGCCGATGTTCCTTGCGATGGACGGCAAGGCCGCCGGCATCGTGGCCGTGGCCGATCCGATCAAGCCGGATTCGAAGGCGGCGATCGCGCGCCTGCATGCCAACGGGATCAAGGTGGCGATGATCACCGGCGACAACCGTGCCACCGCCGAAGCCGTGGCGCGCGAGGTGGGCGTGGACGAGGTGCTGGCCGAGGTGCTGCCGGGCGACAAGGCCGACCAGGTTGCGGCCTTGCAGCAGCGCGGCGGCATCGTCGGCATGGTCGGCGACGGCATCAACGACGCCCCGGCGCTGGCGCAGGCCGACGTCGGCTTCGCCATCGGCACCGGCACCGACATCGCCATCGAATCGGCCGACGTCGCGCTCATGCGCGGTTCGCTGCACGGCGTCGCCGACGCCATCGCGATTTCGCGTGCCACCGTGCGCAACATCAAGCAGAACCTGTTCGGCGCGTTCATCTACAACGTGCTCGGCATCCCGGTGGCCGCCGGCGTGCTCTATCCGTTCACCGGCCTGCTGCTCAACCCGATCATCGCCGGCGCCGCCATGGCCATGTCCTCGGTGACGGTGGTGAGCAACGCCAATCGCCTGAGATGGTTCAAGTCCGGGAGGGAGTCGTCATGAATATCTGGCTGATCAATCTGGCGGGTATCGTCGTCATGGCGGCGATCGTCTGGTGGTTCTGGCTGTCACGGCCGCAGGCGCGGCGCGCGGTCGGCGCCGGCCCGATCGAGATCGTTGTCGACGGTGGCGTCTACACGCCCGCGCGTGTCGAGGTGCCGGCGGGGAAGCCGGTGACGTTGCGGTTCCTGCGCAAGGATGCCAACCCCTGCGCGGAGAAAGCCGTGTTCGACAGCCTCGGCGTGAGCGCTGATCTGCCACTGGGCAAACCGCTGGACGTGACCGTGACGCCGCCGCAACCGGGCGAATACGAATTCACCTGCCAGATGCGCATGTATCGCGGGACATTGGTGGCAAAGTAACGTGCTGCCGGGTATCGTATGAATGCCATCACGGCAAGGGAGGCAGGGAATGAAACTGGCCAATACGGTTGCGATGTGCCTTGCATCGCTCCTGCTGGCGCCGCGTGCGGCGCCAGCAGCCAATGAATGGTCGCTGCAATTCGGCGTCGAGGATTTTCGCTGGCGCGAATTCGATGGCGGCACCCGTCTGCTCGAGGAAAGCGGTGCACGCTACAGTCTTGGCATCGGCCTTGAGTCCCCCGTGTCTCCCGACGCGCTCACGGTGTTCGGGGCCGAGGGCAAGCTTTACTTCGGCACGGTGGATTACGATGGCCAGGCGTGCAACATCCTTACCGGTATTTGTGTTCCTTCGGCAAGCGAAACGGACTATAACGGCCTCATGGGAGAAGCCTGGATCGCCCGGCGTCACCCGAGAGCAGGAGGCGGGGCGTTCGAGGTGTTTGGCGCGATGGGGATCGATGCCTGGACGCGCGAAATCAGATCCACAGCCACCGCGAGCGGTGGCTCGGAGGATTGGTCTGTGCTCTACGGCCGTGCCGGCGCCGGATGGCGCACGGGCAGCTACGCGCTGCGGGCGGGTCTCAAGCTCCCCCTGGCCGTCAAAGAGACGACCGACTTTGGCGTCGATCTCGAGCCGAAGGGGAGGGCCTCGTTATTTTTCGATTTCACTGGCAACGTGCATGAGAGCGCGCGACAGAGCTGGGCGATCAGCGCGTTTTACGACAGTTACCGCTTCGCCGAGTCGGACCATGTGATCATATCGACCAACATCGGTCTGGTCGAGATATGGCAACCGGAAAGCCACCAGGATGTCCTGGGTCTCAGGCTGACAGGGCGCTGGCGCTAGCACGGCGATGAATTCCGGCGGGCAGTGAACGACGCATAAAAAACGGGGCCATCGCGGCCCCGTTTTTTGCTACTCATGAAAGGCTCATGAACGTTTGGCGCGATGCACCTGACGGCGATCCTGCCGCAGCTCGCGCTTGTCACGATGCAACTCGCGTTTGTCCTGACGCAGCTCCCGGTGATCACCGCGCAGCTCGGCATTGTCCTGCCGCAGCTCGCGCCGTTCCTCGCGCGCGCCTTGCTGGTCGCCCTCGCGGACTTCCCGGCGCAGCTCGCGCCGGTCCTGGTTGCGTTCGCGGACGTCCTGGCGGATTTCGCGCTTGTCATCGCGGATTTCCCGGCGATCCTGCACGATTTCCTTTTTGTCGGCCCGGATTTCTCCGGGAGCCACGGGGTCGGCGGCGTGAGCGACGGGAATGGCGCTGAGCGCGAGCAAGGCACCCACGGCGACAAATTTCAGTTTCAGCATGATATTGATCTCCCTCGATTCAGGTTGGTTGAAGGTAACGTGAAGAAGGCAGAAGCCTGGAAGTCCGGCGTCCAGCCCCCGCCTTTGTCCCTGATTTAACGTTTACGCCGGAAAGGCGTTGACACGTCATTTTCCTGCTGAAGTCAGGATTCCGGCGTTTCCGGGTACGAGGGTTTGGGGCCGAACCGGAGTCAGAAGAGGCGGATGTTGCTCAACCAGTAGGCGCCGCCGGTGGCGGTGACGATGGTGATCAGTCCCAAAATCAGGTTGATGCCAATGAGCCGGCGTATGACGGCCAGGTGCTTGCCGGCCGCCGGCAAATCGCCGGCGGCGATCGCACGATGCATGCCCCGGTAGGGCGCGAAAAAAACGTGCAGATAAATGCCGATCATGACGAGGCCGAAAAGCTGCATGACGTGCACGTGCAGACCGACGTTTTGCATGCCCTCGAAGCTTTCGAAGATCATCCAGTAGCCGCTGGCCGGCAGCAGCATGACAGCGGCCCAGACCCAGGGGAAAAACCGCGCGAAGGTCTGCGACCACAAGGGCAGGCGCAGTGGCGGCTCCAGCAGGCGCGCCGCCACCGGGCGCAGCGCCATCCAGGCAAAAAACATCCCGCCTACCCATACTACCGCGGAAAGGATGTGAAGCGTGATGGCAACCGGCATGGGTCCTGAGTCGCAAATCGTGAACCGTGAGTCGCGCATCGTAGCAGATCGCATCAGGCGACTCACGATTTGCGATTCACGTCCGGCGCACCCGATTTGATATCATTCACGCATGCCCGCGCTCGAAAATCTCGGTCTGGAGGATTTGCGCACCCTTGCGGTGAAGACCTTCCGCCAGGGCGGCGGTTCGCGCCCGGATGTCCTGCTGGTCAGATCGGGCAATGAAGCGGCGGTGCTGAAGGATTACGGCAGGGCCGATCCCTGGTTCCGGCGCCTGGTGGGCCCATTGTCGGCGCGGCGCGAGGCGCGCGCCCTCGAACAGCTGCGCGGCGTGCGTGGCGTTCCGCGCCTGTTGTGCCGGGTGGGAAGCGATGCGCTGTTGCTCGAATATGTTCCCGGCGCCAGCGCACGCGAAGTGCCGCCCGGCGGGCTGACGCCGCAATTCTTCGAGCGGTTCTACCGGCTGGTGGAGCGCCTGCATGAAGCCGGCGTGGCGCACTGCGATCTGCGCAGCACGGGCAACATCCTGATCGGTGCCGATGGCGAACCGCACGCGGTGGATTTCGCCGCGCATTTTCGCCGCGGCCGTTCCTGGAACCCGGTGAGCCGGTGGATGTACGCGAAATTCTGCGAGGCCGATCGCGTCGCGGTGGCACGCCTCAAGAAAACGCACGCGCCGGAACTGCTCAATGAGGCAGAAATGCAGGCGCTCGCCCGCGACCGCAAGACCTGGCTTGAGCGGGGCGCGCGCCTGATCGGCAAAAGCGTGCGCAATCTCAGCCGCTGGCTGTTGACCAAAAAGGCTTAATCGGTTTTTCCCGATTCCGGGATTGCATCGCCGGGTCCGGTCCGGGTCTCCCATGCCGTATCCGGCTGGCAGCAGAACCTGCCCCGGCAGCACCCGGATTTTTTTATGAGGGTGTAAATTCATTTGGGATTGTGGGGGTTTCGGCAAAGGATAAGATCGTTCAATCGACCCCGTTGGCGATGCCCCGAGACAGCGAAAAAGCCGCGCATTGGGCATGTCACGGCTGAAAACTTCAGCCGCTTCAGGTAAAGTGCGCGCCTTCTCAGGAGATATTAAGGTCCACATCATGCGTGATTACAAAATTGCTCCATCCATTCTGTCGGCAGATTTCGCCCGCCTGGGCGAGGAAGTCACGAGCGTGCTGGCTTCCGGCGCCGACATCGTTCACTTCGACGTGATGGACAATCATTATGTGCCCAACCTGACGATCGGCCCGCTGGTGTGCGAGGCGTTGCGCAAGCACGGCGTGAAGGCCGACATCGATGTGCACCTGATGGTCAAGCCGGTGGATCGCATCATCCCGGACTTCGCCAAGGCCGGCGCGACCTATATTACTTTCCATCCCGAAGGCACGGAGCACATCGACCGCAGCCTGCAACTGGTGCGTGATTCGGGCTGCAAGTCAGGCCTGGTGTTCAACCCCGCCACGCCGCTGGATCATCTGAAGTACGTGATGGACAAGGTCGACATGATCCTGCTCATGTCGGTGAACCCGGGTTTCGGGGGCCAGAGCTTCATCCGCTCCTCGCTCGACAAGCTGCGCGAAGCCAGAAAGATGATCGACGCCAGCGGGCGCCCGATCCGTCTCGAGATCGACGGCGGTGTGAAGGTGGACAACATCCGCGAGATCGCCGAGGCCGGCGCCGACACGTTTGTCGCCGGTTCCGCCATTTTCAGCGCCGGCAAGGCCGGCGATCCGAACCGTTACAACTCGGTCGTGAAGGCGATGCGCGACGAGTTGGCCAAGGCCAAAGTGTGATGCCGACGACGGCCCGCAAGATAGCGAGTTTTCCACTGGCCGTGAAGATGGTCATGATTGATCTCGACGGCACCCTGATCGATACGGTGCCGGACCTGGCCGCGGCGGCGAACCGCATGCTCGCCGATCTCGACCGTCCCGCCTGGGGCATCGAGCATTATCGTGCCTGGATCGGTAACGGCGTGCCACGCTTCGTGAAGCGCGCCCTCACCGGCGAGATGCAGGCCGAGCCTGATGCAGCGCTCAACGAACGCGGGCTCGCCCTGTTTCGCCAACATTACGGCGAGGCCGTGTCCAACCTGAGCCGTCCTTACCCCGGCGTGGTCGAGGCCCTCGAGCAGCTGACCGACCAGGGCTATGCGCTGGCCTGCATTACCAACAAGGCCGAGGTTTTCACGCTGCCGCTGCTGAAAAATTTGGAGCTCCACAAGTACTTCAAGCTGGTGCTCTCCGGCGACAGCCTGCCGAAACAGAAGCCCGATCCCCTGCCGTTGCAGCATGCCTGCCGGCATTTCGGGATCGATGCCGCGCACGGGGTATTGGTCGGGGATTCGAGCAATGACGTGCACGCCGCGCGTGCCGCCGGGATGCCTGTCATTTGCGTGACTTATGGCTATAATCACGGACACGATATCCGTCAGTCGCTGCCCGATGCCGTGGTGGATTCGCTGATGGAAATACCGCAATACCTGAAGCTGTATGCTTGATCGACACCCATGAGACACGGAACACGTAAATGGTCGGATCTGCGCTGGTGGCGGCCCTGGGCCGCTGCTCGTGTTGCCGTCTGACCGTTTAACTGGTGATCTCATGGTGATTCATGTCGTTAAGCAAAAAAGAATTCGATAACTACGCCGCCCAGGGTTTCAACCGCATCCCCCTGATGCGCGAGGTCCTCGCCGACCTCGACACCCCGCTCAGCATTTACCTCAAGCTCGCGCGCGGGCCGTATTCGTATCTGTTCGAATCGGTTCAGGGCGGCGAGAAATGGGGCCGTTACTCCATCATCGGACTTCCCGCGCGCACCTTGTTGCGCGTATCCGGCAACGAGGTGACCGTCGAAAAAGACGGCAAGACCATCCAGCGCGAGACCGTCACCGACCCGCTCGAAACCGTGCGCCGGTTCCGGGCGCAATATACCGTTCCCGAAATCCATGGGCTGCCGCGCTTCACCGGCGGACTCGTCGGTTACTTCGGCTACGAAACCATTCGTTATGTGGAACCGCGCCTGGGTCGGATGGCCAAGCCCGACGCCATCGGCGCGCCGGACATCCTGCTCATGGTTTCGGATGAAGTGGTGGTGTTCGACAATCTGCAAGGGCGGCTGTATGTCGTGATCCATGTGAATCCGGCCATGGCCGATGCCTACGCCAAGGCCAACACGCGTCTGGACGAGCTGGTGGCCGGGTTGAGCCAGTCCATTCCCCGGGCCATGGCGCCGGATAATAACAAGGCCGTGGCGGAAGCCGATTTCATTTCGGGTTTCACGCAGCAGGGATTCGAGAAGGCCGTCGAACGTTCGCTCGAATACATCCGTGCCGGCGACATCATGCAGGTGGTGTTGTCGCAGCGCCTGGCGATTCCCTTTTCCGCCGCGCCGCTCGACCTCTACCGCGCGTTGCGCACGCTCAATCCCTCGCCGTACATGTATTTCATGGATCTGAAAAATTTCCATATCGTCGGTTCCTCGCCGGAGATCCTGGTGCGCCTGGAAGACGGGCTGGTCACCGTGCGCCCGATCGCCGGCACGCGCCCACGCGGCGCGACGGAGGCCGAAGATCAGGCGCTGGAAAAGGAACTGCTGGCCGATCCCAAGGAACGCGCCGAACACATCATGCTGGTGGACCTGGGACGCAACGACGTCGGGCGGGTGGCCAGGGTGGGGAGCGTGCAGGTCTCGGACCAGATGGTCATCGAGCGTTACTCGCACGTCATGCATATCGTTTCCAACGTCACGGCCGAACTGAAGCCTGGCCTGGACGCCATCGACGTGTTGCGCGCCACTTTTCCGGCCGGCACCGTGAGCGGCGCGCCCAAGGTGCGCGCCATGGAAATCATCGAGGAGCTGGAGCCCACGCGCCGCGGGGTTTATTCCGGCGCGGTCGGCTACATCGGCTGGAACGGCAACATGGACACCGCCATCGCCATCCGCACCGCGGTGATCCGGGACAAAAAGCTGTACATCCAGGCCGGCGCCGGCATCGTCGCCGACTCCGTGCCGCGCAACGAATGGAACGAGACCATGAACAAGGCGCGCGCCATCTTCCGCGCCGTGGCCATGGCGTCAGCCGGCCTCAACGGCCGGCAAGGAGCTTAGTCATGCTGCTGATGATCGATAACTACGATTCTTTCACCTATAACCTGGTGCAGTATCTGGGCGAGCTGGGCGAGGACGTGCGGGTGCACCGTAATGACCAGATCACGGTGCCGGAGATCGAGAAGCTGAAACCGGATCACATCGTCATCTCGCCCGGGCCGTGCACGCCGAACGAAGCCGGTGTGTCGGTGGAAACGATACAGAAACTGGGCGGCCGGTTTCCGATTCTGGGCGTGTGCCTCGGACACCAGAGCATCGGCCAGGCCTACGGCGGCAGGATCGTGCGCGCGAAACAATTGATGCACGGCAAGACCTCGATGATCCACCACGAGGACGTGGGCGTGTTCACGGGCCTGCCCAATCCGTTCGAGGCAACGCGTTACCATTCGCTCGTCATCGAGCGCGCGAGCCTGCCGGATGTCCTGGAGATCACCGCCTGGACCGACGACGGCGAGATCATGGGCGTGCGGCACAAGACCCTGCCGGTTGAGGGCGTGCAGTTCCATCCGGAGTCTATCCTCACGCAGCACGGTCATGAACTGCTGGCGAATTTCCTGAAGAGCCACCGGCGCGCGGCCTGAGCCGGTTGCGATGCACGACCCGGCGCACCATTCCCATCGCCATTTCGGACTGCGGCTGACCTTCACCGTGGCGCTGTTCGCCATGCTGGCGCCGTTCAGCATCGATACCTATCTGCCGTCGTTTCCGGATATTGCGCAGGAGTTTTCTGCCTCGCCGGTAGCCATGCAGCAAACGCTGAGTCTGTATCTGCTGGCGTTTGCCGTGATGATGCTGGTGTACGGCCCGATCTCGGACGCCTTCGGGCGCAAGAACGTGGTACTGGTGTCGGTGGTGGTTTATGTCGCTACCTCCGTCGGATGCGCGCTGGCCACCAACATTCATTGGTTGCTGCTGATGCGCATCGGCCAGGGCTTGTCTGCCAGCGGCGCGCTGGTGGTCGGCCGCGCCATCATCCGCGATGCCTTTGCCGGGCCCGCGGCGCAGCGCGTCATGTCGCAGGTCATGCTGATTTTCGCCGTCGCTCCCGCAGTCGCCCCCATTATCGGCGGCTGGCTGCACGACGCCTTCGGCTGGCGCTCGGTGTTCTGGTTTCTGGTGTTGCTGGGTCTGGTCGTCTGGTTGTGGGCGGCACTGTTTCTGCCCGAGACTTTGCCGCCGGTGGGAAGACAGTCGGGACATCCGCGCGCCATCGCCGCGGCCTATTGGCGGGCGCTGGCCACCGGCCGCTTCATGGTATTGATCGCCGTGATCGCGCTCAATTTTGGCGGTTTTTTTCTGTACATCGCCGGTGCACCGGACGTGATGTACCGCCACCTGCATTACGGCGCGGATGATTTCGGGCGCCTGTTCGTGCCGCTGGTGGCCGGTTTGATGCTGGGGGCCTTTATTTCCGGCAGGGTGGCCGGACGTTTCTCGCACGTCCAGGCGGTCGGCGCGGGTTTCGGGCTGATGCTCGCCGCCGCCGGTGTGAATCTGGGCCTGGCGGCGTGGCTGGCGCACACGGCCTACACCATCATCGTCCCGGTCATGCTGTATGCCACCGGCATGTCGCTGGCCATGCCCAACCTGAGTCTGCTGGCGCTCGATGTGTTCCCTTCGCACCGGGGTCTGGCGTCGGCGCTCCAGGGCTTCAGCCAGGCGGGTTTCAACGCCCTGGTGGCCGGCCTGCTGGCGCCGCTGCTGTCGCACCGCGTGGAATTTCTGGCGGGCGGCATGCTGGCGCTCAACCTGGCGGGCGTCGGGATGTGGTTTTACTGGCGGCAACGGTTCAACGCCCATGAGCCGGCAACCGCTTTGTCTTGACCGTCATCGCGGTTCGGCGACAGAATCGCGCCTTTGCCGTTTTCATCTTTGAGACAACCCATGGACATGCCATCCGCCATCCGTGCCGTGATCGAGCGGCGTAACCTCTCGGGCGACGAGATGCGCGAGGTCATGCGCCTGATCATGACCGGGCAGGCCACACCGGCGCAGATCGGCGGGTTTCTTGCCGGCTTGCGCACGAAAGGCGAGACCGTCGAGGAGATCGCGGCCGCCGCCGGCGTCATGCGCGAACTCGCCACGCCCGTGGGCGTCAGTGGACCGCATCTGGTGGATACCTGCGGCACCGGCGGCGACGGCGCCAGCACCTTCAATATCTCCACCGCCTCCGCCTTCGTGGTGGCCGCCGCCGGCGGCAAGGTCGCCAAGCATGGCAACCGCTCGGTGTCGAGCAAGTCGGGCAGCGCCGACGTGCTCGAGGCCGCGGGCGTGAACCTGGAGCTGACGCCGGAACAGGTGGCGCGCTGCGTCAATGAAGTCGGTGTTGGATTCATGTTCGCCCCGAAACATCACGGTGCCATGAAGCACGCCATCGGGCCGCGGCGCGAAATGGGCGTGCGCACGATTTTCAACCTGCTCGGGCCGCTGACCAATCCGGCGAACGCGCCCAACCAGGTGCTCGGCGTGTTTTCTGATCAGTGGGTGGAGCCGCTGGCGGAGGTACTGCAACGGCTGGGGAGCGAACATGTGCTCGTGGTGCACGCCGAGGACGGCATGGATGAGATCAGCATCGGTGCGCCCACGCATGTCGCGGAACTGAAAGAAGGGCGGGTGCGGATATTTACGATCCAGCCGGAACAGTTCGGGCTCCGGCGCAGCGAGGTGTCGAAGCTGGTTGCCGGTAGCCCGGCCGAGAGTCTCAAGATGATCGAATCGGTGTTGAACAACGAGGCCGGGCCGGCGCGCGACATTGTGGCGCTCAACGCCGGCGCAGCGATCTACGTCGCCGGCCTGGCCCCCGGTCTGGCCGCCGGTATCAAGTCCGCGCAGGCCGTGATCGCCAGCGGCGCCGCCAGAAAGAAATTGCAGGATCTGGTCGCCCTCAGCCGGAAGCTGGCCGCCGCATGAACGCCCCGCCGGACATTCTGCAAAAAATCCTGGCGCGCAAGGCCGAAGAGGTGGCCGAGCGCGCGCGCCGCGCGCCGCTGGCGGAACTGAAAAATCGCTTGGCCGATGCGCCCGCGCCGCGGGGTTTTCTGCAGGCAATCCGCCACCGCCTCGCCACCGGGCAACCCGCGGTAATCGCCGAGATCAAGAAGGCCAGCCCCAGCAAAGGGTTGTTGCGGGCGGATTTTCGGCCGGCAGAAATTGCCAAAAGTTACGAGCGCCACGGCGCCACCTGCCTGTCGGTATTGACCGACGCGGATTTTTTCCAGGGCAGCGATGAATACCTGAAACAGGCCCGTACCGCCTGCGCGTTGCCGGTACTGCGCAAGGATTTCACCGTAGAGGCGTACCAGGTTTATGAGGCGCGCGTCATTGGCGCCGACGCCATTTTGCTCATCGTGGCCGCGCTGGACGACGCGCGCCTGCGCGAACTGGCGGCGCTTGCCACGGAACTCGGCATGGACGCGCTGGTGGAAGTGCATGATGCGCAGGAACTCGATCGTGCGCTGGCACTGCCCACACCGCTGATCGGCATCAACAACCGTGATTTGCGCACGTTCCGTACGACGCTGACGACCACGCTCGACCTGCTGGGCGGGATTCCGGGCGACCGCATCGTGGTCACGGAAAGCGGCATTCATGCGCCCTGCGACGTCGCGCAGATGCGCGGTCGCGGAGTGAATGTCTTTCTGGTAGGGGAGGCCTTCATGAAGGCCGATGATCCTGGCCTGAAACTTCAGGAATTGTTTGAGGTGTCGACACAGCGACAGGCGAGGAAATCATGAAGGCAAACGTCAAATGGACCGGCGGCGTCAGCTTTGAAGGCCGGGCCGACAGCGGACACACGGTGGTCATGGACGGCGCGCCGGAATCCGGCGGCCAGAACAAGGGCTCACGGCCCATGGAACTGGTGCTGATCGGCATGGGCGGTTGCACGGCCTACGACGTGGTGCACATCCTGCGCAAGTCGCGGCAGGAGATCACGGATTGCGTCGCCGAGATCGAGGCCAGGCGGGCCGAGACCGACCCCAAGGTGTTCACCAACATTCACATCCATTTTGTCGTCACCGGCAAGAATCTGGACGAAAAAAAGGTCCAGCACGCCATCGAACTGTCGGCCACCAAGTATTGCTCCGCCTCGATCATGCTTGGCAAGACCGCCAGGATCACGCATGATTTCGAGCTGATCGAGAGTGAATGAGCCCACAACGCTCAAGGGACAGAAGCTGATGCGTCCGCCCGCCACCGCCGGATTGCGCCACGTGGCGCTGAACGTGAAGGAGCTCGAAGCCTGCGAGCGGTTTTACGCGGACCTGCTCGGCATGCGGGTGGAATGGCGGCCGGACGCCGACAACGTGTATCTCACCGGCGGCAGCGACAATCTGGCGCTGCATCGTGCTGCGTCCGCCATCGACCCCGGCGCGCCGCAGCGGCTCGATCACATCGGTTTCATCATCAATGAAATCGGAGAGGTGGATTCCTGGTTTGAATTTCTCAGGTCGAAGGGCGTGAAGATTCTGAAAGAACCCAGAACCCATCGCGACGGCGCGCGCAGTTTCTATTGTCAGGACCCGGCGGGTAATACGGTGCAGATGATTTATCACCCGCCGCTGGCAAAAAAGTAATTTCTTAAATCCAGTACGCCGTGTGCGTCATGATTTTCGACGAGCAACGCATGGCCTGGCGGATGGGTTCCGGCAGTTCAGCGCCGCCGGATTCTATGGCCACCGTGGCGTGACGGCCCTCGTCGTCGTGCATCTGTTCCAGGATGGCCCGGCTTTTGTTGTCTTCCACGGGGAGTCGTTGCAGATGACCCTCGAGATGCCGCACCACCTGCCGTTCGGTTTCGGCGACAAAGCCAAGACTCCACTTGTCACCGATGATGCCCGCCAAGGCACCGATGGCGAATGAACCCGTGTACCAGAGTGGATTGAGATAGCTGGTGTGGCCGCCGAGCTCGCGGATGCGTTCCTCGGTCCAGGCCAGATGGTCGTTCTCCTCCTGCGCCGCCTGTTCCATTTTTCCGCGCACCTCCGGCAGCCGCGCCGTCGCGGCCTGTCCCTGGTACAGGGCCTGCGCGCAGATTTCGCCGGTATGGTTGATGCGCATGAGCCGGCCCGCCAATTCACGCTCCGCGGCCGACAGTTCGGCATCGGCCTTGCCGGCCGCGGGACTGGCGCGCCCGGGATTGGGCGCCGGCCCGAACACGGTGTGCAGCGCCTGATCCAGCTGTTCCATCAGGCGGTCAAGGGCGGTAAATGTGCGGTTTGTCATGGCATGAGTATCAAACTTAGAGCCTGAAGCTTCAAGTCTTGAGCTGTTTTTCGAGAAGCGTCACCGGATGCATGACCTCGATGGCCAGCCCGGCCTCGCGCATGCCGGCCGCCAGAAAGCTGGCGCAGCCCGGATTCGAGGTCACCAGGATATCCGGGGCGAGGCGCTTGAGATGATCGATTTTCGGCGTGCGCAGTTGTTCGGCTATCGGCGCCTGGGTCAGGTGATATGTTCCCGCCGCGCCGCAACAGATTCTGTTTTCCGGCAACGGGATGATTTCAGCGCCGGGAATTTTCCCGAGCAGGGCATAAATCTTGTCTTCCTGTCGCAATACATTGGTCATGGTGCATGGATCATGTACGGCAATTCGCCCGGGCAGCGGGTGGAAAGCGGTATTCTCCGGCCAGACCGCGTCAGCCAGGAATTGATTGATGTCCCGGATGCGGCCGGAAAATTTTCCAGCGGACTCGTCGCCTTCCGGATATTTTCCGTATTCGCAAAGCGTGGCGGCGCAACTGCTGGCGACGGATACGATCGCGTCGTCACCGTTGGCGAACGCCGCGATATTCCGCCGCATGAGTTGGGCGGCTTTCGCGGTCTGACCGTCATGCAGATGGAGGGCGCCACAACAACCCTGCTCCGGCGGTATATGCGTTTCGTATCCCAGCCGGTTGAGCAGCCGGATCGAGGCCGCCAGCACCTGCTGGTCCGTCAGGCTCGCCTGACAGCCGGTAAAGAGCGCGATGCGGCCCTTCGGCCTGTTTTTTGTCGGACAGGTTTCTGCGAAAGTTCTTTGGGTCTGAAGTTTCGGAACCGCGGCATCGAGCCCGCTCAGCCCGACAAGCCTGAGCACATGACTTTTCCGCAGCAGCCACTGCAGCCCCGTCGCCTGGTACAGCCGCAGCAATTTTCCCAGCACGCGCATCCGCGCCGGTTTTTCCACCAGCCATTGAATCAATGCGACGGATCGGTTCGCCGGTTTGGCGTTTGCGGAACGGCGCGACGCGATCAGCGCGCGCGCGGCGTCGAGCGCTTGTCCGTAACCGACATAGGAAGGGCAGACCTTCTCGCAGGCGCGGCAACCCAGGCAGCGCGCGAGATGGGACTCGAGTTTGGCGCTCAAGGGCAGGTCGTTTTTCGCCAACGCCAGCATCAACGACAGCCGGCCGCGCGGCGACTCGGCTTCATCGTGCAGCAGGTTGTAGGTTGGGCAATGTGGCAGGCACAACCCGCAGGCCACGCATTTAGCGGCCTCGCGCTTGATATGTAAGTCAGGGTTCAAGTCGGGCGGTCAGGAAGCAGTGTGACAGGTACAGGTAAAATATGCCCAAGACGGGCCGATGACCTATAATTCCGCTACGTTAGCGTCTGTGACCCGATTCTGGCAACTTTCCAGGCCCATGTCTTATTATCGTTATCATGTTTTTTTCTGCGTGAACAAGCGCGAGGACGGCAGCGCCTGCTGCGCCAACCACCCGGCGCAGGAGATGCGCGACTACGCCAAGGCCCGCATCAAGTCGCTGGGCATGGATGGCAAGGGCGGCGTACGCATCAACCAGGCGGGCTGCATGGACCGTTGCGAGGAAGGGCCGGTCATCGCGGTTTACCCCGAAGGCACCTGGTACACCTACGTGGATCAGGTGGACATCGACGAGATCATCGACCGGCACCTGCGGCAGGGTCAGGCGGTTGAGCGCCTCAAACTGAAGGAATAACCCCGGTCGTTGCCTTCGAGGTGGGTTCCAGGCGTCACCGGGTGACGCAGATGGCCTGGTGCTATGTGCTGACGCATTGCCCGCACTGAACCAAATCCGAAATGCCGGGTCACAACTGCTCAAGAAATCAGGCAGCAGGATCAGGCAAGAGCAGAGCTGGAAGTTATAAGTTTTACTATTAAAATCAATTAGTTGAATTATATTAGGGGTTTGTAAAAGATTTTTTTCAGATCATATTGACAATAGGTAGAAATATTAGATAATTATTATATTCTATTTGAGCAGGCTTTCTGGCGATTGGCCCGAAGTTTGCTAATCTGAACACAGGTAGTTGAAAGATTTCTTTACGGCGCTCAGGCGCCGGGTAATGGCTCCTCCATCCTCCTAGTGGTGGTTCGGGCGTGGCTCCCCAGCCACGCCTTTTTTTTGCCCGTTTTCCGGCGTATCGGCTTCAGGCGGTTCTCGACCGCCAGAAGCCGGATTGATGATTTTTCCTTGTAACTCATGCGCGTCTTTTGTAATATGCGCGGCTTTCCGGCGGCTGTCCCGCACCGCAAGTGCATGGCGCGAAGCCTTCAAGCAATTGAATTACCCGAAGAATTTTCATGAAAACATTTTCCGCAAAACAGGAAAGCGTCAAGCGCGACTGGTATGTGATTGATGCCACCGGCAAGGTGCTCGGGCGCGTCGCGACCGAAATCGCGCGGCGTCTGCGCGGCAAGCACAAGGCCGAATATACCCCGCACGTCGATACCGGCGACTACATCATCGTCATCAATGCCGACAAACTGCAGGTGACGGGCAAGAAAAGTCGCGACAAAATTTATCATCGCTATTCCGGTTACCAGAGTGGTCTGAAGGCCACGAGCTTCCAGGACATGATGAAAAAGGCCCCGGGTGACGTCATCGAAACCGCCGTGCGCGGCATGCTCCCGAAGAACCCCCTCGGCCGGCAGATGTTCCGCAAGCTCAAGGTCTACCGCGGCGCGAATCACCGGCATACGGCACAGAACCCCAAGGTTCTGGAAATCTAATCTTCAGGTAACCAATACCATGGCGCAGGCAAACATCCATCTCGGCACCGGGCGGCGCAAGACTTCCACGGCGCGCGTTTATCTCAAGCCCGGCAAGGGCGAGATCAAGATCAACAGCAAGTCGCTCGATGAATATTTCGGCCGTGAAACCGCGCGCATGATCGTGCGCCAGCCGTTCGTGGCGGTGGACATGGAAAACAAATTCGACATCATGGTGAATGTCGCTGGCGGCGGGCCCAGCGGCCAGGCCGGTGCCATCCGTCATGGCATCACGCGCGCGCTGATGGCCTACGATGAATCGCTGCGCCCCGCGCTGCGCAAGGCCGGTTATGTCACGCGCGACTCGCGCGCCGTGGAGCGCAAGAAATACGGCCTGCACAAGGCGCGCAAGCGTCCGCAGTACTCCAAGCGCTGATTCTTTTTCGGCGACTCGGAAATACATTAAGCCACCTCCGGGTGGCTTAATGATTTTTAGCCGGTTAATTTTCAGCTAGAATCCGGAGCCCTTCTGGGGGATCGTCTAACGGTAGGACAACAGACTCTGACTCTGTTTATCTAGGTTCGAATCCTAGTCCCCCAGCCAAAAATCAAAACGGCCCGCCTCGTGCGGGCCGTTTTGATTTTCGATTTGGACTAGGATGAGAACCTAGCTTGATGGACGCCATCCCTGGCGTCCGCCCTTCGGGCGCGCTAAAGCGCGTCCAATTTTGTTCCCGACAAAATTGTCGACGAGCGCGCGCCGGGAGCGCGCGGAACGCTACCGCGAAGCGGCAGCGACCCCGAAGGGGCGAGGGACATGGATGTCCCGAGTAATCCTAGTCCCCTCGAACCCAAAGGCTCGACAAGAATCCTTGGGAGCAGACAATCCTGACCCTCGAATCACCAAATCTGGCAAAAATCAGCTTGTTTTCGGGATAATTCACCTTTTTGTTGCAAAAAAGTTACATAATAATTATTTGTCGTTTATTTACAAAATTGCGTTGCATATTCGCAAAAGGCTGTGCTATAAATTACAACAAGCGCAGCTGAACTGTGCTTGAGTTTTTTTCCCAACTACCTTCATTCCAGGAGGAATCATGAAGAAGAAGCTTCTTATGGCAGCCGTCGGCGCCGCGCTGGTTGCCGGACCGATGGTCGCTGCCCACGCGGCCGGTGCAACACTGTATGGCCACTTCCATATGTCGATGGATCGCATTGACAACGATGTCAACGAGGAAGGCTTTATGGCCAACAACTCCTCACGCTTCGGCATCAAGGGCGACGAGGATCTGGGTGGTGGTCTCAAGGCTATCTATCAGGTGGAAAGCCCGATCTTCGCTGCTGACGAAGGCACGGGTGGTTTTGGCGGCACTCTGCGCAACACCTTCATGGGTTTTGCCGGCAGCTGGGGTACGGTCAAGCTCGGTCGCCACGACACCGCCTACAAGGATCTTGGCCGCAAGCTCGACAACTTTAACGAGCAGGTCGGCGACATGCGTAACTTCATCGGTAATGCCGGTGCGTATGATGCCCGTGTCAGCAACATGATCCGTTATGAGAGCCCGAACTTCAGCGGCTTCAACGCGGTGGTGCAGAACACCTCCAACGCCGGTTCTGATGCGGCTGGCAACACATCCAACAAGGATACCAGCGTGGGCCTGAACTTCTCCTCCGGCCCGCTGTTCGTCGGCGCCGCCTGGAACGAAGTAGGCAACACGGGTTCCGACAACGACACGACCGGTATCCGTCTCGCGGGCGCCTATACCATGGATGCCTTCACGATCGGCCTGCTGTGGGAATCGCTGAGCGACATGGGCGGCGTCTCGGGAGCCGACCGTGATGCCATGGGCTTGGTTGCCGCGATGACCATGGGCAACAACAAGTTCAAGTTCCATTGGCTGAATGCCGACAAGGTCGACAATTCGGCGACCGACAACGGCGGTGACATGTGGGCCATCGGCGTGGATCACGTGTTCAGCAAGACCGCCATGGTCTATCTGAACTACGCCTCGGTGAGCAATGACACGGCTGGGACCTTCACCACCTCCAGCGCCAACGGCGGCCATGGTGATAACCTGACAACTGCTGCCGGCAATGACGCGACCGGTATCTCGGCTGGTTATATCCTCAAGTTCTAAGAGGAAGCCATCCGTAACGGTTGAACAAACATAAAGCAGTATCGAGTGACGGGGCCTTCGGGCCCCGTTTTTTTTCAGTCAGAAACCGGTTTCCGGGTTTCAGATTCAGCAAAAACAGTGATCTTCCGGCCTCCGGCAATATCCTGTATCTTTGAATCGAATTGCCGTAGTTTGCGGTGAAATCACGGTTTCCAATCCTATGATCAAAATCGGCATCATCGGCGGCACCGGCTATACCGGCGTGGAATTGCTGCGCCTGCTGGCGGCGCATCCGCAGGCGGATCTGCGGGTGATCACCTCGCGCGGCGAGGCCGGAAAAAAGGTCGCGGACCTGTTTCCCAACCTGCGCGGCCATGTGAAGCTCGCGTTCACCGAACCGGACACGAAAGCCCTCGCTGGTTGCGACGTGGTGTTCTCGGCCACGCCCAACGGCGTGGCCATGACGCATGCGCGCGAGCTGCTCAAGGCCGGTGTGAAGCTCATCGATCTTGCCGCCGACTTCCGTCTGAAAGATCCCGCGCTCTGGGAGAAATGGTACGGCGTGCCGCATGCCTGCCCCGAGTTGCTGGAAGAAGCGGTCTACGGCCTGCCGGAAGTGAACCGGGAGAAAATCAGGGAGGCCCGGCTGGTCGCCAACCCCGGCTGCTATCCGACGGCCGTGCAACTGGGATTTCTCCCGTTGCTGGAAAACGGGTTGGTGGATGTGCAGCATCTGATCGCCGACGCCAAGTCCGGCGTCAGCGGCGCCGGCCGGAAAGCGGAAACGCATCTGCTGTTTTCGGAAGCGGCGGACACGATGAAGGCCTATGGCGTCGCGGGTCATCGTCACTGGCCGGAGATCCGCCAGGGACTCGAGGCGGTGCTGGGCAAATCCGTGGGACTGACCTTCGTGCCGCATCTCACGCCCATGATCCGCGGCATCCACGCGACACTCTATGCGCGGCTCACACTGCCGGGAGCGGACTTGCAGTCATTGTATGAACAGCGTTACGCCAACGAGCCGTTCGTGGACGTGATGCCTGCCGGCAGCCATCCCGAGACGCGTTCCGTGCGGGTCTCCAATGTCTGCCGCATCGCCGTGCACCGGCCGCAGGGCGGCGACACGGTGGTGGTGCTGTCCGTCATCGACAATCTGGTCAAGGGCGCCGCCGGTCAGGCGGTGCAGAACATGAACATCCTGTTCGGGCTGGACGAACGCGCCGGTCTGCGGCAGGCAGGCGTGCTACCCTGACCGAAAATCGGGGTCAGAGAGGGATTTTTTGAGATTAATTTTCAAAGAAGACCGACGTTAGAAAAAATCCCTCTCTGACCCCGATTTTCCGCTATATTCAGGGTATTCCGCAGGCCAATCCCCATGATCGATCTCAACAAACCCGGCGAACTGATCATCAAGCAGCGCTACTCGCCGCGCATGAAGCTGCTGCTGGCGGTGATGGCGGCGGTGGCGCTGCTGGCGTCCGCCGGATTCATCTACAACTACGGCCTCAACCGCGCCGGGTTCGAACGCCAGTCGGCGCAGGAGACGCAGCAGACCTTGCAGGACGATATGCGCAAGCTCCAGGACGAAAACCGCGAGCTGCAGGAGTCGCTGGCGCGCTCGCAGCGCACCATCCAGATGGACCAGGCGGCCTACCAGGATCTCGACAAGTCGCTCAAGGCCTCGGCGCAGGAGATCGTGAAACTGCGTGAAGAGCTGAATTTCTACCGCAACATCATCTCGCCGGCCGACAAGAAGAGCGGCCTGCGCATCCAGAACCTCTACATCGAGCCGGCCGGCGCCGCGAACCAGTTCCGTTACAAGCTGGTGCTGATCCAGGCACTGAAGCATGAGAGCACGGTCCAGGGCCGGGCGATCATCGAGATCAGCGGCATGCAGGTGGGCGAGGACACGCTGTTGCGCTTCCCGGCGGCGAACGAACGCCCGATCCAGGTGAACTTCAAGTATTTTCAGGACATCGAGGGCAAGCTGGAATTGCCGAGGAATTTCCAGCCCAAGCGCGTCAAGGTCTATATCACGACTTCCGGCGGGACATCCCTGGCGGAGGCGACCTACGCCTGGCCGCTGGGGTAGCGAGAAATTGGGGAGAAATCGGCAAGAAATTGGGGTCAGAGACGGATTTTCTCTGACGCCGGTTTTCTGCGAACATGGGAGTCAGAAAATCCGTCTCTGACCCCGATTTCTCACGTGATGCAGGGTCAACTACAATGCCTACATGGAGGGTAACGCAATGCTGAATGCTCTGGGAAAGAAACCGAGCGACAAACCGTGCAACACCATCGACACCCTGGTTGGCGCGAAAACGGAATTGAAGGGCGATATCGTGTTCACCGGCGGCCTGCGCGTGGACGGAAAGGTCCGCGGCAATATCACGGCCAAGGGCGATGCCAACAGCACCTTGGTGCTGAGCGAGAACGCCGTGGTGACCGGCAACGTCACGGTGCCGCACATCATCACCAACGGCGCGATCAAGGGCAACGTGCGCGCCGCCGAACGCATTGAGCTCCAGAACAAGGCGGAAATATCCGGTGATGTCTATTACCGGGTGATTGAAATGGCCCTGGGGGCGGTGGTCAACGGCAACCTGGTGCGCGAGGCGGTTGAAGCCGGTCGCGACAATCCCCAGAAGGGAACCGTGACTCGCCTGAAATCGGCCGGAGAAAATGGTCTGGATGTCGAAGACTAGCTAATTGTTGACCCACAGGGTCAGGAATAGGATAATTGGTTCATCAAGTTTACTGTGATCTGTGGAGGTTCCGATGAGTGCTGCCATGCCTGAAATGCCGTCCCCCCTGATGTTTACCGAAAGCGCGGCAAACAAGGTGAAAGAATTGATCGAAGAGGAAAAGAATCCGGCGCTGATGCTGCGGGTGTTTGTCTCCGGCGGCGGCTGCTCGGGATTCCAGTACGGTTTTACCTTCGAAGAGAACGCCAACGAGGACGATACGCGCGTGGAAAAGAACGGCGTGACGCTGCTGATCGATCCGCTCAGCTTCCAGTACCTGGCGGGCGCAGAAATCGATTTCCAGGAAGGCGTCCAAGGCGCGCAGTTCGTGATCAAGAACCCGAATGCCAAGACCACCTGCGGTTGCGGTTCTTCCTTCAACACCTGACACCGCACAAGACGCACGCAAAAAGGGCCCGCAAGGGCCCTTTTTCGTTTCTGCCGCTTTCGCTACGCCTTGTAAATCCCGCCCAGTATCGCCGCATGCCCGGCGCCGGTAACCGCCGGTATGTTGCCGGGGAGTCCTTCCAGCGTCTGATGCGCGAGCCAGGCAAAGGCCGCCGCTTCCACCCAGTCCGGCGGCATGCCGAGCGCGTCGGTGGTGGTAACCGCGATGCCGGGCAGATTCTCCGCCAGCGCCGTCATCAGCGCACGGTTGTGTGAACCGCCGCCGCAGACATAGGCCTCCAGCGTTTGCGGCAGGAACCGGCGGATGGCCCGGGCGAGGCTCTGCGCGGTGAGCTGGACCAGGCTCGCCTGCACGTCGGCGGCAGCCGGCGGCGTGGCGAGTTTTTTCAAATGCCCTTGCAGCCACTCCATGTTGAAGTGCTCGCGCCCCGTGCTCTTGGGCGGCGGAGCCGCAAAATACGGGTCGGACAGCAGCAGTTCCAGCAATTCCCGCGATGTACGTCCGGAAGCAGCCCATTGTCCGGCCTCGTCGTGCGCATGCGTGTGATGCCGATGAATCCATTGATCCAGCAAAGTATTGCCCGGGCCGGTGTCGAACCCGCTCACCGGCTGTGCGGCGTCGGCCGGCAGGCAGGTCACGTTGGCGATTCCGCCGATATTGACGATGACGCGGTTCCGCTGTGCGGAATGAAACATCTGGTGATGAAAGGCCGGCACCATCGGCGCGCCCTGGCCGCCAGCGGCCATGTCGCGCGCGCGGAAATCCGCCACCGTGGTGATGCCGGTACGTTCGGCGATAACGGAAGGATTGCCGATCTGGAGCGAGAAGGGATGCGCCGCACGCGGACGGTGGCGCAGCGTCTGGCCGTGGCTGCCGATGGCACGGATGTCCTTTTTTGCCAGCCCTGATTTCCGGAGCACGGCGGCGGCGGCTTCGGCGAACAGCCCGCCGAGCGCCATGTCGAGTTCGCCCAGCCGTTCAATTTCGTTGGGGCCGTCGCGCATCAGGGCCTGAATCTCGCCCCGCACGGCGGCGTCGATGGGATGGGCGTGGGTGGCCACCAGAACCGGACGTCCGCCCACGGAGACGGAGATCAGCGCGGCGTCGATGCCATCCACGCTGGTTCCCGACATCAGCCCGATGTAATGCATGGCTTCAGTTTCGGGCAGGCTGCAAAAAGTTACAAGGGATTGCCGGCCTGGCGACTGGCGGCGACGCGTGTGCCGTGACCGATGACATCCAGACGTGCGGACCAGTCGCCGGCGAGTCGCGCGAACTCGTCGCGGTTTTGCGGGGCGATCTTTCCTCCGCCCGCGAACTTGAAGGTCAGGGGATTACGGTGTACCCCGTTGACCTGAAACTCGTAATGCAGGTGCGGGCCGCTCGCGAGGCCCGTGGCGCCGACATAGCCGATGGTCTGGCCCTGGTCCACGAAACTGCCGACGCGCAGGCCGTCGCGGAAGCGCGAGAGATGTGCATAGACGGTGCTGTACGTGGCGTTATGACGGATGACGATGCGCTTGCCGTAACCACCACCCCAGCCGATCGACAGCACTCGCCCGCTGGCGGTGCTGCGCACCGGCGTGCCGGTGGGCGCGGCGTAGTCCACGCCTTTGTGCGCGCGTCGGGTTTTCAGGATCGGGTGATAACGGCTGTTGGTGAAACGCGAAGAGATGCGGCTGAACTCCACCGGGGTGCGCAGGAACGCCCGGCGCACACTCGCGCCATCGGGTGCGTAATAAGAGGTGTAGCCGTTGGCGTCGCGAAAGGCGATGGCGCGGAACGTCCGCCCCTGGTTGACGAACTCGGCGGCCAGGATGTCCCCGTCCATGACCTTTTGCCCGCGCCAGAATTTTTCCTCGTGAATGACGGAAAAACTGTCGCCGCGGCGCAGGTCGAGGGCAAAGTCGATGTCCCAGCCGAAGATCTCCACCAGCTTCATGATCATGTTATCCGACAGCCCGGCGTCCTGGCCGTCCTCGAACAGCGACGACTCGATGGTGCCGGTGACATGGGCCACGCGGGTTTCAAAAGTGCGCAGCTCCTTGGTAAGCTCGAAATGGCCATCGTGGCGCACGAGATGAAACGCCTCACCGGGACCGGTCTCGTAAACCAGCTCCTGCAGCGTTCCGTCGGTGCCCGAACGCAGGCGCAGCGTTTGCCCCGGCAACAGCTGACGAAAGGTGCGGGCTTCCGGGTTGGACTGGATCAGCCGATAGATCATTCCACTGTCGTGGCCGTTGCGGTTCAGGACATCCGAGACCGTGTCGCCCTTGCGGATCGTGACTTCGGTCCAGTGCTCGCGGTCGGGCGTCTCCCTGACCGTTTGTGTATCAGCCGGCGTGCCTTCGATGGAGGCAGTCGCGGGTGAAATGGGCGTTTCGCCCAACTGCACCGTTTGCGGTGGCGTGGAAGGGATCAGCGCATTTGCCGGCGGCGTATCGTTGTCGCGCGGGATAATGGCCGCGATGGTGACCGAGGTCAGGAAAACCGCCAGCGCCAGGAGCCACACGCTGCGCCCCGGCAGACGGTGGGCATGGGCCTTGCCGTGCACGCGCAGCGCCGAGATGATTTTTTTCAACAATCCTTTATGGGGCAATCCTCTGGGCAAGGGAAGTCTCCTGAAAAAACCGGCAGGTTAAAGTTTAGATCAACCGTACTGCGGGCGGGGCTGGGTGTCGGCATGCCATGTCAGGGCACCTATGGTACGCTTTGCGGCGCCCGGAATCACCTGCCGTTTCAGGAATATACATGACACATGTCACCGAATCGCTGCGTCTCATCAAGCGCGGCACCGAAGAGATTCTGCTCGAGACGGAGCTGGTCGAACGCCTCCGGTCCGGACGGCGGCTGCGCGTCAAGGCGGGCTTCGATCCGACCGCCCCTGACCTGCATCTGGGCCACACCGTCCTCATCAACAAGCTGCGCCAGTTCCAGGATCTCGGGCATGAAGTCCTGTTCCTGATCGGCGACTTCACCGGCATGATCGGCGATCCCACCGGCAAGAACAGCACGCGTCCGCCGCTGTCGCGCGACGAGGTGATCGAAAACGCGCGCACCTATGAAAACCAGATTTACAAGATCCTCGATCCGGAAAAAACCCTGGTGATGTTCAATTCGAGCTGGATGGGCGAGATGCGCGCCACCGATCTGATCCAGCTGGCGGCCACGCACACGGTGGCGCGCATGCTCGAGCGCGACGACTTCAGCAAGCGCTACAAGTCCGGCCAGCC